>NZ_KV789226.1:0-286932 GCF_001807495.1 Corynebacterium sp. HMSC08C04 | reverse complement strand
CCGACGTGTCTACTTTCCGGGGGTCAGGCCCGGATGCGACTGCGCTGGTGGCAGCACGTCCTGCGGACAAGCACATTTGCGAGATCAAGATTTGGGAGAAAGGCCCGAACGACACACAGGACTGGCAACCGAATCTGCTGGATATTCAAGCCACGATTGATGACTGTTTCCGCAGGTATAACGTCATCGGTTTTTATGCCGATCCGTCCGGGTGGCAATCTCAGGTTGCTGAATGGGAAGCGAGATACCGTAGGCAATTACGGGTGAGGGTTTCCCGAAACTCACCAATTGCCGCCTGGCCACGGGCGAAAACATCATCAGTGTCCGAGTGGGTCGAGAATTTCCGACAAGCGATCATGCTGGAAGAGGTCAGCATTGGCGCTTCGCCACACTTGGTCCGCCACCTGCTCAACGCACGCCGACGCGCAACCCGAACCGGGTATCTGCTGTATAAGGCCTATCCCGATTCGCCGGACAAAATTGATGGCACGTATGCCGCGATGTTGGCGTTTCGTGCGATGACTGAGGCTGTGTCTGCAGGTTGGGGTCAACCACGTGAACGAACCGAGAAAAGAAAGATTGGAGTGTTGTGATGGCTCGTTTGTCTGAGTCGCACCGGGATTTTCTGTCGGTGCTCAACGGGACGCGGAACCGTCGGTATTCTGCCAATAAGACTGCCGAGGATTTCTATACTGGCGAGTACATTACTGGCACGCTAAACATTGCTGTCCCGCCGGAGTTGGCTGCGAAACTGAACGTGGCGTCTGATTGGCCAGCTACTGTGGTGGACTCCTACGCGGAGCGCATGCGCTTCCTCGGCTGGGCTGACCAGCGCCGACGCGGCCTAGAACAGGTCACGGAGTTGGCTGGGGTGCCACTAGCTACTAAGGAGGCGGTTCTTGACTCCCTAATCTTCGGTATCGGGTTTATCGCCTTGGAACCGGACGACACTGGGGTGTGGAAAGCGCACTCGGTCCCACCGACTGAGGGCACGCTGATTTGGGATAACTTCAATCAGCGCCCCGTGGCTGGAATGCGTGAACGAACGCTCCTAGATGGAGATAAGCAGACAGTCCTGTACCTACCGGAGGGTGTCGCATACATTAGGGGCAATTCTTCCGAGGTTGATGATTTTGTACCCCACACGCTTGGTACGCCGTCTATTGTGCGTATCCGTAATAATGTTCGTTCCCGCCGTTGGTATGGCCGATCGATGATTAGCACGCCGGTTCGCTACTACACTATTGCGGCCTGCCGAACGTTGCAGGGTATGGAACTAAACCGCGAGTTTTACACCTATCCGCAACGCTGGCTGAAGAACGGCACCATGGACATGTTTGTGGATGGTGATAACCCGTCGGAGTCTGAGAAGGTCATGGCGGGGTTTAGGGCCACCACCGGGTCCTTGTTGACGTTGCCGCCTCCCGAGATTCCAGGCGAACCCGAGATGGAACTTCACCAGTTCTCATCGTCGCCGCCCACGCCGTTTATTGAGCAGGTGCGCGCTTACTCGCAGCTTATGTCGTCGGCTACTGGTATCCCGGTGGCTTATCTTGGTTTTTCGACTGAGAATCCGCCTAGCGCGGACGCGATTCGTGCGTGGCTTGACCGGCTTATTCTGGGGTGCCGTAACCAGCAGGATTTGATTAACCCTGACCTACGCCAAGTGGGGTGGATGGCGTCGTGGCTGAACGGGAACCGGATTCCGTGGTCGGAATTTTCCACCAGTGTTAAGGAACGTTGGGAGGACCCGGCGTCGCCTACGCTGTCGTCGGACGCGGATGCGATTATGAAGCTATCCCAGTGGATTGACCCCACGTCTGATTGGGCACTGGATAGGCTACGAATCCCCGATGACCAGCGGCCAAAGATTCGCCAAAATGCGCGTGTAGAAAAGCTAAACAAGTTGGTGGAGTCGAAGATTCAGTCGCAGTCAAATACGTCTACCGAGGACGCGCAGATTGTCGAGGAACTATCGACGAGGCGAGGGAGTGGTGAACCGTGACGGTAGTGACGGGAGGCAAGCTTGAGTGGGATTTGATGCGCAACCAGCTTGACCAGGTAAACCGAATGGCGATGCATGACCTACTGCAGATCATTCGCCGGGCTAAGGATCTTGAGCGCGAACAGGCACGCATTTACCTCACTGAGGCACTTTCTGCTTTGGTGAACACTTTTGGTGGCGCTGCTGCTGAGATGACCGCAACATGGTGGGATGAAATCGTTGCCGACGACCTATACGAGGCGTTGCCTGCATACATGCCTACCTATGAGCAGCTAACTAAAGAAGTTCGGTGGGGCATGGCAACAAATGAGGTCGGGCGCATTGACCCGACGTCACGCATGGCGCTGCTACTTCAAAAACACATTTTTGGCGCGAGCCGAAACACTGTTGACCTGAATGCGCTAAACACGGGTGTGAAGTACGCCAGGGTTGCGCAGCCCGGGGCGTGTTCATTCTGCCGGATTCTGGCGTCTCGTGGCGCCGTGTACGGGTCGGAGTCATCGGCCCTGTTCGTCGGCATGTCCGGTGTGAAGAAGCATTATTCCGATGGCAAGGACAAGGGCACTCGGCTTAAGAAGGGCCGTGTGCGCGGTTTGCAGTCGGCAGGATCGAAGTACCACGACCACTGTAAATGTGTCGCCGCCCCGGTTCCCGACGGGGTGGACGCAAATTTTCCTGGGTATATGTCTGATTTTGAAGAGGAGTATGAGGCGGCCAGGTTGTACGCCGCCGAGAAGTACCCGGGGGAGCCAATGACCATGAAACTAATCACTAAGGCGATGCGAGAGCAGGGCATCGCTGCGTAAATAGCCGGAATGGCCGAGTTAGTAGCGCGGGAGCGCCTCACGTGTGGGGTGGTCGCGCTCACCCCCACATGTAATCCGAAAAGGAAGAAGGAGACAGCAAAATGGCTAAAGAGAATAACACCCCGGTAGAAGAGCAGAACGCCGGCGAAGAGGTAGTGCAGCACACCAGTGAGACGCCCACTACAAGCCCTGATGACACGTCAGAGGCGTGGGGTGACGTATTCCCCGACAAGACCCCAGAAGAGGTTAAGTCGGAAATTCAGGACTGGAAAAAGCACTCCCGTGAATGGGAGAAGCGTGCCAAGTCTTGGCAAAAGAAAGTTGATGACGCACCAGACACGAGTGACGAAGTTGAGAAGGCTCTAAACCAGGCAAGGGACGCTAACCAGCGCCGTGAGGCCGCTGAGTCTGAACTCAACATGTTCCGTGACCTGTTTGCGTTGGAGATTGAGATTGGCACGCAGGTGCCGGTATCCCAGCTTGCTGACTCCATCGCCTTCCGTGACGCCTACCAAGCACTGGACCGCGAATCCGACGACTTCGACAAGAAGCTGAAAGAAATCGTTGAGAAGCGATCCGGTGTTGCCTACGCCCCACGCGGGGTGGAGGTCCCCGGTGGCAGTTCGGCAGGCGCTGACCTGTATGACCGCATGTTCCCCAAGAATAAGGAGAAGTAAAGAACATGTCTTTGATTGTTGATAATGAGAAGGTGGGCGGCTCGAACCAGAAGTGGCTCGGCTCCGCCCACGCTACTAACGAGGCCCAGACCGTCACCCTCAAGGTGGAAGCCTTTAAGGCCTTCGGTGACCTCATCCCCGCCGGCGTTCCCCTCAAGCAGGACGCTAAGGGCCTGTATGAGCCGGTAGCCGCCGCTGAGGATAAGCTCGCCGGTTTCCTGCTCACTGACCAGCCAGCACGCGGCGACCACCAGGTGGCCCCCATGGTGTGGCATGGCCGTATTCGCCCGGCATTCCTGCCGGAAAAGGCGTTTGACGTCACCACCCTCACTCAGGTACCGGCGTCGTTCGTATTCGCTACTAAGGAAGAGGTGGAGGCCTAAACCATGGCACTTTCTAATGATGTTATTCACGCGTCTGAGCTGACTGTTTTTGCTCGACGCACTCAGCAGGACATTAACGCCCGCAATATTTCCCTGTCGCAGTTCTTCCCAGACACGCCGACGGATTCGGATGTTGCGAAGTACACCATCACTGATGGCGGCCTCGTCAACGCGGCTGAGTACCGTTCCTATGACGCCGAATCCACTATTGGTGGTGCGCGTGGTGGACGCCAGGTAGCTTTGCAGCTGCCGCCGGTATCCCAGAAGAACCGTATTGGTGAGCTGGACCAGATTCGCGCACGTGGCGGCAACACCCAGGCTGAGGAAAAGATTGGTCAGGTCACTGTGGACACCACTAACGCCGTCCTGAGCCGTATTGAGGCACTGCGCGGTACCGTGCTGGAGACTGGCCGTGTCACCATCAAGGAGAACGGTTTCTACGCCGACGAAGACCTTGGCCGCAAGGCCGACATGACCACCAAGGCCGCTAACCAGTGGGACGCCGACACCGGCACTCCGCTGGATGACCTCATTGCATGGGGCGAGAAGTACGAGGACGAGAACGGTGTTCTGCCCGGCACTATCCTGGCCTCCAACAAGGTGATTTCCGCATTCCAGCGCAACAAGCAGGTTCGTGACGCCATCGGTGGCACCGCTGTCCGCAACGTTGCCACCCTGGATGAGCTCAACGCTGTCCTCGGCTCCTACGGCCTACCGGGATTCACCCGCTTCACCCGTGCCGTAAACATTGCGGGTAAGCGGAAGCCGATTCTGTCCCCAGATAAGGTGTTCATGCTGCCGGCTGCTGGCACCAATGAGCTTGGACAGACCGTGTTTGGCACCACCGCCGAGGCGAACGCCCCCGAGTACGGCATCGCCCCGGCTGACGCGCCGGGCCTGATTGCCGGCGTAAATGTGGAGTGGGACCCGTACGCCTACTGGGTACGCGTCAATGGCCTTGCCTTGCCGGTGATGACTAACCCGAACGCCTCTATGGTTGCGCAGGTGTTGAACTTTGCGGGTTAAGTCTGACATTGAGGGCACCATCCTGGTCCACGTCGCTGGTGGCGCAATTTACTTGCGTGCCGGTGATGAGGTGCCGGAGGGTGCGACTGTTGATGATCGTCTTGTCGAGGGGAAGGAGGCTGCTAGTGCTCGCGGAACTAAGCGACGTTCAAAGGCTGCTTCCCGACCAGCAGATTCCGAGTGATGAAGCTGAGTATGTAACCGCCCTGATTGAAGAGGCTGGCGACCTGGTGGAGGCGTACTGCCGAACGGCTTTTGATACGCCTGTGCCTGACCGTGTGCGGCGTGTGGTTGCCCGTATGGTGGCGCGTGCTTATTCCGAAAAGGAAGGCGCGGTGCCTGAAGGCGCCTCGTCCACGTCTGTGTCCGCTGGCCCGTTTTCGCGCTCGTTTGGGTTTGAGTCCGGAGCTACCACTAATGGTGTGTGGCTGTCGGCTAATGACAAGCAGCGCCTACGTGGTTACCGGGGGCGCGTGTTCACGGTGTGGCCGTATTAGGGGGCGGTTGTGAGCTTTATCCCGCTGAAGCAGTCGTTGGAGTTCATGGTGCCTGGTAAGACCGTGGACCGGTTTGGTAATGAGCGGCCCACCGCGGGTGATTGGGTGGAATATCCGGTTGCGTCGTGGTGGGTAGATATGAGCCAAGAAGAACACGGTGATTCTGTGCTGCGCACCGTGGACATGCTGCATGTTCACATGCGTCCTGGGGATGCGCCGCCTGCTGATGGGCAGGTGCGTACCCCGGATGGTCAGGTGTGGCAGGTGCAGGGGCATGTGCAGGATTTCAATCATGGTTGGCATGGTTGGTCTCCTGGTTTGGTGGTTGTTGATTGCAGGAAGGTGGTGGGCTAGTTGGGTAAGCCGATTAAGTGGAATATGGCCGCTTTTGAGGAGATCCGTACGATGCCTGCTACTAGGGCTGCGGTTGATGGTGCTGCCGATAAGGTGCGGCAGCGTGCTGAGGCTGTGTCCCCGTCGCCGGAGGTGCGCCGCTATCAGGCGAACGGTCGCGTAACGACTGCTAACGGTAAGTCTCGTTACCGCGTGTATGTGCGCTCGGCAGACTATGCGGCCTCGCATTCGCAGAAGAAGCACAACACCCTGTTGAAGGCTTTGGGTGGTGCGTGATGCTGACCGCTGTTGAGCACGTGTTGGCCGGATTGCGTGACCTGACTGGGGTGCCGGCGTCGACGCGTGTACCTCCGAAGCCCCCTCCGGTGTTTATCCGTGTGGAGCCGTCTGCCCCGGAGGCGTATTCCCCTACGTATGACAAGGTCTTCATGATTGTTGAGGTCTATGGGCGTTGGCAAGACATGGAGGCAGTCCTGAGCACTGTGTACCAGTGCCGTGACTATCTGCGGTTCACGATCTCTACCGAGTACCCGGCGATTGTTGGGTGGGATGAGATGAGTGGGCCGCATGAATTAAATGACCCTGATATTGAAGAAACGCATACGCGCTGGCAGTTAGCTGGCCATGCGTACCAAGCACTCGCCTAGTGGTGGGTGCTTTTTTCATGCCCAAATTACATGAGTTAGGAGACTCAAAAATGGCTGATGCACGTAATCGCTCAAATGTGCTCGTTGGCGCACCTGATGTGAAGGCATCTGGCGGCCTGCTTATTGGTGACGTCCAGAAGACCGCCACTAATTTCCCGAAGGACGCATCCACTGCGCTTCCCACTGGTCTTAATGCGAAGCCAGCTGGATTTATTGGCGAGGAGGGTCTGACAAAGACCGTTGACCGCTCCACGGAGAAGATTAAGGACTGGAACAAGGACACCGTCATTGTTCTGGAGACTGATCACTCTGTGGTGCTTAAGTTCACGTTCCTTGAGTCTGCGAACGCGAATGTTCTTAAGGCGGTTTACGGCAAGGACAACGTCACCATCGAGGGGAAGAACATCACGGTAGCTGATGCTGCTGGCGAGCTTCCACACTTCTCGCTTGTTGCTGAGATGAATGGTGGCGAGGGCAAGAAGGCCCGTATTTTCGTCCCGGATGGCCAGGTCACGTCTGTCGGTGACATCACCTTTAAGAAGGATGACGTCATCAAGTACGAGGTCGAAATTGAGTGCTTCGCAGTGGATAACAAGAAGTTCATCGCGCACTTTGAGGTGCCATCTGAAGAGGTCGCCACGTCTGAGGGGGTCTCCCCGGCTGGGGATAACCACTAGCGGTCGCGCCGGGCTAGGGGAGTAGGGAGACGCCCCTAGCCCACCTAAACGTCTCCCATAATCTTTCATTTCATATTTCAATAGGAGGTCTCCCATGACTACCAAGACGACCAAGAAGTCGAAGGCCAATACTTTTACTTACACCTACGAGGGCAAGACCATTAGTCTGCCGAAGTTCGGTAATTTCCCGTTCGGTATCATCCGCAAAATCCGCAAGCTTGCCGACGAGGAACAGTTTTACAGCCTGCTGGAACTCGTCACCAAGAATGACCCAGAAACCCTAGACATCATTGATGAGATGTATGCCGAAGATGTGGTTGACCTAGTCACCGCATGGCAGAAGGATGCAGGTGTAACGGTGGGGGAATCGGAAGAGTCTGCGGACTCCTAGAGGACCCTGCGCAGCGGCGCGCCCTGGAGGGGGATTTGGTGCGCGCTGGTTTGCGCTTACGCTGGTTTTTTACTGGCGATCCTGATTATCAGTTGCAGGATTTGGTGGCGTTTATTGATTCATCGTCGCGGGATTCTGCACTGTCTCGTGTCGTGCTGGGGGAGGACGCTGTGTGGGGTCTTGGGGAGGATTTGGCGGCGATTATCGCTGATCGGTTGGGGTGGATTCATTTTGCCCTGGTGGGTCAGCAGGGTGATAAGCCGCCGCCCCCGATTTACCGCCACGCTGGCGGTTCTTCGCCTTCTGGTGGTTCTGAGGTGCCTGAGTTTGCGGCTGAGGAAGTTGACCTCAATGACCGTAATTCTAGTGGCCGCGTCACCGGTGAGGTGTGGTCTACCGCTGAGACTGCGAAGGCCCTGGGCTGGGCTTAGAACACTGCTTTAGGAAGGACTTGTTATGCCGACTATGAATCTGGCTTCTGCTTATATCACCATCATGCCGGATACGTCGAAGCTGGCAGAGGGTATTAAGAAGTCCCTCTCCGGCCTGGATTCGGATGGTAAGGATGCCGGTAAGAAGCTAGCCGACGGCATGTCCAACGCCCTGAAGGGTAAGGGCAAGGACGCGGGCGGTGACCTTGGTAAGGAGATTACCGATGCCATGGGCCGCGCCGTGAAGGGTGAGGGCACGAAGGTCGGCAAGATTATTGGCGACGACGTGTCGAAAGCCCTGAACAGTGAGGCGGAGAAGGCGGGTAAGTCTTTCGGCCAGAAACTGTCGTCGGCGGTGGGTAAGGCCGGGTCGTCGGTGGTGGACTTTTCCAACAAGTTTAGGGTTCATGCTGGTGTTGCGCTGGGTGGTTTGACTGCGCTTGGTAAGGGTGCGGCTGATTACGCGGCTGAGGCCGAGCAGTCCTATGGCGCGGTGGAATCCATCTTTGGTGAGCACTCTGCAAAGATTAATAACCTGTCTAAGACGGCTGCCGACTCTGTTGGCCTGTCGGGGCGTGAGTATCGTGAGCAGGCATCCTATATGGGTGCGATGCTGAAGAACTTAGGCACTCCGATGGAGGAGCTTGGCGGGAAGTCTGCTGACCTGGTCGCGATGGGTGCTGACCTTGCTGCCACGTTTGGTGGCCCTACGTCTGATGCAGTGTCTGCGTTGGGCGCGGTGCTGCGTGGCGAGACTGACCCGATTGAGCGCTACGGCATTTCGATTAAGCAGGCTGATATTAAAGCCAAGATGGCCGAGATGGGGCTGGATGGCCTGACTGGTGAGGCTGAGAAGCAGGCTAAGGCTCAGGCCACGCTGGCGCTGTTGACGGAGCAGTCCGCGTCGGCACAAGGCCAGTTTGCGCGTGAAACGGATACCGCTGCGCATAAAACGCAGGTTGCGAAGGCCAAACTTGATGACGCTAAGGAAACTATCGGCACTGCACTGTTGCCGGTGATGGCGTTGGTAACTGAAGCCTTTGCGAAAGTTTCTGCGCAGGTCGGCAAGCACCCTAAGCTGTTTTTGACGTTAGCTGGCGCAGTGGGCACGGTGGCCGCTGCCATTGTTGGCATTTCGACTGTAGCGTCGGCTGTTACTGCGCTTGGTGGCATGGCGAAGATTGCTGCCGTGGCGGGGAAAGCGATGACGGGCCTCAAGGCTGCGATGGCTGTGCTTATGGGGCCGGTTGGCCTCATTGTTGCTGGTATCGCCGCTGTTGTTGCTGGCCTGGTGTTGTTCTTTACGAAGACGGAGACTGGCCGCAAGCTGTGGGCGTCGTTTACTGAGGCTCTTGGTAAGGGCTGGGATTGGGTCGTTGAGAAGTTTAAGGCCGGTATTGAGTGGGTTAAGACGAATTTCGGCCCGACGTTTGAGGCCATCAAGGAAAAAGCCATCGGCATTTGGGATGGTGTTACGGAAAAGGTCTCTGCTGTTTTCGGCAAGATTAAAGAGATTGTTTCTGGCGCTCTGAACTTCTGGAAGACCGGTGACTCCACTGATTATGCTGCTGCTCTGGGGTTGAATCCTGATTCCCCGATTTTCACGGCTCTAGAGTTCTTCCGCGACAAGCTGGTCGTGCTGAAGGACTTTGCTATCGAGGCGTGGGGTCTGATGCAGGAGAAGTGGGCCGAGTTCACGGTGGGCTTTGGCCAGTTCTACGACACGTGGGTAGCGCCAGTGTTTGAGCTGTTCAAGGCGGCTGCTGGTCTTTGGTGGGAAGGCGTCAAGCAGAGTTTTGAGCTAGTTCAGCAGGCGTGGGAGGTCTTGGCGCAGGCATTCCAGATTGTGTGGGATGGTGTGCTTAAGCCCGTGTTCGACTTTATGAAAACCGTGGTGCAGGAGGCTGCGGCCTTCATTGCCCCGATTCTTCAAACTGTGCTGGTGCAGGCGTTTAACGTGTTTGCCACGGCGGTTAAGTCTGTGTGGGAGAACATGATTAAGCCCGCGTGGGGTGCGATGCGTGACACGTTTGGCATCGTGGCGGACATTCTCACCGGTAACTTCTCTAATCTGGGGAACCGGTTCTCGTCCCTGGGTGACCACATTAGGGGTGTTGTTTCTGGGCCGCTTCAGGTGGCGTGGGATTTGATGAAGGCCGGTGTGTCCGCGGCTGTTGAGGTGGCGAAGGCTGTTATCAACCAGTTCCGTGGCGTGGTTGCCGGTATGGTGTCCGCTGTTAAGGGCAAGATTGAGGAGATGGTTGCCGGGTTCCGTGCGATGCCGGGCAAGATTCGGGCTGCGTTTGCTGGTGCTGGTTCGTGGCTGATGGATGCTGGTCGCAGCATTATCCGTGGTCTTGCTGATGGTGTTCGTTCTGCTGCTGGCATGGTGGAGAATGCGGTTCGTGCTGTCATCCCGGATAAAATTGAGCGTTTCGTGCCGGGCCTGTACCTGGGTGGTGTGGTGCCTGCGTTTGCGCGTGGTGGTGTGCTGCCTGATGTGCCTGGTGTGCCGCGTTCGGAGCGTGACCCGATTCTGGGTTGGTCTACTGAGCGCAAACAGCCTATCGCCCGCGTGGAGCCGGGCGAGTTCATCGTCAACCGTGAGGCGACCAAGAAATACGGTCGCCTACTGGCTGCTATCAACGGCGGCAAGCTTAACGGCAAGATGGGCGACCTCGGCCTACCCGGCTACGCTGATGGTGGAGTAGTTGGCTACTCTGACGTAATCAGGTGGCTTAAGGGTTCGACTGTTAACGGTAACCCTGTTCCGCGCCCGTTGGATGGAACTCCATATGTGTGGGGCGGCGGGCTGGATTCTAATTGGGGTGATTGCTCCGGTCTACAGTCTGCTATTGCTTCTTTGGTATCTGGCGTGGACGCCACGGGTCGTAAGTTTGCGACCATGTCTCAGGGTTCTTGGTTGGGTGCGCATGGATTTAAGCGTGGACGCTCTAGCGGGAAAAACGCATTTGAGACCGCGTACTTCAACGGTGGGCCTTACGGCGGCCACACTGCCGGAACGTTGTATGGCCCGAATGGCGAATCCACAAACGTGGAGATGGGCGGTGGCCGCGGCGACGGGCAGCTTGGCGGACCAGCTGCAGGCTCCCGTAATTCCCAGTTCACAGATATTTGGTGGCACCCGCTTAAGGCTGGCGCTAGTGGCACTGCCGATAAGGTTCTTAACACCTCCGTTGACGGTGTAGATGTTAAGACCACTGACGGAGAGACCAAGAGTGTTTCTTGGGGCTCTGCTGAGGGCATCTTTGAGTTGGCGAAGAGGGGCGTGCGCCTGTTCGATACGGGTGGCGTGTGGAAGTCCGGGATGCTGGGCATGAACTTGTCCGGTAAGAACGAGTACGTTTTCACCAACAATTCCATGCGCGACTTTTTGGCCGCTACAAAGAGTCTTTCTGTTGCTGGGAAGCAGCTTGCACACCTTGCAGCAACGGGTGATTTTGTTGGCGCGGGCGGTCGCGGGCTTGAAGAAGATGATCGTCTAGTTGACGCTATTCTGTCTCTGCGTAAGGGGATCGAAAACCTTAGCTATAACGGGATAGCTAAGCTGTTCGGGCAGCGCAGTTCCGAGCTGATTAAAGAAGCTACCGGCGGTGCCCTGGGCGGCTGGACCGCAAAAACGAAACTCCTGGAAGACGCCGAAAAGGGCCTTGCGGAGGTTCGTAAGAAGGCCACCGCTGAAAACGCCGACGTGAAGAAGGCAGAAGAAAAGCTAGCCAAGGTTCGAGAGAGTACGGAGCGTGACCTGAAGGTTGCCCGTGAGTCGAATAAGGGGAAGGCTGATGAAGCCAAGAAGAACGCTTCTGCCCAGGAGGCAGCCAACAAGAAGGTTCGTAAAGCTGAACTTGAACTAGCAGATGCCCGCAAGAACGCTGCCGGTTCTACTGGAGAATACGCGGAAGAACTGGCGGCGGCTGAGAAGACGGTCGCCGCGGCCCGTAAAGCATCGCTGGTCAAGGGCTTCGATAATGGCGCCAACATCATGTCCTTCTTGAACCACGGAACGCTGGCGGATTACGCATCGACTGTTGGCGACCTTGGCGATTTGCTCAAGGAGCTTGGGCCTATCCTGGGCGGCTTTGGCCAGCTGGTTTCGGATATTTCTGATTCTGTATCCAGTGCGCTCGGAGCAACCGCAAAGCTAAAGAAGTCCTATGAGGAGCAGGCTGAGGCTAATTCCGCGTTGTATGCGGCTGAAGCAACGCTTAAGGCTGCCCGCATGGACGGTGACGCTGGCAAGATTGCTGAGGCCGAAAAGGGCCTTAGTGAAGCCCGTGAGACTGCGGCGACTACTGCGGCAGCTACCGGCCGGCTAGAAATTGCTACGGCTATTGAGCTTGCTTCCACGGCTATCAAACTGGTGAAGAAGATAATTGGTTTCATCGATGAGAGAGTCCAATCTGTCTTTAAGGGTATTTCATCCGCTTGGGACGCTGTTGGTGACGCATTTGGTTCTATGGCCAAGCTGACTGATACCGTGCGTGATTTGCGTGGTGAGGTTACCGGGCTGGCGTTGGATCAGGCGATGGCCCTGATTGAGCTGGCGGCCGCGTATCGTAATCTGCGGATTACTCAGATGGACGGTATGGCAGCGCAGCTTAAAGGGGCTGTCACCGTGGCCGAGGCGCAGGCCGAGTTTGAGGCGCAGCGTAAGGCCGATATGGCCGCTGCACGCGCTAACTATGATGACCTTTCGCTTGCATTCGATCGTTTCCGTTGGGGAATGGTTGGGGCGAACGAAGAGGTTATGGACTCTATGGCCGCGTGGTCGGATAAGTCGCATGAACTGTATTCGAAGCTGTTGGCTGCTCAGGTTGGTCAGCAGATTCTTGAGAAGAAGGCCCAGGCGGATAACCTTGAAGCAGCGTATAAGCACACGCTTGCGGTGTTGTCGCTGCAGGAGGTAACTACGTCGTTGCAGTTTGCAGCGGAGAAGTTGGCTGTTGCTTCCTCCAAGTCGTTTGGTATGGATGAGGTTGGTGCTACTGTTGCGGAGCGTTACGCCTCCTTGATGGCGGAGAAGGCGAAGCTGAAGGCTGACAATGCTTCCATTGGCACGTGGATTAATCCTGTGAATTGGTTTACTACCATGCCGGGCAATAAGCGCCGTATGGCTCAGATTGATGAGCAGCTAAAGCGCCTGGAGCAGCATCCTGACTTTGCAGGTTTGGATTCTGACACTAAGGCAGAAATTGATAAGGCGGTTAATTCTGCTGGTTGGATGGGATTCCTTGGTGCCGGTGACAAGGTCTCTGACATGATTAAGAATTCTGTTTTGGGTGACGCTGGCCGTGCTTTGGATGAGATTAAGTTTGAGAATTCTCTGATTGATCTCAAGGCGCAGCAGGAGAAGCTGCGCCAGTCGATTGAGAAGCAGCGCGCTGAGATTGATTACCGGAAGCAGGCTGACCCGTTGGAGACGCTGATTAAGGGTCTTGAATCGGAGAAGGCTTCGCATGAGACGTGGGCGGAGTATTGGGCTTCGGCTGATGAGCATGTTCGTAAGGCTTTGGCTGATTTGGCTGGTTTCCAGGCGGATTCTGCCGCTGAGTTGAAGCAGATGGCTGCGGAGCCTAACAAGGTTGTGCAGATTTCTGGGGATACGTTCTCGCGTGAGCAGTTGGAGGCTGCGATGGCGGAGTTGGGGGTTCGTGTGGAGCGGTTGGAGAATCCGCGCCCGTCGGCTGCGGCTGTTATTGCGTCGCGTCGCTAGTTGAAAGGAAATAGTGGATGCCTGGTTGGGGTATGCGGTATGTCTCGCCGGATGGTAATTCTTATGAGTTGCTTAATGGTGGGGCTGGCACGCCGTTTATTGAGTACGACACGTTGTCTGGCCTGGTTGGTGTGTTTGAGGACACGCCAATTGAGTCGGTGGGTGTTCCTGGTGCCCGTGTTGATTTCCGCGATCGTGTTGTAAAACAGCTGGAGGGGTCTTTCACTTTGGTTGTTTTTGATGCGGAGCAGTGGGAGCAGGCACGGCGTGATTTTTCTCCACGACGGCACGGGACTCTGGTGTTGGAGTCGGAGGAACGGTTCGAGTTGCCGGTTCGGTGCTCGACGGTGTTACCGCCGCCGGGTGTGGTTCCCGAGGCTGGTCAGCGTCTTGAAGTTGCTTTGATTTCTGATGCGGGTGTTTGGGAATGCACCCTATCGTCCACGTTAAATAGTGTCACAGTGACGAATTGGGGTGATGTTCCTGTATGGCCAGAAATTGTGTGGAATGGCGCCGGTGGGCCGGTAACGTTACCTTCTGGCGCGAAATTCACACTCCCGGCGGTTACTAGTGAACATCGGCTGCCGCTGGCGCGCAACGCATCCGGCAAAGCGGTAAACACTTCCACTGGTGCGACCTTGGCTACCGACGCAGTGGGCGAGTCAGTCCCCGTGGACGAGACCCGGACCTTCATCACCCCAACAAGTGCGCGCCTTAATTGGAAGATTGGAGTACTCGACCCATGGATTTAACCTCATGGCGAAAGCATATTGACTATGTCGTTAAAGATGAGGGCCAGTGGTTAGGAATCCTTGATGAGAACGGCCTACCGCTTTATGAGTTGCCGGCTTATTCTTCAGTGTCGTTTCCCGAGGCGCATTTGGATGCTTCATCTGCCGAGGTCGTTGTTCCCGTGTCTGCAGGAGATACGGTGCTGGATGATTTGGTGGGCGAGGGGTTGGGTGTGCAGGACGCGGCTGGGCGGCTGGTGCCCGCGTCTGGTCCGACTCGTTTGTTGATGCTGGCGCGGCCAGGTGAGCGCCGTGTGGGAACAGTGACTCATACGGTTGCTGGCGGTGTGTCCGCGCCGTCAACGCTGACTGTGCATGCGGTTGATTTGGTTAATGGTTTGTCGTGGTGGCCTTGCCCTTCTATTCCTGTTGAGTGGGGGCGGGCTCAGTTTACGGATTGGGATACTGACGCTAGTGGCGAGAAGTACGCGTCTTCGCGGCGTTTGGCGCAATTGCAGTTTGCTACTAATGCGGATGGCTATACGAAACGTGGCGCGGCTGTCAGTGTTATCCGTGACCTTATCCAGGATTCTTTCGATGCCGTAAATTCGCTGTATGGCTGGGCTGATAATCCGCACGCGGTGGTTGAGTATCCGGCGGGGGTGGATGAGTCACCGGAGGTTTTTATCCGGGTTAATGATGATCCTGTATTGGATACTGTGGCGGAGCATGCGCGCTCCGCTGGTGTGGGCATAGAGGTGATCCTTTGGTGGCCTGGGGATGATGCGGTGCGTGTTCGCACAAGCCGTGACCCGCGGGCTTTTGGGTTTAAGTCGTGGCCGCATCCGGTCCAGATTGTGCGTGTGTCTCACGTTAAGGGGGAGTAATTTGTATCCGCTTATTGCTGATGGTGGCGAGTTGACTGTTTTGCGGTCGCTTGCTGCTTTTTCTTATGGGCAGTGGAAAGTTGACTGGCCGGACACTGTTCCGGAAGATCAGCGTCCGAAGTTGGATGATGATCGTGATTTTGGGTACGCGGCAAGGTTGAAGTCTGAGCCGGGGCGCATGGGGCGTAGGTTTGTACGCTCGGATGTGAGCATTAATGCTGCTGAATACACCCCGGAGGGGGTGCGTGTTGAGTATACGGGTTCTTCGGATGTGGAGCAGGTGCTTGATGAGGCTGCTTCGCGTACTGATGGTGAGGCTTTTTTCGAGCAGGATATTGAACGCGCTGGCTTGGGTTCGCTAGTTCCTTATGTTGATTTCGATGTTGATGATGTAGTCCCGGTGCAGATTTGGGGGCGTGTTCTTGATGCGCCGGTTACGTCGATTGAGGCTGTTTCTCAGCTTGGTGGCGTTGTTGATTGGCGTGTTCATGTTGGTGGCTCGTTGTTGGTGGATGATGCTGCGCGTTTGCGGTCGAATGATGATTTGATGCGGGCGATTGTGCAGGAGCGCAGGGAGCGGGCTAAGGCTGTTGACCGGGCTGTTTCTAAGGCTTCGACTGCGGTGGCTACGGCTAATTCTGCTAACTCGAAGTCTGATAAGGCGCTTAAGGCCGCTACGGACGCTGATGGAACGATTGAGTCTAAGCTGGCGGAGTATCGCCGGTTGGTGGCTAAATTCGATGCTGATGTTGTGGTTAATTCGCAGGCTGCTGATGATATGCGCCAGGCGGCCGAGTCGTATGCGTCTTCTGTGGCTGCAGCCAAGGTGGACACAGAGCGGTACGCATCGCTGGTGGCTAATTCGAAGGTGATTCAGTCGGCGGTGGAGTCGGCGGCGGCGGACGCTAAGCGGGCGTCTGGTGAAGTCTCGTCGTTGATTAATGCCCCCGATGGTGAGTTCCGCAAGGGCGTGGCGAAGTTCACTGAGTTTCAGGCGATGGTAAATGACAAGCAGTCAGCTTGGAATGTGGGTATTCAGAAGACGTTGGATGCTCAGTCTGATGTGAATGCGAAGCAGCGGCAGGTTAATGAAGTTCAGGCTGACGTTAATAACAAGCAGCAGCTGGTTAATCAGTCGCAGCAGCAGGTTAACGCGACGCAGGCGAATATTAACCGGCAGCAGTCGGAAATTAATACGGCGCAGGCTGCGGCGACTGCGGCTGCCCAGCAGACTGCGTCGGATGCGAAGTCTTCCGCAGCTTCCGCAAAGACCGCGTCGGATAAATCGTTGCAAGTATCGACTGGTCTGGTGAAAGCCCAGCAGATGCTTGAGGATACGCAGCTTGTTCAGGGTAATGCGATCTTTTGGCAAGAAGTCCACCGTACCAGGGTGTTTTATAAGTACAGCATGACCACTACTGATACGTATGACGATGTTATGACGATTACTCCTGTTGATTTGCAGCGAAAGATGCGGATGGATTTCGTGGGTAATTGGGCTGGCCGCGTCATGGTTGAAGCTCGCATGACGGATGCGTGGGGGAATAATTCACGTATTGATTTCTTCACCTATGAGGTTAGTCCGGGTAACCGCCGGTTGATTGTGGAACCAGAAGTAGCTAATTACGGCGTGAATAGGATGCACGTCACGATTGAGCAGTGGTGGCCTAACGCGCCGATGGAGTTTGTTTTCGTCCCGAATGGTTCAGGTGGGTGGCAGAAGCCGCCGTATGAGGATTCTATCTATGGAGGCATTAGTAAATCTTTGTTGAACCGTGGGATTATGTTGGTCTGGTGGGTTCGTGGAAAGCCGTATGTAGCTAGTCGCGATGTCTTTTCTTCGCCTGATAATGGGGCGACGAGGAAGTTTTATCGGGCGGGGGCCGTGCTTCCTCAAAGTGGAACTGTTGATGGAATGGCGTTTACGGGGATTACGCCGGTGTCTGGTGATACGCGCCCGGTGAGATTAGTTGAGCAGCTTTAAGGAGTAAGTATGCCTAGTGTTTCTGGCAGTTTGAAGTATGTGACGTTGCGTGCGGCGGCGGTTAGTGAGGTGTTGGTGCGTGCCCCGGAGGTGCGTGCGGAGGCTGGTGGTGTGATTACGAGTAGCGCTGACCGTGTGCCGGTGACTGGCGGCGTGGTGTCGTTTACGGTTTCGCCTGGCCCTGCGGTGTTGACGCTTGTGGAGGCGGGGCGGCCTGTAGAAACCATCCCTATCCTTGTGGGCTCGGGCGCGTCGCAATCGTTGCAGCAGGTTGTGAGCGCCGCCAAAGTCGCGGATGATGCCACACGGCGGGAGATTGAGAAGCTTGCCGCCCAAGCCGTCGAGCTCGTGGACTCGTCGGTAGCGAACGCGAAGAAAGCCCAAGACGGAGCCACCCGCGCCGAGAAAGCAGCAGGAAACGCCAAGACCTCGGAGACCAACGCGGCCTCGTTTGCTAGCGGGGCTAAGTCCTCCGCCACGTCGGCATCAACGAGCGCGTCCAAGGCGGCCACGTCGGAGCAGAACGCAGCCAGATCCGCCACGAGCGCTAAACAAGACGCGGACAAAATCGCCAACACCCTCGACAACACGTTCTGGCAAGGCGACAGACTCGCCGTCAACGGCATGATTTCCCCACCCCTGACTGGCCCTAAGGGTGACCCCGGCGACGTGTCTAAGGCCCAGCTGGATACGGCTATCGCAGCCGAGCAGGCCCGCACCGTCGGCATGGTCTGGATGGTGGAAACCGAAGACGCCGCCAAGACGAAAGAATCTAGCTGCCAAAAAGGCGACTTTATCCAAGTCGCCCAAACCGGAAACATCTACCAGGTGGTGTAAACAAATGACTAATATCCTGAACTTCGTTACCCCCCACAAGGCGGTGGCGGCATGGCACTAAAGCTCATCACGCAAATATCCACCGTCAGCGGGCAAGGCTGGGAAGCCAGCAAAAAAGGCGGGGTAACAACACTCGTACTCAATGCCCCCACCACACCCATAACACTGCCCAACGAGTTCCGACCGAACACCAATATCCAAATGGTGATCACCGGGCTTACAGGCCAGTCGGGGCGTGCCATCATCAACTCAAGCACCGGCGTCGTGACTCCTTTCATCGACGGGAATTACTACGGAACAGTCACCTACCTCAACCCCTAAACCTGGTTGGGGGTGGTGCGTAATGGCACTACGGCTAGTAAACACTCCGCGCTACATCACAGCCAATTTCTCGAACGGGAAATGGTTACTGCCCATCACTGTGTGGGCAGAAGATGCTGGAGATAGCAGACTCAGACTCCTAGGTGGGAACTATCTCATTCACGCGCCTGGTGGGGGTGCCATTTATGCAACAGCACGTTCAGGTGGATCCATGGGCCCCTCTATCCAATTTAACGGTAGCGCAGTGACCGGAAATAGCTGGATGTGGTACGTGCTCGCCAAGACCGGCAACGACCAACCACTCGTAATCTTCAAACTCGAATAAGGAGAAACCATGACCGTACAGGAATTACAAGACCAGATTAAGCAACTCGACGATGCTGAGTTTCAGGAACTGTTGTCGTGGGTAGTCACCCCCGAGCGTGAACGCCGCGCAGCACAACCCGCGATTGATAAAGCCCAGGCCGACATTGTGACCGAGTTGCAGGAGTCGGGCAAGCTGGAGAAGCCGGAGGTTGCGACCGAGGAGCAGGCTAAGGCGAATGTGGATGCGGTGCCGGAGTGGCAAGACCCGGGAACCGACCATTCCCGTATGTATCACCAGGGCGACGTGGTACGCCACCAGGGCAAGCTGGTGCGCTCCACACACGCGGGCCTCAACAGTTGGGAGCCAGGCGCCCTTGCTTTTGATGGGCGTATCTGGGAGATTTTGGAGACTACCGACGAACCGGAGACTTCGGAGACTACCGAGCAGCCCGCCGCCCCAGCATTCAAGCAGCCCACCGGCGCTCACGACGTCTACAAGCAAGGCGACAAGGTTACCTTTAACGGCGAGGTGTACGAATCCCTTATCAACACCAATGCGTACAGCCCCGAAGCGTACCCACAAGGCTGGAAGAAACTCTAACCAGCCCAAACCCTAGCTCCGTTGACCGCACAGGTCACGGGGCTTTAATTATGCCCGAAAGGAGGGCGAAATATGGTTACTCACCCGATGAAGCAGGGTACCTATCAGGTGTCTAGTGGGTATGGGCCACGCTGGGGCACGTTCCATGCTGGCCTGGATTTCGCGGCACCAATCGGCACGCCAATCTATGCGGCGGCGGATGGTGTCGTGGTGGAGGGCAAAGAGCGTTACAACGTGTCCGGCTTCGGCAGCTGGATTTGGCTCGACTGCCAGGACAGCGTCGGCAAGGATTTCATTTATGGCCATGTAAAGCATGACGGCATTCTGGTTAAGGCTGGTGACCGTGTACGCGCCGGCCAGCAGATTGGTGTTGTAGGTAACGAGGGCCAGTCCACCGGGCCTCACCTACACTTCGAGGTGTGGGGGTCGCCGGGTCGCCTAGGTGGTGCTCATCAAGACCCCGCCCCGTATCTCGCTAACGCGGTGCAGCCCGGCGAGTCTGTTGCTCGTCCTGTGGGGAAGCAGGGCGGCACCATCTACGGCATTGACATTAGTGAGCATAACGACGGGCTTAGCTGCGTTAGGGCCAAGCAGGAGGGCGTAGAGTTCGCAATCATCCGCCTGTGCGACGGTACCCACGTGGATAGGGTGTTTCACTCGCACTTGGCAGACGCCGAGCAGGCCGGAATGCTTGTTTCCACTTATTGGTATCTGCGCGCCCCATCCGAGGGCACCAGCATCGCCCAGCAGGTCGATGTAATCGACCAGCAAATGGGAGGTCGCCGTGACCTGCCCGTGTGGATAGACGTGGAATCCGTCGATATGAATTATCCCGCCAGCGACCCGCGCCGCTACCTCCTCGTGGAGAAAGACGTGTGGGATGCGAAACGGGAACTGGAAAGGCGCGGATATCACGTGCCCGGCATCTATACGGGCCGCTGGTACTGGGAGAACATGCGCGGCGGAGAACCCTCCATGAACGGCCTCGGCAACCTGTGGGCCTCTAACTACGGGGTGAATAACGGGGCCGGTGACCCGCGCAGCCTGTACGCCAGCGAGGGCGGCGACCGTCACCCCGGCTGGGACTACCCACTAGGCGACCGCAAGCCAGACCTTTTGCAGTACGGGTCTCGTGGCACCGTCGCAGGCCGCCCCAATGTAGACATCAACGCCTACCGGGGCACTAAGGCGGAACTAAAGGCCCTATTCACCGGACACACACCCAAGGAGGAGCTAAGCATGGCCGACATCCAAAAAATACTCGACCACATCGACCGGAAAACCGAAGAGACTAAGCGTTACGTCGATATTCGCA
This sequence comes from Corynebacterium sp. HMSC08C04, assembly GCF_001807495.1. Taxonomy (NCBI): domain Bacteria; kingdom Bacillati; phylum Actinomycetota; class Actinomycetes; order Mycobacteriales; family Corynebacteriaceae; genus Corynebacterium; species Corynebacterium sp. HMSC08C04. The sequence continues at coordinate 266,322 of NZ_KV789226.1, read as the reverse complement.
TCACCGACCCCATTGGTTCGGATGTGAAAGATATTCGGCAGCAGCTAACCGGCGGGCGCGACAAGATCCTTCGCAGGGACGGCACCGTAGACGTTGAGGCGTCCTACCCCGGCTGGGAACAACTAGGTCAAGATAGCCAAGGCCGTAATCTCACGCTCGCGGATGCGGTGGCGAGTATCCGTCACCAACTCGTGGAGATTCAGGCAGAAGTAGACGAATTGAAGCGGAGGAAGAAGTAAATGGGTAAGCATTATAATCAGGCGGTTCTTAATTCCGTGTCTGAGCAGATTGCGGATGCCGTGGCGGTGGAGCTACAGGAGCAGCCGTGGTGGCTGCGCTACAAGGGTTCTATCATGCTTGCTTTGCAGGCCCTAGCGTGGGTGGCTGGCGCGCTGCCGGTCATGCTGGCTGACGCCCCGGCGTGGACGATTTTTGCTGCAGGTGCCATCGGTTATTTCATCACCGCGCTGGTTAACCGCCTGACTGTTGATGGTGTCACGCCGTCTATGGCGCCGCGTCTTGCAGCGCAAGCAGAATACCGGGAGCAACAAGCAGCACCACAAACCCCCACTCTGCCCGTCTACAACGGCCCCACAACAAACGAGGCATGATGAAGCACAAGCTAGCATCGTGGTTTAAAACGGACGAAGCCGGGCTGACTATTCTTGCGCTGCTGACGATCATTCGTGGGCTTTCCTACGTGCCGCCCCTGATTAATCCAGACCGCACGCCTGCCCACTATTTGGAGGGATGGGCAAGCCCCACCGTATGGGCGGGCATTTGGGTCACTGTGGGCGTGTTTTGCCTCGCCGCGACATTCATCCCCAAGCTTCTACCGGCAGCGGTGGGGCTCGCGGTGGGGCTTCATGCGGCATGGGCGATGAGCTTTCTCATGGGCACAATCTTGGGGGATGCTCCGCGTGCCTGGGTTAGCGCCCTGAATTATCTCGGCGTTATTTTTCTGGCCTTGTACGCCTATGGCAGGGAGCGAATCCAGATACCAGAGATGAGGTGAGCGCATGTCTCTAGCTTCACTTCTCAGCGCTGCTCTCGTCGCTCTCATTACGACCATCGGCACGGTCTACGGTCAAAAGGTCGCAGGCCGCTCACAAAAAGAAACGAAGCAAATTGAACAATCTGGGCCTGATTGGAAAGCTTTCACGGAGGAAATGCGCACCAACCTGGATAAGCAGGATAAAAAGATTAGCTCGCTTGAATCCCAGGTGGAAACTCTAAGGGAGCGCATCGACCAGCTCAAAAGTCGCTACTGGGTGGCAGTGAACCACATTAGGCAGCTGCATTTACACTACCCAGACTCGCGGGAGACTGTGCCCGCCCCGGAAGAAATTGCGCACGACATCTAAAACTGACCCTCACCCTAGTGGTGGGGGTCTTTTTCTGCGTTTTACTCTATAGGTGTGCGCCCAAGCTCTTCGCAAAGCTTGAGATAAGCCCGGAATCTTTCAATCCGCACCCGCACCGCCACATGAGATACGCCCGCACTACGTCCTATCTCCGATAGTGATTCGCCCGCGTCTCGGCGCTCCATCCACGCCCTCGCGCCTGGCTTCGCGGTCCGCTCATACAGCTGAATGCGGTAGCACCGGTCGCTACATGTGGCGCGCCCGCGCACCTCAGTAAGCCGCTTTCCGCATATTACGCAGCGGCGGGTGACAGGCTTTTTCGCGCCTTTGATATTTGCCCGCGCCGTCGCTGCTTTCTGCTCAGCAACTACACCACGGGGGACGAAAGACTCTTCTGTGCGGGCGTGTGACGCGGCTGTGGGGTCGCGCTTTTCTACCATCCGATCCCACTCCGGTGTACCCACATGGCTTAGGGCTTGGCGTGACTTGGCGCGCCGCGTCGCAGGGGCTACTAATCCCATGCCGCGTGGCAAACCGTACGCTTGTTTGTACTCTGCTGCGGTCATGTCGTGGGCTTTAATGAGGTGCGGGGCTAGTGCCCGGTACAGCCCCCCGCACTCATGGCAGATAATGCGCTCATCATCACCATCGAGGTAGCCGTACCGGCCATACCCGTCTTTGTCGCCGGGTTTCATGCGCGGATGATTTTGTCTACTGCCTGGCGGGAGATACCCGCAGCGGTGGCCACATCCTGTACGCGTGCCCCGGCGTGTACGGCGGCGCGGATAGCGTCGTCACGCTCATCACGGGCGTGCTCTAGCGCCTGGGCTTTATTCTCCATGTCCTGTGCTGCCTCGGTCACAGTGTCTAGCTCGTGGAGTCCGAGGTCTCCGGCGCGGCGTGCGGAATCGATAGCACCTAGCAGGAAATCGAAATCATCTTGGGTGAGCTCGTCCTCGTCGATGCTGCGATCTTCTAGCTTCTCAATCTGGTCAAGGTAGGTGCGGGCGATGTCCTCAGCGGCCGTGGTGTCCATTCCGTGCTTAGTGTGGGCGGCGATGGCTACATCTCGGAGGGTAAAGGTCTGGGTGGTCATTGTGATGGGTCCTTTCTTTGGTGGTGGGGGGGTTAGGCGGCGAGCTGCTCGAAGGCATCGAAGATTTCCTCCATGAAGCCGTCGGTGAGTGGCTCGCGGGAGATGATGGCGGTGGGGATGATGAGGCGAGCGCCCATGTGAGCGTCCTCGTCCTCATCCTCGGAGGTGGTGCCCTCGACCTCGAGAAGCTCCCAGGTCTCGTCCCACTGGATGCCGGTCTGGGCGATGTACTCTGCCAGGGCTTCGCGATCGTCCATGACGCTGATGCCGTGGCGTGGGTCTGCGCCCAGGTCGTTCCAGGAGTAGGAGAACTGGTTTTCCGGGTCAAGGATGTCGGGGCGGTCCTGGGACTGGATGCGGTAGTAGGTGGTCATTTTTTTGCTCCTTTTCTTGCTTACAACCCCATTATATGCCACCCCGGTTGCAGTGTCAACCCGAGTTGCAAAGAATGTTTTAGGCATGGCGAAAGCCCTGCCGTCTTGAGGGTGAATGGTGGATTTCTTTAATTCCCTTAGCGCTCTGCGACACCTCTAGGTAGACCTAAAATTTGACTGCATTTTGACTGCACGCACCACCATAAACCGCCATAAACCGCCCCATACCGCCTTATTGCAAAAACTAGAAACCCCCACCGACCAGCATTTATAGTGGTCAGTAGGGGCCGGAAGAAGCTTCCCCACCAGGACTCGAACCTAGAATGACGGTACCAAAAACCGTAGTGTTGCCGATTACACCATGGGGAATAACCGCACGCTCAAGGCGTGCGTTGCTAATAGTACCTGACGCATATGCCTTAATTACAAATGCCACCCACTAAGCTTGATCGCATGGTTCGACAGAGGATGACTGGACGCGAACGTCGCGAGCAATTGATCGTGATTGGCCGAGCGGCATTTGCCGAGCTGGGCTTCGACAGAGCCAGCGTAGAGGAGATTGCGGCGCGAGCTGGCGTGTCCAAGCCTGTGGTCTACGAGCACTTCGGGGGAAAAGAAGGCCTCTACGCGGTCATCGTGGACCGCGAGATGCTCGCCCTGGAGAAGGTGATCACGCATTCGCTTAGCGAAGGAACCTGGCGCGAGCGCATCGAGAAAGCCACTGTCGCACTTTTAAACTACGTGGAGCAAGAAACCGATGGATTCCTAATCCTCGTACGTGACTCCAAGCCCGGCGACGAACGCTCTTATTCCACTTTGCTTAATTCCTCCGTGGGGCAGGTTTCCTATATCCTGGGCGCCGCCTTCGAGCGCCGCGGCCTCGACGCGAAACTGGCAGGACTTTATGCCCAAGCGCTAGTCGGCATGGTCTCGATGACCGCCCAATGGTGGCTGGATACCCGCCAGCCGGCAAAGGAAGTGGTGGCTGCGCACATCGTAAACTTGTGCTGGAATGGGCTGTCTGGAATGGAAGCTAAGCCAAAACTGAGAGGAACTAACTAAGTGGCAACGCCGATGCTCGCCGGACTACTCAAGGTCGCGGCTTCCGACCCGAAACTCAAAGGGCTTGCCACCCAGGTAGGCGAGCCACACCTGCACATCACCGGCATCGACCAAGCGCGCCCCTGGGCTATCGGCACGCTGGCGAATCAGGCGCCCGTTCTCGTCGTTACCGCCACCGGCCGTGAGGCCGAGGACCTCACCGCGGAGTTAACCGCGATGATGGGGGACAAGGTTGCCCAGTTCCCGGCCTGGGAAACCCTTCCACACGAACGCCTTTCGCCCGGCGCGGATATCGTGGGCCGCCGCGCGCAGGTGCTGCACCGCATTGCAGAAGGCAAGCTGCGCGTCGTCGTCACGGCAGCGCGTGGATATAGCCAACCGATCTTGAAAAACGTGGAAGGCCGCAGTCCGATCAGCCTGGCCGAGGACATGGAAATCGAGCTCGAGGCCATCGTCTCCCAGCTGGAGTTTCGTGCCTACAAGCACGTGGACATGGTGGCCAAGCGCGGCGAGTATGCCGTTCGCGGCGGCATCTTGGACGTCTTTCCCACGACGCTCGATTACCCGGTGCGTGTGGAATTCTGGGGCGATGAAATTACCGATATCAGGCAATTTTCCGTGGCTGATCAGCGCGCGATTCTAGAGATTGAGGTCGGCGCGGTGGACATCTTCCCGGCGCGTGAGCTTCCGATTACTGACGACGTCGCCAAGCGTGCCCAAGACCTTGCCCTGCAGCACCCGGGCAATGCTGCCCTCGTGGAGCTTTTGACCAAGGTCGGTGAGCATATTCCGGCCGACGGCATGGAGGCGCTGCTGGCGGTGCTTAGCGACGCCCCGCTGGTCACCCTTCCCGAATTCATGCCTGAGGGTACCCACGTGCTGCTGGTCGCGCCGGAAAAGATTCGCACCCGTATTGCGGATCTAGAGTCCACGGACGCGGAATTCTTGGCTGCCGGTTGGGAAGCCGCTGCCATGGGGGCGGATGGTCCTTTGACCGCTGAAGGCCTGGACACCGAGGCCGCTAGCTACCGTTCCTACGAGTCTTTGGAAGCAACGTGCGCTAACGCGAGTTTGCCGCTGTGGACCTTTGCGCCCCCTGGAATGTTCATGGCCGACGAGGCGCAGACCTTGCCGCTCGAGTATGAACCGGGCCCGACGCCGCGTGGTGACATTAAGGAAATCGACGCCATGATGGCGCAGCTGCTCGCGCATACCCGCGACGGCGGCCGTGCGGCGTTTATCGCGCCGGCTCAGGGTGCCATCAAGCGCATGGTTGAGCGTTTTGCGGAAAAGGGCATCCGCACCAAGGTCGCGACTCCTGGCTGGGAGCCGACGCCTGGCGAGGTCACTTTGTATCAGGCGCTTTCACATGCGGGCTTGGTATTCCCGAAGGCCCGCAGTGCCGGCGGATCGCAGAAGGAACAGCTCCCGTTGGTTGTCATTACGGAGACCGACCTGACGGGTAATCGCGTGGGCGATATCGCCGGCGCAAAGCGACGCCCAGCAAAGCGCCGCAACCGCGTCGATCCGCTGGCGCTCAAACAGGGCGACTACGTGGTGCATGAAACCCACGGCATCGGCCGCTTCCTCAAGATGGCCGAGCGCACGATTCAGTCGGGTGATGAAACCTCCCGACGTGAGTACATCGTGCTGGAGTACGCCTCCTCGAAGCGCGGTCAGCCGGCCGATCAGCTCTGGGTCCCGATGGACTCGCTGGATCTGCTCTCCAAGTACACCGGCGGCGAGAAGCCGACGCTGTCCAAGATGGGCGGCTCGGACTGGAAGAACACCAAGAAGAAAGCCCGCGCCGCAGTCCGCGAAATCGCGGGCGAGCTGGTGGAGCTTTATGCCAAGCGCCAAGCCGCGCCGGGACACCAGTTTGCGCCGGATAACCCGTGGCAGGCGGAGATGGAAGATAACTTCCCGTACGTCGAGACTGAAGATCAGATGATGGCCATCGACTCTGTGAAGCAGGATATGGAATCCAGCGTGCCGATGGACCGCGTCGTCGTCGGCGATGTGGGCTATGGCAAGACCGAGGTAGCGGTGCGCGCAGCCTTCAAGGCAGTGCAGGACGGAATGCAGGTGGCGGTTCTGGTGCCGACCACCTTGCTGGCGCAACAGCATGCCGATACCTTCCGCGAGCGCATGACCGGTTTCCCGGTCAATATTCAGGTGCTTTCGCGCTTTACTTCTACCAAGGAAGCCAAGGAGATTGTCTCCGGCTTGGCAGACGGTTCCGTCGATATCGTCATCGGAACGCATCGCCTGCTGCAAACAGGTGTGCATTGGAAGAACCTAGGGCTAATCGTTGTAGACGAGGAGCAGCGCTTTGGCGTGGAGCATAAGGAACATATCAAGGCGCTTAAAGCCTCCGTTGACGTGCTGACGATGTCTGCGACCCCAATTCCGCGCACCCTCGAGATGTCCATGGCGGGCATCCGCGAGATGTCTACCATCCTGACCCCGCCGGAAGACCGCCATCCGGTCCTGACTTACGTGGGTGCTTATGAGGACAAGCAGATTGCTGCGGCGATCCGCCGCGAGCTGCTGCGAGACGGCCAGACCTTCTTCATCCACAACAAGGTCTCTGACATTGAAAAGAAGGCCCGCGAGCTCCGCGATCTCGTGCCGGAGGCGCGCATCGTCGTGGCGCACGGCCAGATGAACGAGGAAGCCCTCGAACGGACCGTGCAGGGCTTCTGGGACCGTGAGTACGACGTCCTGGTTTGTACCACGATCGTGGAAACCGGCCTGGACATCGCTAATGCGAATACGCTCATCGTGGAAAACGCGCACCACATGGGCCTGTCTCAGCTCCACCAGCTGCGCGGGCGCGTGGGGCGTTCCCGTGAGCGCGGCTATGCTTACTTCCTGTATCCGAAGGGCGCCACGCTGACCGAGACCTCCTATGACCGCCTGGCTACCATCGCCCAGAACAATGATCTGGGCGCCGGCATGGCCGTGGCGATGAAGGACTTGGAGATGCGCGGTGCCGGCAACGTCTTGGGCGCGCAGCAATCCGGCCACATCGCGGGTGTCGGCTTCGACCTTTATGTCCGCTTGGTCGGGGAGGCAGTGGAGACTTTCAAGGCCCTTGCCCGTGGCGAGGTTCCGAAGGCCACCGACGAGGGACCGAAGGAGATCCGCATCGACCTGCCAGTCGACGCCCACATCCCTGAGGATTACATCAACTCCGAGCGCCTGCGCCTGGAGGTTTACCGCAAGCTCGCGGCCTCGAAGGACAATAACGATCTGCAGTTAGCTGTAGAAGAAATGGAGGACCGCTACGGCCCACTGCCGGAGCCAGTGACCCGTTTGCTGGCCGTCGCTCGACTGCGTCACCAGGCGCGCCGGGCAGGCGTGGGCGATATCGCGGTGCAGGGAACGCGCATTAAGGTCCACCCGGTGGATTTGGCGGATTCGAAGCAGGTGCGCTTGAAGCGCCTTTACCCGGGCTCCAATTACCGCGCCGCGGCGAAGGCTATTCAGCTGGGGTTCCCCAAGGCGGGCCGCAACGTCACCTCCCCGAAGTTGCGGGATATCGAGCTGCTGCAGTGGATGGCGGATTTCTTTTCCGCCATGTTCGAACTGGACAAGATCGATGTCACCGGCGCAAAGGTCGGCGGGAAGAATGTGATCTCTGTAAGCCAGTAAGACCCTATTTCACCTGCAGAGCACTGTCCTAGCAGAAAAGTACTCCCTACGGGCCCAGCGTGAAGCCGAGCCGGTAGGGAGTCTTTATCTATGCAGTTATCCTTAAAGAGAGAGCTTGCCGCTTGCTAGTCCCCACAGAGCGGCGATTGCGCCGATGAAGACGATGGCCACGACACACCACTCGAAGGAGTTGAAGACTCGCTCCTTCTTGTACAGGCGCGTTCCCACGTAAGGGATAAGACCTGGAATAACAGCGAGCGCACCGAGCAAGACATAAACCAGGTCGGCGGCGTAGATAAGCCACAGCGAGTAAACGAATGCGATGGCGCCAATGACGATGTGACGGCGGTTTTCCCGCTTCGAGATTTCCGGGCCCGAAAGATCGAACTTCACACCTGCGTGCGGGTGCGAAAGGCCCGTGCCGCGGATACCCAGTAAAAGTAGGTAGAGCGAGGTGAAGATATAAGGCAGCAGGTACATGATGGTGGCCAGCTGCACCATGGCGTTATATGAAGTCTCATTGAAGAAGAAGACGATGATGAAGACCTGGATAACAGAGGTGGAGATAAGCTGCGCTACCCATGGGGCGCCGGCCACGTTGATGGTGCCGATCTTGCGAGGCAGCAGGCCGTCGGTAGCCATCATTACGATGGGCTCAGCACACAGCATCTGCCAAGACACGTAAGCGCCCAGCACCGAAAGGCAGAGGCCGATGGAGATAAAAGCCGCGCCCCATGGGCCGACGACAGCTTCTAATACGGAAGCCATGGAGTTATCCGGCAATACTGCCAGTTCAGCTTGGGAGAGCACGCCGAATGACAAGGTGGAGACCGAAACCAAAAGCGCCAGCACGGAGAAGAAACCGATGACGGTGGCACGGCCGACGTCCTTGCGGGAGCGGGCCTGCTTGGAGTAGACGGAGGCGCCCTCCACACCGATGAATACCCACACGGTGTAGAGCATGATGCCCTGAATCTGCTCAGAGACGGTTGAGCCGGAGTCCTTGCCCCAGAAATCAAAGGTGAACTTGTCCCAGCTAAAGCCGAGGAACACGATGAAGACTACGAAAGCCAAGATAGGGACGATCTTGGCAATCGAGGTCACCATGTTCATCACAGCGGCCTGCTTAATGCCGCGCGCCAAAACTGCAAAAATGGCCCATGACATTACCGACACTGCGATGGCGGAGGCCCAGCGATGATCGGCGTCGAAAAGCGGCACATAGTGGCCCACGGTGTTAAAGAAGAGCGTGGCATACCCCACCTGCGCGATTACGGAGCCAATCCAGTAACCCCATCCTGCGGTAAAGCCGATGAAATCACCCAGGCCCGCGCGGGCGTAGGAGTACACGCCGGAGTCGAGGTGCGGCTTGCGGTGCGCCAAGTACTGGAACACGAACGCGACAGAGAGCATGCCCACGCCGGCGATGAGCCAACCGATAAGCATTGCGCCGGGACCTGCAACCGAGGCGATGTTTTGAGGGAGCGAGAATATTCCACTGCCCACGGTGGAGCCGATAATCAAGGCGACGAGAGTCCACAGAGTCACCTTGTGAGTACTCGATGACTCGGCGTTCGCCGGGGAGGAAGTAGTGGAAGTCATGCGACTAAAATACCCCGCAAAAGCCACGGAGCGAAGTCAGCATTTAAAACCTGATTACTAAACTGCCCTATACTTTGTGGCCATGACTGTTCTGTTGCTCGATGAACGCTGGCCCACGCTGATTCCGATGGAGGCACATGGGGCGCTTTTGGGCCCTGTTAGCTTCACCGGTGAGGTTCCAGTGCGCGTGCGATGGAACTTTAGCGATCTCCTAAAAGGAGAGGACCCATTGGGCGTTGGCCTGCTGGTTTCCACTGATGCGCACGAGCCGGAAGTCGTTGCAAGGCTGGAAGCTGGCGAGCGTCTCATCGAAGCAGAGTCGCGCAAAGATCCGATGTTTCAGGCGCGTACTGCAATGACCCAAGCGGTGCGGATTGGCGAGTGGGAACGTGCCCAAACTCACGAAAGTCTGTTGCCTTATCTCGCCGAAGAATCCGCCGAATTTGCCGAATCGGTGCGCTCCCAGGCCGGCGATGAGCATATGCGCGGCGAGCTTGGCGACGTCCTGCTACAAGTTCTCTTCCACGCCGAGCTAGCCTCGCGGCGCGGAGCATTCACGCTTGACGACGTCGCGGATTCCTTCGTGGCGAAGCTGCGCTCCCGCGCGCCCTATCTCTTTGATGGAACGAATGAGCTTGTTGCGATTGAGCGGCAGGAGCAGCTGTGGGCAGAAGGAAAGGCCCGCGAAGAGTCGCAGGCCTTGGACTAGCCGGAAATTCTTCTGAAGTTCCTTAGAGCTTCGGTAGGTTCAGCATGGAAGAGAGCATCGGAGCGTAGTCCGAGATCTTGGAGGACAAGCCAGTACCGCCAGTGAGGATGTTGTCCTGCTTGACGATGCCGCAGGCTAGGGCGCGGTCTGCGGTTAGCCCGGAGTACTTCACGGCAGCGATGGTCAGCGGGGAGACCTGTGCGTTCGCGTTGCCGCCAAGGTTCTGCAGGTTGTGAGCGAGCTGGTTGCGGGTGGTGTTCTCGTTAAAGAGCACGCCCTCGGTGTTTTGATCGATGACGGTCAGCGTGGTGCGAACGGTGCCGCAGTCGGCGCCGCTAATGAGCTGCGTGGCGACATTGTTAAGGTCGCCCAAGAAGCTGAGGTCTTGAGCCTGTGCGGCAGCTGGGGCGGCGAGGGAAAGGCTAAGCGCTGCGACGGCGGTAGCGGCGTAATGGCGAAGGGACATAGAAAGGCTCCTTTTTAAGGTGTGCGGTGCAGGGACAGGCGTGAAACCTGACCTCGTTACTGTAGCGCAAAATGTTAAATATGGTGCAGTAGTGAAAGATCTGACATAGCTTCTTGTTGCTTACTGTTAAATCTCTGAAAGGGAAGTGGGGGCCGCAGTGTCAGTTCGGGAAGTGGCAAGGGGAGTCATTATGATTGGCATTCATGACTAAGCGGCTGCGGAAACTCGGGGGCTGCGGCCTGGCCGCAGTCCTCGCTGTCGTCGTTGTGGTTTCCCTTGTGGGCTGGGTGCTTTCTGCTCTAGGCAAGCCTGCAACCTTGAAGCCGCTGCAGCCGGTTCCGCAGGCGATGCCGCCGATTGCTGGCATGGAAGTTCCTAATATTGACGTTCATTCGGAAGGGCGCACCGCGGACAAGCTGACCTACTGGTCCTCGCAGCTGGAATCGCAGACAGGAATCTCCGGCCAAGCATTACGTGCCTACGGAAACGCCGAGCTCATCGCCCGCGATGCGTGGCCCGAATGCAACCTGCGATGGAATACTCTGGCCGGTCTGGGTTGGGTAGAAACCCGCCATGGCACCTACAACGGCAATTGGCTGCGCCCCTCCAAGCTGGATGAAAATGGGTACCCAGATCCGCCGATTACCGGCATTGCTCTCGACGGCTCGAATGGTACCGCACATACCCCTGACACGGATGGCGGCCAAATCGATGGCGACGCTGAGTTTGATCGCGCCGTCGGGCCGTTGCAGTTCATTCCTTCCTCGTGGTCCCACGTGGGCCGCGATGCCAACGGTGATGGAGTGGCAGATCCCAATCAGATCGATGATGCCGCCCTCGGCGCAGCGGCCTTGCTTTGCTTCGGCGGGCGCAACATGGACAAGTCTGAAGACTGGGAGGCTGGCATCCTTAATTACAACCAGTCCAGGGACTATCTGGAACGCGTTGCCGCTGCTGCCAACTCATATTCGATTCCGCAGCCTGCTTCTTCTTAGAAAAGCCAACTTTTTAGGCAAGTATGTGACATAGTGCCCGACGCAGCCCGAAGTTTTCTGGAACAATTGTCTTCAGGTGATTTGGGGCAAGGAACCCGAATCTCATATCAAATCAATTTGGCTCAATAGGAGTGAAAGCAGCATGGCTGACATCATCCACGTATTTGCTCGAGAGATTCTTGATTCTCGCGGTAACCCGACCGTCGAGGCCGAGGTTTTCCTTGATGACGGAGCACGCGGCGTAGCCGGCGTTCCTTCCGGTGCTTCTACCGGTGTGCACGAGGCTCATGAGCTTCGTGATGGTGGTGACCGCTACCTGGGCAAGGGCGTTCTCAAGGCTGTTGAAAACATCAACGAGGAAATCGTCGATGAGATCGCCGGCTTCGAGGCAGACGATCAGCGCCTGCTCGACCAGGCGCTTATCGCGCTCGATGGAACCGAAAACAAGTCCCGCCTTGGTGCAAACGCAATCCTCGGTGTTTCCATCGCTACCGCGAAGGCAGCTGCAGAGTCCGCCGGCCTGCCGCTCTACCGCTACATCGGCGGCCCGAACGCACACGTCCTGCCGGTTCCGATGATGAACATCGTCAACGGCGGCGCACACGCTGACTCCGGTGTTGACGTACAGGAGTTCATGATTGCACCTATCGGCGCCGAGTCCTTCGCTGAGGCACTGCGCATGGGTGCTGAGGTTTACCACTCCCTGAAGTCCGTTATTAAGTCCAAGGGCCTATCCACCGGCCTGGGCGACGAGGGCGGCTTCGCTCCGGAGGCTGAGTCCACCAAGGCTGCACTCGATCTCATTGTCGAGGCAATCAAGAAGGCTGGCTTCGAGCCAGGCAAGGATATCGCCCTGGCTCTTGACGTTGCTTCCTCTGAGTTCTTCAAGGATGGCAAGTACCACTTCGAAGGCGGCGAGCACACCGCCGAGGAGATGGCCAAGGTCTACGAGGAGCTCATCTCCGAGTACCCAATCGTCTCCATCGAGGATCCGCTGCAGGAAGATGACTGGGAGGGCTACACCAAGCTCACCGAGACCATCGGTGACAAGGTCCAGATTGTTGGCGACGACTTCTTCGTCACCAACCCGGCACGCCTGGCTGAGGGCATCGAGAAGAAGGCTGCTAACGCACTGCTCGTTAAGGTCAACCAGATTGGTACTCTGACCGAGACCTTCGACGCAGTCGAGCTCGCGCACCGCAACGGCTACCGCACCATGATGTCCCACCGCTCCGGCGAGACCGAGGACACCACGATTGCTGACCTCGCAGTTGCTCTGAACTGTGGCCAGATCAAGACCGGTGCTCCGGCTCGTTCCGAGCGCGTTGCTAAGTACAACCAGCTGCTGCGCATCGAGCAGGAGCTGGGCTCCGGCGCGGTCTACGCAGGCCGCTCCGCGTTCCCGCGTTTCCAGGGCTAAACCCCCGCGCTGGTTTTAGTTAGGTCGCCTCTTCAAGGCCCCTCGCTACCTACCCTTGGTTTTCAAAGGAAGGCAGCAGGGCTTTGGGAAGGCGGCCTTTTAATTTGTGAGAATTTACTTCATTCACACGCGCGTCACCCGTTTCAATAAGCTCGCGCCGCTAGGATAGAAACCCTATGGCACGCGAGAACCACCCTTCAAAGAAATCCCGGACCACCGTCCCCGTGGTCTCGCGTGCTGCTACCCAGCGAGAGGCTGCAGCCAAAGCCAAGAAAACGCAGAAGGCACGCGGCGAACGCATGGGCCGCATGGACATTGTTGGTCTCAGCGTCATCCTCGTGGTGGTCCTCATCGTGTTGCTGACCATCGCGGTGCCGCTGCGCAATTACTACCACGTGCGCTCTGAAACTGCGCGCCTGCAACAATCCATCGCTGCTAAGCAGGCCCAAAAAGAAGAGCTTCTCAACGAGATTGATAAATACAAGTCGGAGGATTACCTCGAGCAGGAAGCGCGCCGCCGTTTCGGCGTCATCGCGGAGGGCGAGACCGCTTATCGCATCATGGATCGCCGAATGAATCCGGACAGCACGGTCACCACGAACAAGCTTGACGACGTCGATGAGCGTCCGTGGTACGAAATCCTGTGGGGCTCCATCGCAGAAGATGAAGACGTCAGCGCCACGGGCTCGACCAACTCAGACCCGGGCAGCCTGCCGGTAACCCCGGCGTCGCCAAGCGCGGGCCCTGAAAACCCGCCAGCTGCCCAGTAACGCGTACCGTAATTAGCCCGGCTAATAGCCTTGATGAAGGCGCGGTGAATCCTATGCACCGCAAATGCGCTGCGGCATGAGACAATAGCTGCCATGACCGTCAATGATGCAGACCTAGAAATCGTTAAAGAGCAACTCGGCCGCGCGCCCCGCGGCGTGCTCGACATCGCTTACCGCACTCCAGATGGCCAGCCGGCTGTGGTGAAGACGGCGCCGAAGCTACCGGATGGAACTCCATTTCCTACGTTGTACTACCTGACCGACCCACGCCTAACCGCTGAGGCCTCCCGGCTTGAGGTCGCGCACGTGATGAAGTGGATGGAAGCCCGCCTAGCTGAAGATAAGGAGCTGGCAGAAGATTACAAGCGTGCCCATGAGTACTTCTTGGAAAAGCGCAACGCTATTGAAGACCTAGGCACCACTTTCTCAGGTGGTGGTATGCCAGATCGCGTGAAGTGCCTGCACGTGCTGATTGCTTATGCGCTGGCTGAAGGGCCACAGCATTTCCGTCTAGGCACCGAAGCGGTGGCGATGGCTGCGGACCATGGCCGCTTGCGCGGCACCGCAATTCCGGAGGATTGGCCGAGCGTCAACGACCTGGGCATTGATCTGAGCCAATTCGATTTCTCTAACGCTGAATAGTTTTTCCAGGTAAGGCTGAGACCAAGAAGGCAGGTATTACATGACTCGCGTCGCTGCGGTGGATTGCGGCACCAACTCGATTCGTTTGCTCATTAGTGAAGTACAAGCTGACGGCAAGATTCGCGATATCGTCCGCACCATGGAAATCGTGCGTCTGGGGCAGGGCGTAGATGCCACGGGCGAGTTTGCACCAGAGGCCCTTGTGCGCACCCGCGTGGCGCTGGAGGGCTACGTAAAGCAGATGAAGTTTGAGAAGGTTCAGCACGTGCGCATGGTGGCAACGTCTGCTACCCGCGATGCGAAGAACCAAGACGAGTTCTTCGAAATGACGGCGCAGTTGCTGAGCCAGATCGAATCCGGTGCCAAGGCTGAGGTCATCACTGGTGAAGAAGAAGCTCTGCTGTCCTTCAAGGGGGCAGTGGCGGACCTGCGTTCTGAGCGTGGGCCATACTGCGTTATCGACTTGGGCGGCGGCTCGACGGAATTCGTCGTCGGAACTATCGACGGTGACATTCTCGGCGCGCATTCCGCACAGATGGGCTGCGTGCGCCTGACAGAGCGCATCATGCGCACAGATCCTCCAACGGATTCTGAGATCGAAATCGCGGAAGATTACGTGGAAGAGCGCATGCAGGAAGTTGAAAAGATTGTGCCGATTTCCTCGGCCAAGACTTTCGTTGGCTGCGCAGGTACCTTCACCACGCTGTCTGCTTTGGCACAAGGCTTGGAAAGCTATGACCCCGATGCAATCCATGGCTCGGAGCTGCGTTTTGATGCGCTGCGAGTGCTCACGCGCCAGCTGATGGGGAAGCCTTCGTCTACCCGTGCGCTCAATCCAGTCATCCACCCGGGCCGCGCTGACGTTATCGGCGGTGGCTCGGTGGCTGTCGAGGGCATCATCAAGATGATTGAGCGCAACAGCGACGCCTCTTCATTCTTTATCAGCGAGAAAGATATCCTCGACGGAATCGTCGCAGGCATCGCCGCTGACCTCTAGCGATTCGCATTGAAGCCACCCCATTGCGCAGCAGTGCTGACGGGGTGGCTTAAAATAGAACCGCACCAAGCCCCCATAGCCCAATCGGCAGAGGCAGTTGACTTAAAATCAATTCAGTCTGGGTTCGAGTCCCAGTGGGGGCACCGTGTGAAGTCTCGAGGCAGCATTCCTTTTGGATGGTGTTTTGAGGCTTTTATTTATGCCTTGGTCGTGGGCTTGCGGCAGCTGCAGACACACGCTCAAGGGCCGCTGACGGCACATACCCAGACGGTAAAACTAGATGGCAAACTCCATTCCTCAGCTGGCAGCGACGTTTACAGCTGTCACAGTTCATAACAAGCGGATTTGCCATCTGGAATCCCAGAAAGAACGCGAAAGGCCCAGCCTTGAAAGGCCGAGCCTAAAGCTAGGGTTCACTCAAACCCGTGACGGTATGGACACTACTGCAGTGCGATGAATTCCTTGCCTGCGAGCATGTCCGGGCGAACTGCGAGAACGCCCTGGTCTGCCGTGTCAGCCGGAACAGCGAATGCAAGATCGCCGGTAGCGGTGCCACCTTGGTACAGGGGGCTGGTGTTGTCGAAGCGGTTTTCCAAAACAGCCATGGTGTCGAATGTGTTGACGGTGCGGTCATCTGCGGACTCGCCATCCGCATTGTTGGAGACAGTGGTGTCGCCGCCGGTTGCCTCATTGATGCTGGAGCCAATCGCTGCGATGAACATGATTACCGCGATGATGCCGAGTGTTGCGGCCTTTGGGAGCCTCGGCAGGCGTCGCCGCGCTTTGCGCTGGGTACGCCATCTGAGGGCTGTTCTGGGATCCAGTGTTTTCTGGACCAGTGGCGGGAGTAGTCATTGCAAGACTCCTTTGGAGAGAAGGGTGAGAAAGAAAACCAAGGTCTCAAGTCCTTGAGTGAACCCGAATGAGACCGCGAGAAACGGTCGCGATTAGTTGCCAAGAACAATTGAAAACGTTGGCGTCACGAAAGAGGAGTAGTGGCCAAAAATATATGGCGCATCATCTACTTTTGAGAAGATTTCGCGTATCGCCTGGTTCGAAATTTCGATGGTCAGCCGCGGCATTGCTGGACTCGTTTATAGGCTTTTTGCTGTCTGACTGTCACCACCGGGACAAGTGTGCCGCTATGGAAACGAAATTGCGGTGGGTGAACTAGTTTTCTCGGAAAATGTCATGTAACCGCTATTAGAGTTAGACGAGGCGGTTACGTGACCTTTTATGGGGATAGCTCCGCCGATTCACAAATTATTGGTCCTTTCAAAAGCAAGGAAGAAAATGGAGACCGCTCCTATTACTGAGTGGACTTTCTTTGAAGAAGTCCCAATTCCAAACGATGTTACGGAATTGCTGATTGCGGGTGAACAGCCGCATGCTGCGTATAAGACTTTCCGCGACTCTGCGATTTTTACCTCAAAGCGCCTTATTATCCGCGATGCGCAGGGGTTGACCGGCAAGAAGGTAGAAATCTACTCAATTCCTTACTCCGCTATCAACATGTGGTCCACTGAAAATGCGGGAAGAATTGATTTCAATGCGGAAGTCGAGCTGTGGACGCGAGCGGGGCATCTCAAGATTAAGTTGGGCAAGAAGATTGATGTCCGACGTATCGATAATCTAATTGCGCATTGCGTTCTAAATAGCTCGCATTAAGCGGAGGAGCTCAAATTCCACCGCATCTGGAGAGATACCGCTGGGTACCGACAGCTGATTTTTGAATAGTTCAGCGAAAGGCTTTGCTTCGGGAACTTAATTCGAATCAAAAGCGTTGAACTTAGTGAAATCTTCAAATAATTCTCCAGCCCATCAGTTAGTTGATGCTGTTAGGCTGGGCCCGTTGCCCCCAGCGACTAATCCAGTGAAAGGAATCGGGAACTTAATGCGTTCTAGCAATCCGGTAATGAACACCTTGACTAAGAGTCAGGGTTCGACCTCGCAGTACGGCGGAAACAATCCGTATGCTGCCGACCAAAACGTAAACCCGTTTGATCAGCAGGGCCGTGGCCAGTCTGCCGAGCGTCCGATGACTGTTGACGACGTCGTTACGAAGACGGGCATCACGCTTGCTGTGCTGATCGTCATGGCCGTCGTCAACTTCTTCATCGGTGTTCAGGTGAGCTACGGTCTTTCGCTGATTCTGACCATCGTGGGCGGCATCGGCAGCTTCGTCGTAACCCTAATCGCAGCTTTCAGTAAGAAGTTTGGCTCTGCACCTCTGACCATCTCCTACGCGGTTCTCGACGGACTGTTCGTCGGCGGTTTCTCGCTGCTTTTCGCTGGTGTCAATGTTGCTGGCTCCGATGGCATGGCTCTGATCGGTCAGGCAATCATGGGTACCGTTGGCGTCTTTATCGGCATGCTCGTTGTTTATAAGACCGGCGCGGTTAAGGTCACTCCGAAGTTCAACAAGATTATGTTTGGTCTGATTGCAGGTGTGGCTGTTCTGGCACTGGGCAACTTCCTGACCGCAATCTTCTTCGACTTCAACCCGCTGCGCGATGGTGGCGTTATCTCCATTATCTTCTCCCTGGTCTGCATTGTCTTGGCTGCAATGTCCTTCTTGACGGACTTTGACCATGCAGATCGTCTGATCCGCATGGGTGCACCGAGCAAGACCGCTTGGGGTGTAGCCCTTGGCCTGACCGTGACCTTGGTCTGGCTCTACACCGAGATTCTGCGCCTGCTGTCCTACATCCAGAACCGCTAACGACGTTCTGGATTAAACAGCTTTACTTAGCCCCCAGCCTCCAAGGTGAGTCCTTGACGGCTGGGGGTTCTTTTATGCGCAACTGGAGGCTTAAGTTTGATAACTCACACTTTTGTAATTCGGGTGTAGAAATGGGGGAATCAATAAATGGTTGAGAGTTTATGGTTCTTCCAACTCTTTTACAGCCTTTTCATATGATTTGAGCAGGAAATATTTTCCCATTGTGAGGTTTAGGCAAGGCATCTTTATGCCGTAGAAGACGCCCCGAAGTTGACCCAATTCACATCTTGGCGCGACAGGTCGCGCAGATTCGTGCATCCTATTTGCGGGAGGCAGCCAGCGGCTAGCAGCCATAACAGCGGCCTCCGGCTCGTCATTGAAGTCTGATGAAGGGTAGTCATGAAGCAGCAGGGGATTGTTGTAGCGCTGATTGTCAGCATGGGGGTGCTGACGGCCTGCGCTATTGACCTTGCTCCATGGAGCGCGAAGGAAAACCAGCCAGATTCCGTTCAGGAGGCTGGGGATACCGTCGGCACAAGTATGGAAAAGGCGGCAGAAGACGCCGACAATCCGGGGGATGCTGTGGAGGCTACCGGGGATGGGGGCTTCAAGGATTCCAATGACACGAGCGACAGCGGTGATGCTGGTGCGGATTCCAGCATCACCGCAGAGTGGGAGGGGAACGGCGTTCTGCCACTATTCGGCAATTTCGATCGCACCGACCCAGATTTCGATCTATTTGATCCTTGCACAGAAATTCCAGAGGAGAAGTTAAAGGAGGCTGGTCTTGGTGAACGTCTGGAAGGCGACTTTAGCTTTCCCGACTCCAAACATTGTTCCTTTTTGTTCAACGGAGGCGACGAACCCGCGGTTGTGTCTTTAGCCTCGAGCGAACTTTCTTTCAAAGAAGTAGAAGCGTCGGAAGGTAGAAAAGAAATCTATCGTGGCGCCAAACTACCTGTAGTTGGTTTTGAAAATGAGTTTGGTACCGAGCTCTATTGCGCAATCCACGTTGAAACAGTGCGTGGTGATTTGAGCGTTAGCTTTGGGGATCAAGCCTTAAAAGCTCCGATGCCTGAAAAGTGCAGTTCAGCAGAATCGATATTAATTAGTCTGTCTTAGATTGAAATTGGGGGGAAAATGAAAATTTCATTGAATAACTTCGTCAGAGTGAGTGAGCAGGTTGGCAATCTATCTCGACGATTACGATCAGCGGCTGGGACAGCGATTTCTCCGATTGACGGTAGTTTCTCGAGCGTGAACGGAGTTGGTGACGTTGGAACAATTCATCAACGGGTGATTGCCACGGACCCAGGCTCAGCGAGCAATTCACTGCGTAGCTTCGACGAACAGATCGAATGGTTGTCTAACACGTTGGTAGCTGAAGCTCGAGGGTTTGAATCTCAAGACTTGGCTAATAGTCGTGGTTTGGACATCGCCGATGCAGGTGGCTCGGTAACGGGTGAGGCGATGCCGGTGATGAATCAGCCTGACCCGGGCTATAGCCCTTTTGGCTTCGTGATGCCGGTGGTCAATGTTGGTTCTGACTTGTTCGGGCTGGCGATGGACTTGTTGAATACCAAGATCTGGAGTGTTTCGGAG
Source organism: Corynebacterium sp. HMSC08C04 (assembly GCF_001807495.1). Classification (NCBI taxonomy): domain Bacteria; kingdom Bacillati; phylum Actinomycetota; class Actinomycetes; order Mycobacteriales; family Corynebacteriaceae; genus Corynebacterium; species Corynebacterium sp. HMSC08C04. The sequence continues at coordinate 246,844 of NZ_KV789226.1, read as the reverse complement.
ACGAACTCGCGGTGGCGGACGTTGTCTACTGAAGTTGCGGCGATTGTGGACGGATTGAATGAGGCGGCTTCTTCGCTGGAATCCGAAAATGATAGTGAAGCAACCGCGCGGGCAGCACAAAAGATCCGGACTGTGGCGGAATCGGGTAGTCACTTCATTGCTAATGCTGAGGTGATGAGCCAGAAACTTTTCGGCTTCCAAGCCAATCTGATGGCGTCGCAGCCAAAGGCGATGGGCTTGGCCATGTCCGCGATGGCGATTCCTGATCCAGCAGCACGAAAGGCAGCCGAGCAGGCAGGCCTGGCCTTCATGCAAAGCGCACTCCAAACGCAAGTGGTCGCCGCGATGCCGTTCCAGCATCCACTGATGACCACGATGCCGCCTTCAGGCGGCGGAGACGTGAGCACCGACTTCGGCGGAGTAAACGGGAGCGGGCAGCGTTATAGCACTGCCAACGTAGCGTGGCCGAAGCATATCGCTGAAGCAATCTCGCGCGGAGAGCTTGGCCCAGGTTCTTTCGGGATTGTAAATGGCAAGGTCGAAGGCCTTGAGGGCTTAGGCATGAGCGATGCTGACATTCAGAAGTTCAATAATGACTTGGTCACCAATGGTCGGAATACACTTGCGGAACTAGGCGCGGGAGGCTTCAACCCGATCGCTGCCGGTGATGTCGGCACTAGGGGAGCAAGTGTCAATCTTGCTCCTGTTGCGCCAGGAGGTGCGGGCGCCGGTATGGGCATGGGCCCTGGTGTAGGAGCGGGTGCTCTTGGCGGGGCGCCATCGCTGGCTTCGGGTAGCGGTGCGACCTTAAACCCAGCGACTATGACCGCAGGTGCGGGAGCTACCGGTGGTCTTGGTTCTGGTGCAGGTACTGGTCCGATGATGGGAGCCCTTGGCGGCGCACCGGCTCTTGCAGGTAGTGCTTCAGCGAAGGGGCAAAGCCTTGGTCGTGGACAAGGGCTGGGCCTTGGAGTATCTAACGCCGGCGGCCATGGAGCGGGACGTCTTGGCGCTGTTGGACCAGGCGGAGCTTTTAGCGCCGGTGGAGTTGGCGGCACGGGAGGCATTGGCGGCGCCGGGCTGGCAGGCTCGGCAGGGTCAACCGCGGCGCCGAGTGCACGCACAGGCGCATTGGGTGCTGGTGGAGTAGGCGGTCCGGGTAATACTGCAGGTACCGCTGCAGCGGGCGTTAATTCGGCCCGGGGTGCGGGTAATACACGCGGTGCGATGGGGGGCCGAATGATGCCGTTGATGGCAGGAACCGGCCAGGGCGGCGGGCAAGATCGGCGTATCAAATCGGTGACCAGCAAGGTCGAACGCGATCCCAACCGTCGTGATCTCCTAGGCGAGCCGCCGGCAGCATTGCCGGGTGTCATTGGGGCGTGGGCCCGTGAAGAGAGTTAAGTCGATTGTCGAAGAATGAGTAAAGCGCCCAGGTGGAATGCCTAGGCGCTTTACTGCTAGTGATTGCTAGCTGCTGCTTGGTGCGCAGCATCAGCCGCGACGTTTACTGAGCCGGAACTACCTGGGTCTCAACAACTACGTTCGGATCGCCAGCGGCAGGAGCCTCGGAGCCGGCGGCCTCAGCACCAGTGGCCTCAGCACCGGTAGCCTCAGCCTCAGGAGCCTGGGTAGCGGAAGCCTCGGACTGGGAGCTGGACTCAGCTGGCTTTGGAGCCTTGCCAGTGTAGGTGGAGGCGTTATCGATCTTCTCGCTGGTGGAATCCTGCTGGTTCGGTGGGTGGCAAGCTGCCAGGGACAGGCCTGCAGCGAAAACCAAACCAGCAGTTGCGAAGCGGGAGAACTTCTTCATGGGTGCTCTTTCTCCAGAATGAATTGAAATAAAAGAAAAGAAAACTAGGACTCGCGCGGAGTTGCGGCCTTAGCTGAATCATACGGCGCTGCGGATTCCACCGTGACCGAAATGGTCTTGCCATTTGGTGCGGTGTACTCGCGGGTCTCACCCTCCTGAGCGCCAATCAGTGCAGCGCCCAGCGGGGACTGCTCAGAGTAGGTCTCCAGGTCCTTGTTATCGGAAGCGGCAGCGCGGGTACCGATAAGGAAGGTTTCCTTATCTTCCTTGTCGCCGTTGTAGTAAACGTGAACAACGGAGCCGACGGTTGCAACGCCCTCCTGAACGGCAGTGCGCTCAGTGGTGGAGTTAGCCAGAACCTCAGAGATTTGCTTGATGCGGGCCTCTTCCTGGTCCTGCATCTCGCGGGCTGCGTCGTAGCCTGCGTTCTCCTTCAGGTCACCCTCTTCGCGGCGCTCGTTAATCTCGGCAGCAACGACCGGGCGGTGGTCGATGAGAGCCTGCAGCTCAGCTTCAAGCTTGGCCTTGGTCTCCGGGGTGATGTATTGCTTCTGCTGCTCAGCCATAGTGCAACCTTCCGTAAAGCGGGGGTGAAGAAATGAAAACTATATGGATAAGGTCAGCTCCAAAACTGCGATTTGCAGCCGCGACCTGTCCTAAGCGCTACAAATCCTAGCACATGCGCTGCGTCTGCCACGGCGTCGACTAGCGCGTAAGGCTCCGCGCTTAAGGGGTGAATTCGCAGGCGATTTGCGGGGCGGGCGGCTATCGCCAAGCTACTGAGCAAGAAGAAGACGGTGCCCACCTTGAGCAATATAGATTGATAAATCTATTTAGTTGCTGGACTGCTCAACGTAGTCAGGGTGCTCCATATCCAAGTAGGAAGGAATATTTCCCGAGCAACCATAAACGCCACCGGCTACTGCGCGGTGATTAGTGGGGACGTCGACAGCAATGCGCTGGGTTTTCGGGCCGCCGGCCGGGACCGCGAACTCACGGCGTCCGACCTCTGCCTTGGAGTAATCGAAGGCCTGCACGATGCAGTATGCGTCTTCATCGATGTGGTTGCGGGTGACATCCGCCCACACACGGGTGGAATCGTCGGAAAGAACTTCGTGGGTGACGTAGGAGATGTCCGCGTTGACCTTCTCCTGCTTCTGGAAGTACTGCACGCCATAGATAATCGCGGCAATAAACATGGCGGCGAAGACCAAAACGATGGCTTTATTTGTGATGCTCGAGGTACTATTCGCAGAGCTGTCTGCCGTGGGGCGGGCACCGTAGCGAGCACCTGAACGAGGGGTACCGGCGGAAGTCATGAATCTTAGTCTAACCAACAGTCAAGATTTTCAAACTATCCACTAGGATGGACCTCTGTTCCGAAATTCAGCGCTAGAGGAGATGAACCCTACTATGAGCGACAAGCGCCTACTAGCCATTCACGCGCACCCAGATGACGAATCTTCCAAGGGTGCTGCAACCACTGCGAAATACGCGGCTGAAGGTGCCGAGGTTCTGGTGCTGACCTGTACCGGCGGCGAGCGCGGTGACGTCATCAACCCAGCGATGGATAAGCCGGGTGTGAAAGAAAACATGGGCGAGATTCGCCGCGAAGAGATGGCGAAGGCCGCCGCAGCCTTGGGCGTAGAGCACCGCTGGCTGGGGCATGTCGATTCCGGCCTGCCAGGCGGTGATCCATTCGATCCGGATCTAAAGAATCTGCTGCCGGAAGGTTGCTTCGCACTTATTCCAGATGATGAAGTAGCGCAAGAGTTCGTGAAAACCATTCGTGAGTTCCGTCCCCAGGTCATCGTCACTTATGACGAGATCGGCGGCTATCCGCATCCAGACCACCTGATGGTCCATCGAGCTTCCATCATCGCCTGGGAAAAGGCCGGAGATCCTTCCTACCACCCAGAACTGGGCGAACCTTATACGCCGCAAAAGCTCTATTACTCGCATGGCTTTGTCTACCAGCGCATGAAGCTCTTCCATGATCTTTTGGAAGAAGAGGGAAAGACCAGCCCCTATGGCCCGATGCTGGCACGCTGGGATACGGCCTTTGGGGACATCATGGCGCGCGTTACCACTCAGGTAGAGTGCGCAGACTACTTCCAAAATCGCGAGGATGCCCTGCGCGCGCATGCCACCCAGATTGATCCGGCAGGAGCATTCTTGGCGACGAGCGTCGATGTACAGCAGCGCCTATGGCCCACTGAGGAGTTCGAGCTCGCGCAGACCCGCGTTGCTACTGAGCTGCCGGAGTCGGATTTATTTGCAGGAATTGCCGAAGTAGGGGAGTCTTAGAAGCATGAGCGCATTTGATTCGCTGATTCTTGCAGCAGGTGACGTCCACGCACAAGTTAACTACCTAGCCCAGGGTGCCCAGGAAGGCCCGATGGGGCCTGAGTTTGGCAAGGCCTCGCCAATTGGCCTTCTCATCTTGGCGTTGATGGGTGCAGCCGTCTTGTTTGCGGGGTGGAATTTCCACCGTCGTTACTCGCGCTTTCGTCGTCGCACCATGTTCGCCCAAGACCACGGCATCGACCCTTTCGATGACCAGGCTGTCGACGCTGCGATGAAGGAAGCAGGCATCTTCGACCAGAGCAAGCGCTCCTTCTTGTAGGTCAATTGCGGCCTGTCCCTCGTCTTGGATTGTGTTTTAAGGACTAACCGTGAACTTCCTCAGCCAGTTGCTTTATCCCCTGTATGAGGCTCGCCTCACGCGCGCTATCAAGGGAACCCCGCAGCCCCGGCACGTTGCCATCATGGCGGACGGAAACCGCCGCTGGGCGCGGGAGGCTGGATTCACTGATATCAGCCACGGTCACCGCCAAGGTGCGAAGAAGATCAGCGAGATGATCTCATGGTGCAAAGACACCGATATTGAGGTCGTCACCATTTATCTTTTGTCCACGGAGAACTTGAAGCGCAGCACCCAAGAGGTGCAGCTTCTCTTCGACATCATCTCGGACGTTGTCACCCATCTTTCCAAGGGCGACTTGGACTGTCAGATTCGCTTGGTGGGCCATCTGGATCTCCTACCGGCTAAGGTCACCGAGCGCATGCGCCTAGCAGCGCAGGCAACTGAGGGTAATAAGGGCGTCATCGTTAACATCGCCGTCGGCTATGGCGGGCGTCAGGAAATCGTCGACGCGGTGCAAAACCTTATCCGTGACGAGGCCGGGAAAGGCCATAGTGCGGAGGAAATCGCGGGTAATGTTACCGCCGAGGCCATCACGAGCCACCTGTATACCAAGGGCCTTCCGGACCCAGATCTTGTCATCCGTACCTCCGGTGAGCAGCGTCTTTCCGGCTTCTTGCTGTGGCAGGCGGCGTATTCCGAAATCTGGTTCACCGATACCTATTGGCCGGCTTTCCGCCGCGTGGATTTCCTGCGCGCGCTGCGGGATTACTCCCAGCGTTCGCGTCGCTTCGGCAAATAGGGCCTCATCTGCGCGCCTAGAAACCCCCGTTTACTAGAGCTTGCGCATGCGTACCTTTTCCACCAAGTGGTGGGAACCCTTGCGCAAAACCAGGGAAGCGCGCGGCTTGGTGGGCAAAATGTTTTCCACCAAGTTGGGCAGGTTGATGGACTGCCAAATCTCGCGAGCCTGCGCGCGGGCCTCCGTATCGTTCATCTCTGCATAGGCAGCAAAGTGCGCGCCCGGCTCACGGAAAGCGGTATGCCGCAGTTGCAGGAAGCGCTCGATGTACCAATGCTCAATGTCATCGACGCGCGCATCGACGTAGACCGAGAAGTCGAAAAGGTCAGAGACCATTAGGGTAGGCCCAGTCTGGAGGACGTTGAGGCCCTCTAGGATAAGGATGTCGGGCCTTTGCACCACCTGATGCTCGTCAGGCAGGATGTCGTAGGAAATATGCGAATAGACCGGCGCTTTGACTTCCGCTTTGCCTGATTTCACGTCGGTGACAAAACGCATGAGTTTGCGCCGGTCGTAGGATTCCGGAAAACCTTTGCGCTGCATCAATCCGTGCTCATGGAGCACCTTTGCCGGATACAAGAATCCGTCAGTGGTCACTAGATCTACTTTTGGGTGGGTCTCCCAGCGCTGCAGAAGCAACTGTAGAACGCGGGCAGTGGTGGACTTACCCACCGCAACGGAGCCTGCGACACCGATGACGAAGGGCACGTGGTTTGCGCTGTTTCCCAGGAATTCCTCCGTAGCAGCCGTGAGCTCCTGGCGGGCTGCTACCTGCAGATGGATAAGACGCGATAATGGCAAGTAAACGTCAGCGACCTCGTCTAAGTCGATGCGATCACCGATACCACGAAGCGCCTCGACTTCTGCAGCGGTGAGAACCTGGGGCATCGACAAGCGCCTTTGGCGCCAGGTTTCACGGTCGAAGTCAAGGTATGGACTGGAATCGGTTGCACGCGCCATGGCCACATTGTCGCACCTTATTTCTTTCTGGGGAAAACCTTGGGGGATGAAATGGTACTTTCGTCCCCCGCGTGGGGGCGTGGCAGTTAATATGTAGGGCAGGTTTGAAACGACCAGTTAAGCAACCGAGAAGGGAATCAACGCTTCCATGACTGCCAATAATTCCGCAGACGTGCGCTATCAGGAGATGCGCGAGCTGGATCCGGACGTATTCAACGCCATCAACGGCGAAATCGCCCGTCAGCGCGAGACTCTCGAGATGATCGCCTCTGAGAACTTTGTTCCGCGTGCCGTTCTGCAGGCACAGGGCTCCGTTCTGACCAACAAGTACGCAGAGGGCTACCCAGGCCGCCGTTACTACGGTGGCTGCGAGCACGTTGATGTCATCGAAGATCTGGCACGTGAGCGTGCCAAGAGCCTCTTCGGCGCTGACTTCGCCAACGTGCAGCCACACTCCGGCGCTCAGGCTAACGCTGCGGTACTGTCCAGCCTCGCCGAGCCGGGCGACAAAATTCTGGGCCTGTCCCTGGCGCACGGCGGCCACCTCACCCACGGCATGAAGCTGAACTTCTCCGGCAAGCTTTACGACGTCGCAGCTTACGAGGTCGACCCAGAGACCATGCGTATCGACATGGATAAGCTGCGTGAGCAGGCTATCAAGGAGCAGCCGAAGGTCATCATCGCCGGTTGGTCCGCGTACCCACGTACTCTCGATTTCGCTGCTTTCCGCTCCATCGCGGACGAGGTCGGCGCAAAGCTGTGGGTCGATATGGCTCACTTTGCAGGTCTGGTTGCTGCTGGTCTGCATCCTTCTCCGGTACCGCACGCTGACGTCGTTTCCACCACGGTTCACAAGACCCTGGGCGGCCCACGCTCCGGCCTCATCCTGGCGAAGCAGGACTACGCTAAGAAGCTCAACTCCAGCGTCTTCCCAGGTCAGCAGGGTGGCCCTCTGATGCACGTCATCGCTGCAAAGGCAATCGCTTTGAAGATCGCAGCTTCGGAGGAGTTCAAGAACCGTCAGGAGCGCACCCTTGAGGGCGCACGCATCCTTGCTGAGCGCCTGACCGCATCCGATGCCAAGGCAGCCGGCGTTGACGTGCTGACCGGCGGCACCGATGTTCACCTGGTTCTGGCAGACCTGCGCAACTCTGAGCTCGATGGCCAGCAGGCTGAGGATCTGCTGCACGAGGTTGGCATCACCGTCAACCGCAACGCTGTGCCGAACGATCCACGCCCACCAATGGTCACCTCCGGCCTGCGTATCGGAACCCCTGCGCTGGCCACCCGTGGCCTCGATGCAGCAGCCTTCGAAGAGGTCGCTGACATCATCGGTACCGCACTCGCACAGGGCAAGAACGCTGATGTTGAGTCCCTGCGCGGTCGCGTTTCCAAGATCGCTGAGCAGTACCCGCTCTACGACGGTCTTGAGGATTGGAAGATGGTCTAAGGCAGCCAAGCGCTACCCCGCGCATCCGCCGCCTATAAAATTCCGGTTATGAACCTGCTGATCGTAGATAACCACGATTCTTTCACCTTCAATCTCGTGGACTACGTTCGGCGGGTAACCGGGTGCGAGCCCACGGTTGTCCCGAATGACATCCCGTGGGCTCGCATTGATCTGGCGCTTTACGACGCCGCTATCATCTCGCCGGGGCCTGGTAGCCCGGCCAATCCGGCCGACTTGGGAATTAGTGCCAATGTGCTGCGTGAATTCACCGGCCCAATCCTCGGCGTGTGCCTTGGCATGCAAGCTATGGTGCACCTTGCAGGTGGGGAAGTGGGCCTAGCTTCCGCCCCGGCACACGGTATTGTTACCGAAGTAGACCACGATGGCTCTGGGCTCTTCGAAGGCCTTGTCAGCCCACATCGCGTGGTGCGTTACCACTCGCTGGTAGCCCACCGTGTTCCCGAATGCTTCGATGTGACCGCCACCTGCGCCGACACTTTTGGCACGACGCTCACAATGGCCATCGCACACCGCACAAAACCCCAGTGGGGCGTGCAATTCCACCCGGAGTCACTGCTTACTGATTCTGGCCCGCAGCTCATCGAGAATTTCCTCGGCCTTGCCAGACGCTATTATGCACGCCAGTATTTCTGCGTACGCACTGTGGATAAAGAAGTCTCACTTGAAGATGCAGCTCGTGCGCTGACCGGAAATGCCTTTTGGCTCGACTTTGGCCGCTTTAGCATTCTTGGCGATGACTCTGGTCACAGGGCCCGACATCTCAGCTATAACTGTCAGCCGGGCAAAGACTTCTTCGAAGTGGCTAAACGCGAGTATGAACGCCACGTTCTCCCCGCGCGCGTTGGAGCTCCGATTCCCGGTTGCGACTTCGCCCTAGGGTGGGTGGGCTACCTCGGCTATGAAGTCGGCGTCGAAAAGCAGCGCTTCGCCCAGTCCCAAAGACATAGGTCACCGGGGCCAGACGCAGAGTTTATTTTCTGCGACCGGGCGATAGTGGTGGACCATGAACAGCGCAGAACTCACCTCTTAAGCTTCGCCGACGACAGCAAGTGGCAGCTTAAGCTCGCCACGGATTCGGTACCGCAAGCTCCCTGGCAAAGCCCTGGCCGGCTGGTTCACGGCGAACAAGAATATCTAGAACGTATCGCTGCCGCTCAGGACTATATGGTGCGCGGCGAGTCCTATGAGGTGTGTCTGACCAATCGCATTGAGTTGGAACCTGTGCCAAATCCCTTGGCGACCTTCCTCCAACTGCGCGCGGCTAATCCGAGCAAGCGCACCGGCTTCCTGGGGTTTGCCGGCAACGCGCTGCTATCGACGTCGCCGGAGCAATTCTTAAGTATTGACGCATGGCGAAACGTTTCCTCGACGCCAATTAAAGGAACGAGCCCGCGCGATACGGACCCAGAAATAGATGCGGCGAATGCGCGTAGTCTCCGGGGCGAAAAGACCACGTCGGAACTGCTCATGGTGGTGGACATGGTCCGTCACGACGTAGCTCGCGCCTGCGACGATGTGCGGGTGCCCCATGGTTTTCAGGTGCACTCTTATTCTACGGTGCATCAACTCATGTGTGAGGTAACCGGGCGCCTGAAGCAGCAGTCTAGCCCCATAGATGCGATTGAGGCCGCGTTTCCCGGCGGTTCCATGACCGGTGCGCCGAAAGAACGCACGATGCAGATAATTGACGAGCTTGAGGACACCTGGCGCGGCGTCTACTCTGGCGCCTTTGGCTACCTTTCGCTGACCGGTACGGCGGATTTTTCCATGGTGATTCGCTCAGTGGTCAGCAACGAACGCGGCGCTTATTACGGTGTGGGCGGGGCAGTGCTGGCTGTAAGCGAGCCTTCCGCGGAGTGGGAAGAAACCATGGTCAAAGCGCGCCCGCTGTTTAATCAATTGGGCATGACTCCAAGCGATCTTCACGCGCGGAAGGAACCACATGCTGAAAGCTCGGAGACCTTAGATGAATCACGTTGATTGCCGCCTGGTGGATTCTTTTCTGGTCCGCGAAGGGCGCGCTATCCGCCCCGACCTCCACCGCAAACGCTTCGGCGATGGTTATCCAGTACTCGGCGAAATCCCGCAGGAGGGGCAATGGTTTCCGCGAATTACAGAAAATGCTGTGGAATGGCGTCTAGCCCCAGCCCTGCGCACCCACTCGACGTTGTGGGTTCCAGAGACTGTGGATCCGCGGGAGCATCCATTGCTTAAAGGCCCGGATTTGCCTAAGCTCGCGGAGCTAAGACAAAAGGCCCGCGACCATGGTGCGGATGATGCGGTTTTGCATTCGGCCCGTGGGGTTGTCCATGAGGCCGCAAATGCGGCAATCGTGTTCAAAGATGAGAAGGGTCTCGTGATGGGCCCACATGGTTCTGTTCTGCTCTCGACCACCGTGCGCGCCACCGTCGAGGCGGGGCTTATTGATCAACCGCGCCGAGTGGAACTTTCAGTGGAGGAAGCTCTTCAGCTGCCAGCCTGGTGTGCCAGTGCACTGCATGGTTGGACGCCGGTAACGAAGTGGCTCATCGGCGGTGAAACGCTTGCCGGAGCAGAGCACCCAGCATTGGGCAAACAATGTCAAAGCGCTGCGGAGCTCAACGAACAGTTGTGGCAGTCCGCCGTGCCACTGGCAGAAGACTATTCCTAGATTTTCTCAGCCCTTGGTTCTGAGGTGGCGCTAGGGCCTTAAGATTTAAGACTCGTTAGCAGGAGAGTCTTCATAGGCAGGCTGCCCATTGCCGTCACGGTTTTCGGCATGTGCCTTGCGCGCAGCAGCCAGCCACTCCGGCATTTCTACCAAGAGTTCCTTGATCTCTGGAGTGGTCATCGGGCGGTCAAGTTCGTTCTTCTTTAGAGAAGTAACGGAGATACCGAGCTTCTGTGCCACGACGGGGCGTGGGTGTGGGCCGTTCAGGCGCAGGTCGACCAACCACTGTGGTGGGTTGTCTTGCAGCTCGCGTAGCTCTGCATGGCTGACAGCGGAGTTCTGGAATTCCTCCGGGGTAGCGGGCAAGTAGATGCCGAGCTTCTTCGCTGCGGTTTGCGCACGCATCGCGGTGCCAGAAGGCTGTTTATTCATCTCATTCACTCTCCCTACGGTAGCAGCACGGCGGGGGAGGTGTCACTGCCCATAAAGTGCAGGAACTAGTACTGAGCAAGCAAGACAGTACTATTGGCTGCATGCTGCGACTAGTCTTTGCCACGGGCACCGAACCAGGAAAATGGTTTGAACGATACCGCTCCAACCCGGATTATGGGGAGCTAGTCACTTTAGACGCTGATGATACTCTTGCAACTTTGCTCGAAGGCGAAGCCGACCTTGCCTTGACCCGAATCCCCGCAGAGGGCGCGGATCCGCGCATCGATGATTCCTTCCATCTAGTGCGTCTATATGAAGAAGCCCCGGGAATTGCCGTTCCCAAGGATTCTGTTTATGCAGAGGTAGGCGAAGAGATTGAGCCCTCCGATGTTTCTGAGGAGCATCTGAACTACCGCATTGGCGATGACGCCCAGGTCGACGTCGAAGCAGTGCGTACAGGTCTTCAGGTGGTGGGCGCCAACGTGGGTATTGTCATTGCCCCGCGCCCATTGCTGAAGGTGCTCAGCAAAAAGCAAGTAGTGCCTTTGGCGTTCAATGATCCGACAGTGGCGCGCACTGCCATTGCTTTGGTCTGGCGAAAGGACCGCGATGGCGAGGACATCCAAGCATTTGTCGGGGTAGCTAAAGGACGAACCAAAAACTCCTCCCGCGGTACTGCGGTGAAGCTTAGCGCCCGCGAGAAATCTAAGGCTAAGCAAGCGCGCCGGGAAGCCGCGGCCAAGGGCCAAGGTGGCCAAGGAAAAGGTCAGCAAAGTGGCCAGAAAACGACAAGTTCTAGGTCACGGTCCGGTAACAAGCGGGCTGTTCAAGGCCGAAAAACCAATCCGTTACCAAAAAGTAAGAAATCCTCTCAGCGGGGAAAACGACGCAAATAACGATATTTTTCGCCTAAATTGTTGAAAACTGGGTGGCTGCTGTGAGTGATCCGTCTATAGCGTTAATTGAGTTGCCGCAAGGCAGAAGAAATTCACATATTTAGAAAAGGATTATTAATCATGAACAAGATTTCCCGTCGTTTCGCCGCTGGCCTGACCGCAGCTTCCCTGTCCCTGGCAGTTGTTGCTTGCTCCGACGCTGAGGATGCAGCAAACAACGCTGGCGATGCCGCAAAGGACGCAGCAAGCCAGGCAACCGACAAGGCCGGTGACGCTGCTAAGGACGCCAAGGATAAGGCCGGCGAGGCTACCGACAAAGCTGGCGACGCTGCCAACGATGCCAAGGACAAGGCCGGCGATACTGCCGCTGATGCTTCCGATAAGATGAGCTCCGATAATTCCAAGGACGGCGCAGCTTCCGGTGAGATGAAGAAGATTAATACCGCAGCTGGCGAGGTTGAGGTTCCGGCCGCTCTGGCTTCCGCAATCGACGAGAAGTCCGCTGAGTGGGGCGACGTTCAGGATGTAGAAAACTCCGAGAATGGCTTCCTGGCTACCTTCGCTGAGGACAAGCTGCTTGCCTTCAACGAAGAGTCTGGCGCACAGCCAATCATTGGCAAGATCGCTGAGACCTGGAAGGGCGAGGGCGGCCTGGCAAATAAGGTTGGCCTGCCTTCCGCTCCAGAGCAGGCTGAAGGTAACGGCTGGGTTCAGGAGTTCACCAACGGCACCATCAAGTGGATGAAGGGTGAGTCCGGCCAGTACGAGGCTACCGTTGAGTAAATCTCGCTAATTTAATAAAGCGGGCTAGGTTTCTACCTAGCCCGCTTTTGTGATCACTGGTGGTCCTCATGGTCGCAGTACCAATTCACGAGCTTTTGGCTGGTATGAACCTTGCGTTTTCGCAATGTTCATCTTTCACCCATGTAATTTCAACCTTTGGCGCTTAGCTTGGGAAGAGATCAAGCAACACGATCTAAAGGGAGAACCCCGCAATCATGACCAATCCTTCTGTTCTGACCGAGCCTATGAGCCCCAGTGCAGTGGCCACTAAGACCTACGTTATTGATACCTCAGTCCTCCTTTCTGACCCATGGGCCCTGCGCAAGTTCGCAGAGCACGAGGTCATCCTTCCCATCGTCGTCATCTCCGAATTGGAAGGAAAACGTCATCACCCTGAGCTTGGCTGGTTCGCCCGCCAAGCTCTTCGCTTTTTGGAGGACCTGCGTGGTGCATACGACGGCCTAGACCAAGCGGTTCCGGTCAACGTTGAGGGCGGAACCTTACGCGTTGAGCTAAATCATCAGGATCAGTCTTTGCTGCCATCCTCCTTCCGGGGTCCCGAAGGTGACCACCGCATTCTCGCTTGCGCACTCAACCTGGCGCATGAGGGCAAAGACACCGTGCTTGTGACTAAGGATGTCCCACTGCGTGTCAAGGCTGGTGCAGTTGGCTTGCAAGCCGACGAGTACCACGCGCAGGACGTAGTTCTTACCGGCTATACCGGCATGGCTGTGGTTCATACTTCTGCTGAAGTCATCGATGCTCTCTACCGTGATGGGGAAGTCATGGTAGACGGCGTACTGACTGAAGATGGCACTGCTATCGAAGAGCTTCCAGTTCACTGCGGCATCAAGCTGGACGCGGCAGGGCAGTCCGCGCTTGGCCGCATGACGGCAGAGGGCACCATCCAGCTCGTACGCGGTGATGTCAATGCGTTTGGACTGCAGGGCCGTTCCGCGGAGCAGCGCGTGGCACTTGACCTTTTGTCAGATCCCTCCGTGGGCATCATGTCCCTGGGCGGCCGTGCCGGCACTGGTAAGTCTGCGCTGGCGCTGTGCGCGGGCCTTGAAGCAGTCCTGGAGCGCGGTGAGCACCGCCGCATCGTGGTTTTCCGCCCCATGTATGCAGTGGGCGGGCAGTCGCTGGGATACCTTCCAGGTAGCGAGTCCGAGAAGATGAATCCCTGGGCCCAGGCCGTCTTCGATACCCTCGAAGGCCTTGTCTCTGACAACGTCATGGAGGAAGTCCATGACCGCGGCCTCCTTGAGGTTCTGCCGCTGACCCACATCCGTGGTCGGAGCTTGCATGATTCCTTCGTCATCGTCGATGAAGCGCAGTCGCTTGAGCGCAACGTCTTGCTCACCGTCCTGTCTCGCTTGGGCAAGGGCTCGCGCGTGGTGTTGACGCACGACGTCGCCCAGCGTGACAATCTGCGCGTGGGCCGCCATGACGGTGTGCAGGCTGTCATTGAAAAGCTCAAAGGGCATGAGCTATTTGCACACGTGACCCTCCAGCGCTCAGAGCGTTCTGCAATCGCCGAGCTTGTCACGGACTTACTCGAAAGCGAGGCTTAAGGTTAAACCGTCTTCCTTGATCGCGGCTAGCTAACTTTTTCCGGTTTATATAGCCGTACAGGTAGTTGTCTTGTAATAATGAATCACATGGCAGAAAACAAACCCGCGAAGAACTTTAAGATTCGACCTTTTGTTACGGCCGACTATCCCCAGATGCGGACAATTTATGAAGAGGGCCTAAACACCGGTCACGCCACGTATGAAACGCGTTCTTTGACGCTGGAGCAGTTTACCCGTGCAAAGATCATGTCCTCGGTCTTCGTTGCGGTTGAGGAAGACGATGATTCCAAGGTATTGGGCTGGGTTTCTGCAGCGCAGATTTCCTCCCGCTCAGTCTTCCATGGTGTGGTGGAAGATTCCATCTACATCAGCGCGGAGGCTCAAGGCCGTGGCATCGCCGGTGCCCTGCTCGATAAGCTCATCGAAACCTGCAAGGACCTCCACAAATGGGCAATCCACGCGTGGATCTTCCCAGAAAACCAGGGTTCCGCAGGCCTGCATAAGTCTCGCGGCTTCGTCAAGGTCGGTACCTACTCCCACATGGCGAAGATGACCTACGGCGAGATGGCTGGTCAGTGGCGCGACACCGACGTCTACGAGCTACTGCTTCCGAAGCCCGATGAGCGGGAGCGAGGCAACAATAATTAGGACTTTTAGCTAGGCAATAGAGCTAGAAAAACTCGGCGGCGGGGAATGTACCGCGCATTATTGTCCTCATGACCTCGTCAATGTCGCGGCGTTGAGGTTGGCGCAATTGCTGAAGACATAAGAGAACTCCCGGTCTGAAATCGCTTCCTATTTCAGACCGGGAATTTTCTATGCTGACAATTGCCGCCGGTATCATTGATGATGGAACCCTGAGAGATAGAGCAAAAGGCGGATAAAAGCTGGAATTTCAATTCCTTCTTTCTCAGCGAGTGCGACCAGATAGTCGCGAGTGCGCCACACGTCGACCGAGTTAACATTTAGAGCCAAGACTTCCTTGAGCAAGCCCGGGGGGATAGACAAGGTTGTTCTCTATGGTGGCGTCGTCTAGCGCAATGCGGGACTGGAGCTCACAGCGCTCCTCGCTAGTAGCCTTCGATTCTTTGTCTGGTGAGTGATATTTAAGAGATCTCTTCCTTAAGGTGCTCTTCCGTGACGGGAAGAACCAAAAGAAGGGCAACGGTGGCCATAGGAACCATCAGCAGGATGACTGGGGTGAGGCCATCGTTGTAGGCGTTGAGGATGACGGACTGAATTGCATCCGGAAGGTGCGCAACCATGTTCGGGGTCAGGCGGGAAGAACCGCCCGTTGCGGAAGCGAACTGCTCAGCGTACTGCGCGCCCTCAGGGCCCATGGCCTTGATTGCAGCTGGCATGTTGGCTGCCATCTCATCCTTCATGTTGTGGATGAACAGGGATCCAACGAGGGAAGCGCCCACTGCGGAACCAATCTGGCGGAAGAAGTTGTTGGCAGCCGTTGCGGTACCGACCAGCGCGATAGGGAAGGAGTTTTGCACGATGAGAACCAGAACCTGCTGCACAAAACCCAGGCCCACGCCGAAGACGAAGAACTCAGCACCGAGCTGAACTAGGGTTGTATCCACGGTCAGCTTGGACATCCAGAACAAAGCACCGGCGGTGATGATAAGGCCGATGATTGGGTAAATCTTGTAATGGCCCGTGCGGGCGATGATGAAGCCAACAGCAGTCGAGGTGCCGATGAGGCCTACCATCATCGGAATCATCATGAGGCCCGCCTTGGTTGGGGTCAAGGTATGAACCATCTGCAGGTAGGTTGGCATGTAGCCAAGCACACCGAACATTGCCAGACCGAGGACAGTACCGGCTGCGGTGGTCAGAACCATGTTGCGGTTCTTAAAGAGGTGAACCGGAATCAGCGGCTCCTTGGCCTTTGCCTCGACGATCACGGTGATAATAGCGCCGACGACAACGGTGATGCCCAAGCCAATGATGATTGGGTCAGACCACTCGTACTGCGTGCCGCCCCAAGTAGTCATGAGGATGAGGGAAGCGGTGGTGATAGCGATGAAAGTAGCGCCAAGAGCGTCGAACTTACGCAGGTCAGTATCGCCAACGCGCAGGTGCAGCACGATGGTGCACACGGTAATGGCGAGCATACCAAGTGGAATATTAATCCACAGACCCCAGCGCCAGCCCGGGCCGTCGGTGAACCAGCCGCCGAGGACTGGGCCGAGAACGGAAGAAAGGCCGAAGACGCCGCCCATGATGCCCATGAACTTGCCGCGCTCACGAGCAGTGGTGACCTCCGCGATGATGGACTGGGAGGAAATCATCATGAAGCCAGCGCCGAAGCCCTGGACAGCGCGGCCCAAAATGAGCCAGTTCATGTCATTTGCGAAGCCACCGATGGCAGAGCCGACGACGAAGACTGCGATGCCGCCGATGTAGAGCCACTTGCGGCCCATCATGTCGCCCAGCTTGCCAGAGATTGGCATAGCGATGGTCATGGTGACCAAGAAAGCGGAGATAACCCAGCTCATGTGGTCGACGCCGCCGAGCTCGCCCACGATAGTAGGCAGGGCCGAAGAGAAAATCATTTGGCCCAAGGAGCTCATCAACATGGTGAGAACGAGGGCGGAGAAAACGAGAGCTACGTTGTTTTCTTTCTTTTCGTTTCCGCCAGCTTGCGCTGGCTGCGCCTCGCCGACGTTGTTCGTCGGCGACTTGGCGGTATCTACCATTTTAGTCCTTTCGTGAAAGTGATAACGAGTGCGAGTGCATCATTGAACTTTTGCTCAAATGGTTGTTCGCAGCTGATTTCGGGGGAAGCGGTGGCAATCCAAAGCGCTTCTCTAACGGTGGCTCCGATGAGTAATGCTTCTGTCTCTGGCGCAACTTCTGGCATGAGCTGGAGCTGCGGTTCTTGCTTGAGGCGAAGCGTAATGAGTTCTGCAATCTCGGTTGACTTTGCGCGTTTGCGGCTAAACGACGCCGCGGCAGCATCTGGGTCGCTTGCTATGCGGCGCCGCCTTGCTGCAATTGTTTTGTCGGCGTGGTGCCCGTCCAAATGGGAAATGACGAGTTCCACGGTCAAACGCAGGAGGTTTTCAGTTGGAGTGTCAAGGAAATATGCTCGTTGGTCTTGGGAAAATAGTGCGCTAGGGGCGCCTAAGACTGCGGAGTCTTTGGAATCGAAGTAGTTAAAGAATGTGCGCCTTGAAATCCCGGCTTTTTCGCAGATCTCCTCAATGGTGACTGCGGCGAAGCCTCGCTTGTCCACTAGGGAAGTGGCGGCGTCTTCGATACGCAGTCGCGTCTTGAGTCGCTTCTGCTCGCGTAGTGACATTTCTTCTTGCACGCTGTGCAACATTACACCCGGTGCAAGTTTGCACCAAGTGCAAACTTCGTGATTTTTGAGTCCCTGAGGTACCTTCAGTGCGCTTGGTCACAAATGCTTTTGGGGTAGCGAAAAGCCTCCCGCTGTCATGCACTCGGGTGGGTGCCCGAGCGGCAAGGCAGTGGGAGGCTGAAAAGTGCTGCTTGAAAGTACCGCTAGGTAGAAAGCTTAGAAGCTATCACGCTCGCGGTTGGTCATGGACAAGACGTTGAGGCGCTCATCCAGCTCTTCCTCGGTGAGGTTCTCGCCGTCGACGAAGCCCAGGTCAATGACGGCCTCGCGGACGGTGATCTTCTCGTGCAGTGCGTGCTTAGCAGCCTTTGCTGCATTCTCGTAGCCGATCTTGGAATTCAGCGGGGTAACGATGGAGGTAGAGGACTCAGCAAACTTCTTCATGCGCTCCTCGTTAGCCTCGATGCCGTCGACGCACTTCTCAGCGAAGATGCGGGAGACGTTAGCCAGCAGGCGAGCGGACTCAAGGACGTTGCGTGCCATGACCGGGATGAACACGTTCAGCTCGAAGTGGCCGTTGGCGCCGCCGAATGCAACGGCAGCGTCGTTGCCGATGACCTGTGCGGAAACCATGGTGGCTGCCTCGCACAGAACCGGGTTAACCTTGCCCGGCATGATGGAGGAACCTGGCTGCAGATCCTTCAGGTGGATTTCTGCCAGGCCGGTCAGTGGGCCGGAGCCCATCATGCGGATATCATTGGCAATCTTGTTCAGGGATACCGCAACGGTGCGCATTGCTCCGGAGAACTCAACGAGTCCGTCGCGCGCCGCCTGAGCCTCGAAGTGGTTCTCTGCTTCCTTGAGCTGCTCAACGCCGGTGAGCTTCTTGAGCTCTTCGGTGACCTTTGCACCGAAGTCAGCGGAGGTGTTCAGGCCGGTGCCGGTTGCGGTGCCGCCGATAGCCAGCTCGCCCAGGCGTGGCAGGGTGGCCTCGATGCGCTCGATACCGAGCTCGATCTGGCGTGCGTAGCCACCGAACTCTTGGCCCAGGGTGATCGGGGTTGCGTCCATCAGGTGGGTGCGGCCGGACTTAACGACGTCCGCGAATTCCTTGGCCTTGGCGCTCAGGGACTCGTGCAGCACCTTCAGGCCTGGGATGAGGTCGTTGACAGCTGCCTCGGTGGCCGCAACGTGGGTTGCGGTAGGGAAGGTGTCGTTGGAGGACTGACCCATGTTCACGTGGTCATTGGGGTGAATCTCTACGCCGTTGTTGTGGGCGATCGAGGCGATGACCTCGTTGGTGTTCATGTTGGAGGAGGTGCCAGAGCCGGTCTGGAAGACGTCGATTGGGAAAGCATCGTCGTGCTTGCCCTCAGCGATTTCCTTCGCTGCAGCGATGATTGCGTCAGCCTTGTCCGCATCGAGCGTGCCGGAATCCTTGTTGACCTGTGCGCAAGCTGCCTTCAGCAGGCCCAAAGCGCGAATCTGAGCGGCCTCAAGCCCGCGGCCGGAAATCGGGAAGTTTTCTACAGCACGCTGGGTCTGTGCGCGCCACAGAGCATCAACAGGAACCTTCACTTCACCCATGGTGTCGTGTTCAATGCGGTACTCAGTCATGAAATCCACCTCAAAATTATGTGTTGAATAAAGATGTTCATTTAGCGATTGTGTCGGGAGGGAGTCGGAATAACGTGTCCCTTCCGGCAGTAAACGCAATAATAAGATTTGTATCAACCGGCACCATAATGGTGCTGGAAGTCACGCCTCACTAAAACCAGTATGGACTAAATGGCGTGCGAATGTGCAAGGTGCACGTCCATGCTGAAAAGGGCGTGCACCAAATGCAAAAGCGGGTCTTTAAAAACCTTTAGGCATCCGCTGCGTTGGAGTAATCAATAACGGAGTACTCCTGCAGCTTGGCCAGCTTGTGTACGGAATCGATGTAGCGGATGGTGCCGGACTTGGAGCGCATAACCAGGGAACGGGTAGTGGCGCCGTTTGCACGGTAGGAAACACCGCGCAGCATGTCACCGTTGGTAACGCCGGTAGCAGCGAAGTAGCAGTTATCGGAGGAAACCAGATCGTCGGTGCCCAGAACGCGGTCCAAGTCGTGGCCAGCCTGGCGAGCTTTTTCGGCTTCTTCCTCGTCCTTCGGCCATAGCTTGCCCTGGATTTCGCCGCCCATGCACTTCATGGCGCAAGCGGTGATGATGCCCTCAGGGGTGCCGCCGATGCCCATCATCATGTCGATGGAGTTGGAATCTTGGCAGGTAGCGATTGCGCCTGCGACGTCGCCGTCCATGATGAGGCGAACCTTTGCGCCGGCAGCGCGGATCTGATCGATAAGGTCCTGGTGGCGCGGGCGGTCCAGTACAACGACGGTGAGGTCGGCAGCCTTGATGCCGAGCTTCTTAGCGACGGAGTTGATGTTCCACTCAACGGACTGGTTGATGTCGATTGCGCCGACGCCAGCTGGGCCGACAGCAATCTTGTTCATGTAGAAGACGGCGGACGGGTCATACATGGTGCCACGCTCTGCGGCAGCGATGACGGAAATAGCGTTCGGACGGCCCTCTGCCATCAGGCGGGTGCCGTCGACCGGGTCAACTGCGATGTCCATTGCAGCGCCCTCGCCGGTGCCCACTTCTTCGCCGTTGAACAGCATCGGGGCTTCGTCCTTTTCGCCCTCGCCGATGACCACAACGCCGTTCATTGCGACGGAGTTGATGAGCTTGCGCATTGCATCCACAGCTGCGCCGTCGCCCTCATTCTTCTTGCCACGGCCTACCCAGCGGCCGGAGGCCAAAGCTGCGGCCTCAGTGACGCGAACCAGCTCCATAGCGAGGTTGCGATCTGGCATGTAAGAAGTGTTTTCGGACATGTGTTTAGGCTGCCTTCCATTCTTTTTCTGTCTCGCCGCTGGAACCTTCCAGGGCACTGTTTCCTATTCTTGCACTTTTGAATGGATTTTTAGACAGGTTGGTGCCCCCGATTGAGGGCTTTGCCCGATCCCGGGGGCAGTGAAGTAGAAAATTCGCAGCATAAGAATTTGAGTTCGCCCCGGCTTTTCGTTGTGCGCTTGGGTACGTGGAATACTGGACGCGTGGCAGCAGAAGAGAAACCCAAGATTTTTGAGGGCGCCCGGGACATTATTTTGTCTCTCGGCGTGACCGTCATCGCCATGCTCCTTGTTGTGGGAGCTACCGGCTTGTGTAGCGTGAACCCGGAGACAAAGAAGGGGCCTGTCCAGGATGTCGATGCCACGACGTTCCTAGAGATGGAAGCACGCGCTACGGGGGCAGTAATCCGTAACCCACAGATGCCCGAAGGCTGGGCGCCTACTGCCGCGCGTCGCTCCGCTGTGGCGGGGGAGAACGCCTCCGTGGTGAGCTGGCTGACTGCTGATGAAGGCTATGTGGAGTCTACGCAGACCCAAGTCTCTATTGAAGAGGCGGAGAAAGGCTATGACTCCAACTACCGTGCCAACGAATCCGAGCGTGAGGTGGCCGGCAAGAAGGTCAAGATCCTAGAAAGCGACGACGCTAATGTTCGGCCACTATGGATCACAGATTTAGGCGACTCCCGCTTGGTATTGTCCGGCTCCGCCTCTGAAGCGGATTACGAGACCACCATCGAGGCATTCGCCAAGGCGCCGGTTCTGCACGTGAATGACGACGGGGCAGCCGAGGCTGGTGCGCAGGAGGACGGTGCTTCAGCACCGACCTCGCAGCAGCCTTAGCTGAAGGTGGCTGAGTAAAGGCCGTCTGCAAACTCGACCTGGACACCCTCGCCCGCGGTTTCTACCGTTTGGGCGAGGGTTTCTTCGTCTAGGCCGCTCAGGCGCTGCTTAGCAACGTAGACGTCGACTCGTTCGCGCTTGGAGTTCTGCGGGTAGATTTTTACCTCGCGGAGCCGGCCTTCTTTAAAGCACAGCACGATGGAGCCAGAGTAATAGGAGATCTCATCAGTGCTTGCCGTATGCGGCGTGCCGAAAAACTCCTCTGCAAGATGGCGTGGATCGCCAAAGAGCAGGGAACCGGCAGAGCCGGACTTTGATACGAAGTCCACGCGCTCACCTGGGTAGCCGTAAATCTGCATTAGTACTCTCCTTCGTTGGATGATGCGTTTTCTGCGTCTGTGGCATCTTCGGAGTTATCGGCACTATCTAGTGCCTTCTCGACACGACGCGCAGCGCCGTCAAGGTGGGCCTCACAGGCCTTTGCCAGCGCTTCACCGCGCTCCCAGTACTTCAGCGACTCGTCGAGGCCCATCTGGCCGAGCTCAAGAATCTTGACGGTTTCAATGAGCTCATCGCGAGCCTGCTCGTAGGTAAGTTCCTCTACTGGCGGGAATGCGTCTTGGCCGGGAGTACCGGTACCGATTGTCTCGTTCATGTCTGCTCCTTTAGTTAAGTCTTTGGCTTCGGGTCTATATTTTTCAGTGCTTTAGCGCTGAATGATTACTGAAGTTTGTTAGTCGGCTGGTTTGGCCGCCATTGCCGCTGCGGTAATCGAGCCATCACCGACGCGGATACGCAACTGCGAGCCGGGTGGTGATTGCTCGTAGGAAGTCACAACCTCTGGGCCCGAGCCATCACGCGGCACGACTTGGACGATGGCATAGCCGCGTTCCAAGGTGGCCGACGGGCCGAGAGCCGAGACCTGTGCGCGCAGGGCAGTGACCTTGTTCCTTTCTCGCTCGAGCAAGTAGGTGACCTCGCGCTTCATCAACGCGCGGGAGCGCTCAAGCTCATCACGGCGTGCGTTGATCGGCGTCATTGGATCAGCAAGCACGGGGCGTGAACGAATATTTTCCAGCCCGCGCCTTTCCCTTTCGACCCAACCACGCAGTGCAGCTGCCATGCGGGAACGCGCTTCATCCACCAATGCGTATTCCTCAGCAACTGATGGCACTACTCGTTTTGCGGCGTCAGTAGGAGTGGCGGCGCGGAGGTCTGCAATATTGTCGAGCACTGGATTGTCTGGCTCATGGCCAATAGCAGAGACCACCGGAGTGCGTGCGCTGGCAACTGCGCGCTGTAGAGCCTCTTCGGAGAAAGGAAGAAGGTCTTCGACAGAACCGCCGCCACGGGCGATAATGATGACGTCTACTTCTGGATCCTCATCGAGGGTTTCCAACGCGTTGATAACCTCTGGAACGGTGTTCGCTCCCTGCACCGCGGTATTAATGACGCGGAATTGCACCGCCGGCCAACGGTCCTTTGCCACGGCTAGCACGTCACGTTCAGCAGCAGAGCCGCGGCCGGTGATAAGCCCTACCTTGTTGGGTAGGTAGGGCAGCGCCAACTTGCGCGAAGGATCGAAGAGCCCTTCAGCAGCAAGCTGTTGGCGCAGCATCTCAATGCGTGCTAGCAAATCACCGACGCCGACGTGGCGAATCTCAGTGGTCCACAATGAAAAGGAACCGCGGCCGGCATAAAAGGCGGGCTTGCCGTAGACCACCACGCGATCGCCGTCTTTTAAAGGCGTGGGCATTTTCAAGACCATGTCAGTAGGGCACGTTAGCTGCACGGACTTTTCCTGCTCGACGTCGCGCAAAGTGAGGTAGGAAAGTCTCCATGAGCGCTTGACGTTGATCTGGGTTAATTGGCCTTCGACCCACAAGAACCCGAGACGCTCGATCCAACCCTTGACCTGGTCATTGACCCGGCCTACGGGCCAGGGCGTCTCCGCAGAGTTTGCTGGTTGATTCACAAAGCAGCCTTTCTATGCAGCAGTGGATTGCCACTTAAGTCTATTGTCCAGCCCGGACATGTGGTCTTCGGAGGCAGCCAGCTTGGGCAAATTTAAAGGTCAGCGGGCCAGAGAAAGTTCGAGCGAAGTCACATTGCTGTCCACGTCAGAAATAGGCCACCTATTGCCTTTGCAAAGCGACCCAATCTACTGTTTCAAAGCAGTTTTAGATACGCTGGAACGCATGACTGAGACTGGCAAGAATGTTCTCCTGGCAGCACCGCGCGGTTATTGTGCCGGTGTCGATCGCGCAGTTGAGACCGTGGAGAAGGCACTTGAAAAGTACGGCGCACCGATTTATGTGCGCAAGCAGATTGTCCACAACCGCTACGTCGTGGAATCGCTAGCTGAGCGCGGCGTCATCTTCGTCGAGGAAGCATCCGAAGCGCCCGAGGGCGCGCACCTTGTCTTCTCCGCACACGGTATCGCCCCGGCGGTGCGTGAGGAGGCTGAAGGCCGCAAGCAGCTGACCCTTGATGCAACTTGCCCGCTGGTGACCAAGGTTCATAACGAGGCGCGCCGTTTCCAGCGAGATGGCTACCACATCTTGTTGGTGGGCCACGAAGGTCACGAAGAGGTCGAAGGCACCGCCGGCGAGGCTCCTGAGGTCACGCACTTG
This sequence comes from Corynebacterium sp. HMSC08C04, assembly GCF_001807495.1. Classification (NCBI taxonomy): domain Bacteria; kingdom Bacillati; phylum Actinomycetota; class Actinomycetes; order Mycobacteriales; family Corynebacteriaceae; genus Corynebacterium; species Corynebacterium sp. HMSC08C04. The sequence goes on along the minus strand of NZ_KV789226.1, from coordinate 223,131 downwards.
GTGGATGGCATCGAGGGCGTCGACAAGCTGCCTGAGTCCCTGCAAGATGAAAAGCTCATCTGGCTATCCCAGACCACCCTCTCGGTGGATGAGACCATCACTATTGTGAATAAGCTGCGCGAGCGCTTCCCGCACCTCGAGAATCCGCCTTCAGACGACATCTGCTACGCCACCCAGAACCGCCAGGAGTCGGTGAAGAATATTGCTCCGAAATGCGATTTGATGATTGTGGTGGGCTCGAAGAATTCCTCGAACTCCGTGCGCCTAGTTGAGGTGGCGCTAGAGGCAGGGGCCAAGGCTTCCCACCTCATCGACTTCGCCCGTGAGATCGATGAGGCGTGGCTCGAAGGCGTCGAGACCGTCGGCGTTACCTGTGGCGCTTCTGTACCTGAGCTGCTCGTGCGCGAGGTGCTCGAATTCCTCGACGAGCGTGGTTACAGCAACGTTGAGCAAGTTACCACTTCCACCGAGACTATCCAGTTCTCCCTGCCACGAGAGCTGCGTCCGGCGCGCACGTCGCAGGCCCCAAAGGCTTAAGGGTGCCCTCCTAAGCCACAGCAAAAGAAAAGCACTCAGAGCAGTAAATGGCTGCCCTGGGTGTTTTATTGATAGCTAATATTCGAGCTGGTTTGCGCGGTGAACTAGTCTTCGTCGTAGAGATTGTCTTCCAAGAACGAGGACTTTGGCTTTGCCTTGGACGCCTTAGGCTTGGTGGTTTCGGTTTCGCGGGATTCACCTGCATCGCCAGCACGGCGTGCGGGGTCGGGGCGGCGCGGTGCGAAGTCGGAATCGTCGTACTCCGCGGAGCTAGCTGTGGTACCCCGCTCGCGGGCCTCACGTGCCTCGCGGTAGGAGCGTGCTTGAGCCACGCGCTCGTCGTGTGCGCGCTTGAGCTCCTCACTGCTTGAGCGGCTCTTTTCCACGCGCTCTCGGGCTTGCTGCTCGCGTTCTTCAGCCTGGCGGCGGCGACGAACCTCACGGTCCAACTCGCGGGCACGGGTACGGCGGCGCGGCGAACTCTGGGGAAGTGCTTCACCTGAGCCTTCTGCATCACGGCGGTTACGAGCTATAAGCTCGGCAACGGAAAGACGCTCGTTGGTAGTGCGCTCATTGGTTTTTTGCTCCGCGCGACGGGCAACCTGTGCCTTGGCGTCGCGGGTTCGAGCCAAGTTCTTGTGTCGCCATAGACGGACTACGGCAAGAGCGGCGCACAACAAAAATACGATGAGCAACCAGGGGAAACGCTGGATAAAAGGGAACGCTGCGGAAAGCAGTGACGTGTTCGAGAACGGCGATGTGCCTTTTGGCGCGGCTTGAATGGACAGCACCCAGGAGGTCAACACAATCGCGACCGTAAACAGAACTGGAATGCTGACAACTAGGAGGTACAAGCTGCGCAGGCGGGCGAAGCAGGTGACTGCCAGCGCACCGGCCGCGGAGATGATGAAGAATAGCCAACCAATCGAACCCACGGCAATCGTGATCAGTGCGGCTACGACGAACGTGGCTACTAGGCCAAGGAGACCCTTGGCTAGCGGCAGCTCATGCGCAGCGGCGGAGGTTTCACGCGCGGCTCGGTGGTTTCGATTTTTGGCAAGTGACACGCCGGAAGATTCTACAGCGTTGGCTGGGCTTATCGGTATTTCTTCGCCCGAATGTGGCGAAATTTATTTCCGTGAAGGAGGTAAATGCAGCTATTCCCCAAAGCGTAGGTGCCGCGGTTCTGCCTCGATGGGGTGCGGGGAGACCGGTTTTTTATCGGTGCGTGCTGGGATCTCCAGCTCGTAGAGCCTGCGTGCAGTAACCCCCACTCGTAAATCCAAGGAGCCGAGACTGGAGTTGAATGCTTCGACTGCTTTTTCAAGGCTGCGACCGACTTTCTCATAGTGCTCGTTGAGAGTGCCTAGCCGCGCATAGAGCTCGCGGCCAAGACGTTGCACCTCGCGTGCCTTCTCTGAAATGTCTTCGTGCCGCCATCCCAGCGCCACAGTGCGCAGGAGCGCAAAAAGTGTGCTTGGCGTGGCGATGACGATGTTGCGCCCGAAGGCGAACTCGAGCAGCTCAGGATCGATGCTCAATGCGGCGTCTAGGAACGGATCCGCCGGGACGAAGAGCACTACGAACTCAGGAGTGGGAGAGAAGGCCTCAATGTAATCGCGATGGGAGAGCGCTTGAACATGGTTGCGTAACAGGTGTGCGTGCCGGCGGAGGTAACCTGCGTGCTCCTCTGGATCTTCGGTGTCCATTGCGTCCAAATAAGAAGAAAACGGCACTTTGGCATCGACAGCGATGTTGCGCCCACCCGCTAGATGCACTACGAGGTCGGGGCGTACGGATTTTCCGTTGAGTGTTGCTGTTACCTGGGAATCGAAATCCACGTGTTTGGTCATGCCGCCGATTTCCACGACGCGTTCTAGTTGCATCTCGCCCCAGCGGCCGCGGACGTTTGGGGAACGCAGAGCGCCCACGAGCTTGTCAGTGCGATCTGTCAGCCTGGATGAAGTCCGGGTAACAGCCTGGACTTGGCTCGATAATGCTGCTAGGGCAGTGGCGCGGTCTTCCTCTAATTCCTGCAGTTTGAATCCCAAGCGGTCCATAGCTTTCTCTAAAGGCGCAAGCTCCGCTTGCCGGCGTTGCGATTCCTGTAGCGCGCGATGCTCATCGCTGGGGCGCGCGGAATTACTGCGGTATTCGCGCAGCAGCCAGCCCAAAATGGCGCCGATGAAAAGACCTAGAAATAACAAAAGCACGGGCAAGGTGGTAGACATAGCCACCACCTAAGCGCGTGCTCCGGACGTTGCCGTTTGTCTTGGCCTAATCTTCGCGGCGTGGATGCAACAGATGTTCGACGCGCGACATAGCCTTTTGCACGCCACCTCGAACAACGCGCATCTGCGTGCCGCGGGAAGCAGGTGCTTCTCCCTCGCCCTTACCAGTAGGGCGGGCATCCATATCGACCGCGGCGTCGAGGTGCGGACTATTGCCGTGATTAGCAACATCGGCAGGTACGGCCTCCGGGGCGGCGTGGTCCGGCATCGCCAACCAGGCCTCCCGCTTATGATCGCCCTGCTCTTGGGTATAGCGGCCAATGAGGAAGCCTGCCACCGTGGCAAAATGCATATCCTCTGCGGTTTTCTCGCCAGACTGCAGCATCATCATGTCCTGGAAGTAGCGATACGCCACAGCGAACATCGCGGCCGCTGGCACAGCCAAGAACGCACCCACGAGGTTAAAGAGAGCAGAGCCCACAGTGACGGAAGTCAGCACAACGACGGGGTGCAGGTTCATCGCCTTAGATTGCAACCAGGGGGAGAGCACGTTGCCCTCAAGCTGCTGGACCAAAAGCACGAGCGCCAAGACCAACAGTGCTTTGGTGATTCCCAGGGAGACCAAGGCGATGGTCACCGAAAGCGCGCCGGCGACGATAGCGCCAACAAAGGGGATAAAGCCCGCAACGAAGGTGATGATGGCCAGCGTTAGTGCCAGCGGGACCCCGATGATGGCCAGGCCAATGCCGATGAAGATGGCGTCGACTAGCGATACGAGCGCCTGGGCACGCACGAAACCGCCCAGTGTGTTCCAGCCTCGGGTGAGCAGTTCCGTCAAATGCCAACCGGTGCGCCGGCCCGTGGCTTCGCGCAGCCATGGCAGGAAGCGGTGACCGTCCTTCAGGAAGAAGAAGGTCAAGACCAAAACCACCATCAAGGTCACGATGATGTTGGTTGCCTGCCCAATACCGTTGAACACGGATCCTGCAATGGTGCCGGCCTGCTTTTGTGCCCAGGCGGCGATCTCATCGATGTAGGTGCCGATCTGATCCTCATTGAGATTCAGCGGCGGCTGCTGGACCCATAGGCGCAGTGCCTGAATGCCGTTGGCTGTTTGCAAATAAAGCGTTTGGGATTGCCGAACGAAATTCGGCGCGATGAAAAGAAACAGCGCGCCCAGTGCGCTGAAGGAAACCAAGATCGTCAACGCCGCTGCTAGCGAACTTGGCACATGGTGGCGGCGTAGCCACCGGGTGATCGGAGCCAAAACTGTGCAGATGATGAGAGCCAACAGGATAGGCAGGATGCCGCGCCAGAGGTTGCCGGCGATGCGGAAGAGCGCATAAAGGAAAAGACAAATGACGAACAGGCGCAGTGCCCATAGGGAAGCAGACTTAATTACCTCGCCGACTACAACGGAACGGTCGACTTGGTCTCCGGGTGGGTGAGGGGAGACGTCGTCAAGCGCTGCGGCATCAACAGACTCGTCAAAACGATCGCCGAGCCCAGCGTGGTCCGGATCCGAGTGGTGACCGGATGGCGGCGTGGATGATGAGGAAGGCGAATGAGAACTCACCCCACCATCTTGCCTTAAAAAACCTTGGGTGCGTTAGGATTGCCCCTGTGAGTCTTACACTTGGAATCGTCGGCCTGCCTAACGTTGGCAAGTCCACGCTGTTTAATGCCCTGACCCGTTCTGACATTCTGGCAGCGAACTACCCGTTCGCCACCATCGAGCCGAACGTCGGCCTCGTTGAGTTACCGGATCACCGCCTTAACCGCTTGGCGGAGATCTTTAGCTCCGAGCGCATCCTGCCGGCGACCGTGTCCTTCGTGGACATCGCCGGAATCGTCGAAGGCGCATCCAAGGGTGAAGGCATGGGTAACGCCTTCCTTGCCAACATCCGTGAGGCAGATGCTATCTGCCAGGTCGTGCGCGCCTTTGCCGATGACAATGTCATTCACGTCGATGGCAAGGTCGATCCTGCCCACGATATTTCCGTGATTAACACCGAGCTCATCCTGGCGGATCTGCAGACCATTGAAAAAGCCCTGCCGCGCCTGGAGAAGGAAGCGCGCAAGAACAAGGAGCTGGCTGAGACCGTCGAGGCCACCAAGAAGGCACAGGAAATCCTGGAGGATGACCGCACGCTCTTCGCCGCTTCCAAGAATGGCGAGATCGACCTCGCACTGGTTCGTGAGCTTCACTTGATGACGGCGAAGCCGTTCCTGTACGTGTTCAACTCCGACGAAGCAGTGCTTACCGACGACGCGAAGAAGGCCGAGCTCGCCGAGCTCGTCGCCCCAGCAGAGTGCGTCTTCCTCGATGCACAGACTGAGACCGAGCTGCTTGAGCTCGACGAGGAAGAGGCAATGGAACTGCTCGAGTCCGTCGGCCAGACCGAGCCTGGCCTGGCAACTCTGGCTAAAGCAGGTTTTGCCACCCTCGGCCTGCAGACCTACCTGACCGCAGGCCCGAAGGAAGCGCGTGCCTGGACCATCAAACAGGGCGCGGCAGCTCCTGCCGCAGCAGGCGTCATCCACACCGACTTTGAAAAGAAGTTCATTAAGGCTGAGATCGTCTCCTTCGATGACCTGGATGCCGCCGGCGATATGGCCACTGCCCGTGCTGAGGGCAAGGTCCGTCAAGAAGGCAAGGAATACATCATGCAGGACGGCGACGTCTGCGACTTCAAGATTGGCGGCTAGCGCTCGCCTGAGATTAAAGCTGTAGTCTCAGCATTGCTTGAGCCGCCGAGTTGTTGGCAACTTGGCGGCTTGCTAACCTAAAACCTCCTGAAGGGGAGTAGCTCCTCCGCGGCCTCCCATGGCGGCGGATGGATGGTCGACATACTGGTGCCTTTGCGCCCGGCCACCCAGCTTGCGAAATTCGTGAGTGAGCGAGACCTTCGGTCCGTAGTTCCTACGTCGACCGATTGTCCCCGTTGTTGGATGCTCGGTTGGCGCCAAACTAACCGAAGGTATCTGTATGGCACTTCCTTCCGAGCAGCTCCTGCTTGAGCGTTTCATGAAGCTGTCCATCGCGACGGCTGTTCTCACCATTGTCTTAAAGGTCCTTGCGGCCATGCTTACTGGCTCCGTCGGCTTCCTGTCTGACGCTTTGGAATCCGGAGTCAACCTCGTTGCTGCAGTAGTGGGCTTCATCGCCCTTCGCATTGCTGCGAAGCCGGCTGACGCGAACCACCAATTCGGCCACGGCAAGGCCGAATATGTTTCCGCGTTGGTAGAGGGCGCGATGATCTTCGTCGCCGCAGCACTCATCATTTATACCTCTGCATTGCGCTTGCTCAACCCCCAGCCTTTGGAACAGCCAGGCATTGGTCTGGCGCTTTCGACGCTCGCTTCGGTCCTTAATCTGGCTGTCGGTCTGGCGTTGCTGAAAGCGGGCAAGAAATATCGTTCGGCAACGCTTCAAGCTGACGGCCATCACTTGCTGACTGACGTGTGGACTTCTGTTGGCGTCCTCGTGGGCATCGCGCTGGTTGCCCTGACGGACTGGCTGTGGCTCGATCCGATGGTCGCTTTTGCAGTGGGCATCAACATCCTGTGGACCGGTTACAAGCTGCTCAAAGAATCCTTGAGCAGCCTGCTTTCCGAGTCCTTGCCCAAGGAAGAGCACGCTGAGCTTGATGCGCGACTTGCTGAGCTTGAGGATGAATTCGACGTGTTGTTCACGTCCCGTCGTACCATCGCATCGGGCCGCCAGCGCTTGGTCTATCTCACCATGGACGTGCCTGGCGAGTGGACAGTTCTTGCGGCCCACGACATCGCGGATCGCATCGAGGACAACATCGACGAGCTTTTCTCAGGCGCCGAAGTGTTCATCCACGTCGAGCCCGCCGGCACGGTGCATCGCCGCATCTTGCGCATGCCTTAAGCGGGTTCACGCAGGCTAGCCACGGCCATACCGTTTTCCATCACCCACGGCCAGCTAAGCCCGTTCTTGGTGAGAATATCTGGGCGTAGTTCATCGGGCAGAATCCACTCCTTGTTGGCGTAGCCCAACAAGTATTCGTCGAAGGCGGGAAGCTCGAGCCGCAGCGCCAATGCGACCGAGATTTCCTCTGCGGTCACGTCCTGCTGCCATGGGCTGAGCCAGAAGGTTTCGCCCTCGTGCTCAGCCCGCACCAATCCGGAGTTTTCGAGGGCCTTGGCTGCTTGGCCTTTGGCGAGCATGGTCCACCAAGCTAGGTCGGCGGCACTCACCGGACCATGTCCACTGACGTAGCGCAGTGCTAGCTCGCGGAGCGGCTCCTCCGGTTGACGTTGCTCGACGGGGAGGACATCGACGTGCATGAACGTTTCTTGCTTGCCGTGCTTCGGTCCTTGGACGAGGTCGCCCGCGCCACCGAATGCGCGCAGCAGGTGCGATCCACGGCCGCCATCCGGAGCGATGCCAACTGACCGGAAGATCTCGTAGGCCTCGGCGCGGGTCAGAGTCGGCGTCGTGCTTTTTAGGGCGGCGTCGTGAAGTGCGGCGTGTGCGCGGTTAAACAGGTCTTCGTCGAGGCCCAACCCTGGGCGTCGGGCTTGCTGGCTGCGCGCGACACGGGGATAGAGCAGGCGGGACATCCAACGCACGTCGGCAGCAGGCATGAAGTGGACCGTGCCGCGCTGCGGCCAACAGCGCACGACCTGGAACTCATCGATGGCGTTGAGCACTGCGGCATCGTCTGGCGCTGCGGATCCTTGGGTGCTGCGCAGGGCCAGCGCGCGCACGCCCGCGGCATAGTTCTGCCCTTGGACTGCCATGAGGTGTTCGGCCGCAGCCAGCGGTGAAGTGGTGGCTGGGCGCGCCGCCGAAGGGGCCAGGCCCTGGGCGATGAGGCGGCGGGCGCGAAGTTCAGGCAGCGTTAGATGGAGCATTGCTTAAACTTTATTCGGACTTTCTTTATGCTGCTACAAGCGCAGCGCCTTCATGGCCGCCATGCCCGTGGTGATGAGCTTCTGGAAGCGCTGCGGCGGCAGTAGCTCCGAGGGCGCCAGCGGGTGCAGCTTTTGCTCGGCTACGGTGCGCTCATTTGCCCACAAGCGCATGCCGGTAATACCGTGGCGGTGATTGAGGCCGGACTCCTTTACGCCGCCACCTGGGGCGGCAATAGAACCATATGCTGCGGCAAAGCCCTCGTTGATATTGACCATGCCCGCTTCTAGCTGGGAAGCAACCTCCCAGCCGTGGCGGGGGCTGCCCGACCACACTGAGGCGCATAGGCCGTAGTTCGTGTCATTTGCTGCGTGGATGGCAGCAGCATCAGAATCGACCTCGTACACAGCCAACACTGGGCCGAAGGTCTCGTTAGCGAAGAGCTCCATTTCCTGCGTTACCCCAGTGAGCACCGTGGGCTCAAAGAAAAACGGACCGAGTTCCGGGCGATGCTTTCCGCCGTAGACAATAGTTGCGCCCTTGTCCACAGCGTCGCGCACATGGGCTTGGACGGCGTCGAGTTGCTTTTGCGAAGTCAGGGAGCCGATAGTTGCGGCATCGGAGAACGCTGCGCCCAGAGTCTGTTCGTCGAGGGCCTTTTCAAGCGCAACGAGGAAGTCCTTATAAATGTCCGTGTGCACGTAGGCGCGTTCGGCGGACATGCACAGTTGGCCCGAGGACGAGAAGGCAGTGTGCACGGCGCCGCGAGCGGTGGGCTCAAGGGGGGCGTCGTCAAGCACCAGCATTGGATTCTTACCTCCGAGCTCCAACATTGTGGGGATGAGACGTCCGGCCGCCTGGGTGGCAATGGACTTGCCCACCTTGGTGGAACCGGTAAAGGAAAGACCGTCGACGAGGGGAATCAAGGCGTCGCCCACCTCCGCGCCGTTGCCTGGTACTAGCTGCCAGGCAGCCTCTGGTAGGCCGGCTTCAATCGCCAGCCGGCGGACCAAGATTGCCGTCAGCGTGGTCTGGGAATCAGGCTTGTGAACCACAGAGTTGCCAGCAGAAAGCGCCGCCAGAACGTCGCCCACGCCCAAGGAAAGCGGATAGTTCCACGGGGAGATGAGCCCCACGACGCCCAGTGGGTAGTGCTGGGTGCGCGTCTTGGTGAGCACCGGCAACGCGCCGGGATGTCGCTCCGGACCAAAGGCCTTGCGTATGTTCACGCCATAAAAGCGCGCGCAGTTATAGAGATCCATCACCTCGTCGTAGGCGTGCGAGCGGGACTTGCCGTTCTCAGCCTGAATGAGGTCGAGGATGAGCTCTTCATGTTTCCGGATTAGGTCGTGGAGCTTGAGCAGTATGCGCCCGCGATTGCCCTGGCCTACCCCGGCCCGTGCGGTGGTGACGGCAGCGGCGACGTCCTTGGGCGTGGCCGTGGGGAAGGAGAAAAGCTCTTCGCCTGTAAACGGCATGAGTGCTGTGTGTTGAGCGCCGGAACCACGCACGTCGCCTACCGGGTTGGTGGCCAGGAAATCAGAGACGCGCGGCGGGAGATGAGCACTAGTGAAGGTTTTCATGGAGTCTATAGTGCCAGAAATTGATTGTGATATGTATCGCAATCATGGTGCGAGTGTGAGTAGCATTACTTTATGGCAACGCTTTCAAAAATTCCGAGCCCGCAGCTCCGGGAAACTATCGCGCCACTCGTCAGGGCCGGCGAGGCGGCTGCCCCTCTTGGTGTCATTGACATTGCCGCTTTCGACTTCAACGCGGAACAAATGGTGACGCGTGCGGGTGGGCTTCCCATCTGCGTGGCGTCAAAGTCGGACCGCGGCGCTCACTCATCCGCACTCCCGCGAAGTCGACCACTGGCGGATGGACCTGAAGCGGTGCGAGAAATCCGACGTTTAATTGATGCACAGGGCTGACAGATTGCTTTCCCGCTGGAGCTACGCACCACGGCACCTGACGACGTCGCGCTGTCTACCGTCAACGGCCGCGAGTCGATGTACATCGCGTTCCACGTCCCGCGTTTCAAAAACCCATACGAATACTTGCCAAAGGTGGAGTCCATTCTGAAGGCCGCCGGCGGCCGCCCACACTGGGGCAAGATGAACACCTTGACGCGGGCAGACTTCTCCGCGCTGTATCCGCGCTTCGACGAGTTCTGTGCCCTGCGTGAGGAACTGGACCCGCAGTGGCGCTTTGGTTCTGATTACACGCGGAGGGTCTTCGGTTAGGGCGTAGTTGTCTCCATAATTGAAAATGATTATCATTTGCGGAATGACTACACCCGTGACTGTTCTTTCTGGATTCTTAGGCAGCGGCAAAACCACTGTGCTCAATCACCTTTTGGCCAACCGTGAAGGCCGCAAGCTAGCCGTCATTGTTAACGACTTCTCCGAGGTCAACATCGACGCGGCGCTCGTTGCAGGGGAGGGACACCTCGAACGCGGCGAAGACCGTTTCGTGGAGCTGTCCAACGGCTGCATCTGTTGCACCCTGCGTGAGGACCTCATCGACTCGGTTGCGCGCCTTGCAAGGTCAGGCAAATATGACCAGATCATCATTGAGTCGACCGGCATCTCCGAGCCGATGCCGGTTGCCGCCACTTTTGAGTGGGAATTCGAAGACGGCTTCAAGCTGCAGGACTACGCGAACATCGACACGATGGTCTCCCTCGTCGACGCTTCGACCTTCTTAGACCAGCTACGTCGCGGCCGCAGCCTTGTCTCACAGGGAATCGAAGCGACTCCGGAAGATGACCGGACCATCGCGGACCTTTTAGTGGACCAGGTTGAGTTCGCCGACCTTATCTTGATTACCAAGACCGATCTCGTCGACGCGGAGGAGACCGAGCGGGTCATCGCTACCGTCAAGGCTATGAACCGCCGCGCCAAGGTGGTGCCGGTGACCAACGGCGTCATCGCCACCGAGCTCATCCTCGATGCCGCCCTTTATAACCCCGCTACCGCCGCGACCTATCACGGCTATGCTGAGGAACTGGCCAATCCACACACACCGGAGACTGAGGAGTACGGGATTTCTTCCGTCGTCTTTCGCTCCGATAGGCCGTTCAATCGTGAGCGACTGCTCAAGGCGCTGCGCGTGAGTACCGGGTTGGTCCGCTCCAAGGGGTATTGCTGGATCGACACGGATCTGCGCGTTGCCCACGCTTGGCAGCAGGCAGGCCCCAACCTCCAGATCCAGCCGGCCTCACTGTGGGCCTCCAACGGAGTGACGCCGGGCTCTGAGGTCGTGCTCATCGGTGTGGAGTTCAATGCGGAGGAGACGCTGCGCAACTTCGAGGACGCAGTGCTTTCCGACGCCGAGGTAGCCGCTCTGCTGCCCAGCTAGTGCCATGCGCCGATTAAGGGTCTGATACCGTTTTAGGGTTCGTTTTAACTCCATATGCGTCAAGAAGGTGTTTCCTACGTCCGCTGAGCAGAAACTCATCACCCCAACATTCGTCTTTGCATGGCTGGTTAATTTTGCCCAATTCATGGTCTTTTACCTGTTGGTGACGATCATGGCTTTGTATGCGGTGCAACAGTTTGGTGCATCAGACACAGCGGGCGGCTTTGCCTCCAGCTCCTTCGTGGTCGGTGCGACCATTGCGCGACTGTTCTCGGGATATCTGGTAGATGCGGCAGGACGTAAAAAGTCCCTCTTGGTCTCGTTGGTTCTCGTGACCGTGGCATGTGCCGCGTATTTTGTTGCGCACTCGTTGGCGCTGCTTATCGTCGTGCGCATCATTCATGGCCTGGGGTATGCGGTGGCGTCGACTGCCGTCATGGCCGTGGCGCAGTCCGTCATTCCTGACCATCGCCGTGCTGAGGGCACGGGCTACTTTGCCTTGGGAACTACCCTTGCCACCGCTTTTGGCCCGGCGGCAGGACTGGCTATCGTCGGTGCGAGTGGCTACAACACCATCTTCGTTGTGGTGCTCAGCCTCGCGGTATGTGCCGTGGCTTTGGCACTGGCACTCAAGACTCCCACGCAGGAGCGCCCTAGCGTGACCTTTAGCCTGGCCAACATCGTCCACCCGGCGGTCGCACCCTTTGGCTTCTTCATGCTTCTCATCGGCGTTGCTTATGCAGGCATCATCACGTACCTCAACGCTTATGCTGACGCGTCCGACCTGGCGACGGGCGCCAGCTTCTTCTTCATTGCCTATGCGATTGTCAGCCTCGCGATGCGCTTTGTCTTGGGCCGTGTCCAAGACCGCCACGGCGATAACGTCATCTTCTACGGTGCGCTCGCTTCGTTCATGATTGGTCTCGTGGTGCTTGCTATCGCAGTAGCTGACTGGGAGGTCGTCATCGCGGGTGCTTTGGTTGGCTTGGGCTATGGCTCCATCATGCCGGCGGCGCAAGCGGTGGCCGTGCGCCTCGTGGCTCCGCACGAGATGGGCGCGGGTATTTCGACGCTCTTCTTACTCCTCGACATCGGAATAGGCTTTGGCCCCGTGGTCTTGGGCATGCTGATTTCTGCGCTGGGCTACTCCGCTATGTATTGGGTGCTTGCCGCAACCGTGGCCTTGGCGACGGTGCTGTACTACTTCGTGCATGGTCGGCGCGCATACGGCGAAACAGTGCACGTTACGGCTGCCACTGCTTAGCTCTTCGGTCTGCGGCTGGTGCAACACAGCCATTTCTTAGCGCTTTGTGCAGCGTGAAACTTCAGTGCGGAAACTCCTCAGGCGGACGTCACAGTAGTTATTTACACTAGGCGGCACATGGTCAACGACTTTGTAGTTATACGCGACAGGAGACTGCCATGGAAAAGCCCGATACTTTCAATTTCGCCCCGCTGGTCGGAGTGGCGCTAGCAAAGCCGCGTCCGCTCCGGCTCAAGATTCGCAGCCGCAAAAAGCTACCGCATCTGGAGGCGCATACCCTCGACATCGCGCCTTTCGAGGGAGCACAATTGCAGATGACGATGAGAGAGCTCATCGACTTCGCTCCTGCCGAACATGGCATCATCATCGATGGCAAGAGCCTTTCCGCGCAAGAGGTGGATGAGCTGCGTCCCCAAGCCCGCACTCAACTCGAATCCGCGCGTCAGTGGGCCGAAGAAAAATACAGCGTTGCTCCTGCCGCGCCTGTTAACGGCCAAGAGGGGCCTTACTACGGCACCATCGACGCCGACCTGCCAGAGTTCGTACTGCGTGCATGCGGCGAAATCTACGAGGTCAGCGGGGAACTGCCAGCAGACAAGCGTGCCGAATTCTTGGATGCCCGCTATTGCAAAGACGATCCCCGTGGAGCGTGGCTCTCGCTGCACGGTAAGCCAGGACCTAACGGTTTTGTCCTCACACCTAACTTTGCTTACCGCCCGGCGTGGTCGGTACAACCTAGCCCGCAGCAGTGGGCGGCCGACATAGAGACTTTCCCGCGCACCGCGGAATGGATTCCCGATTGGCTCGTGATTCAACTCCAGGAGGCACAGTAATGACTTTCGTTGACACTATCGACTGGGCGAGCCATGACCCGGAAGCCGTATTCTTTGATGCATCGCGTGTCCGTGACACTGCCGAAAGAGTTGAGGCTCTCACGGCGATGCTTGAGTTCGGTTGGGCACCGCCAACCAAGCTGCTGCCGGAGCTGGCGGACAACCCAGAGCTCTGCGCGCAGGACGCCCCAGTCATCGAAAAGCTCATCGCTGCAGGCGCCGATCCCAACGCTGTCAATCGCTTTGGCGAAACCGTCTGGGTTCATTTGGTTCACTCTTTAGCGTCGGATGAGGAGCAGTGGCCGGTGTACCAAGCGTTGCTGACTGCTGAGCCGGACCTTCAGATCAGCGCACGGAGCCTGTTCAATCCACTGCTCAACAAGCGCCACTTTGGCCTCCTAGCCTTGTTGCGCCCTTATCTTCCTGCACAATCGATCAGCGTTCCAGTCGATCCCGCGACTTTGTGAGCCTGCAGCGTCGCTGCTGTCTTCGCGGCAGTTGCAGCCCTTCTCGTTCTTGTCTGGATGCTTGCCCGCACAATCGGGGCACGTTCGTGGATGCCGGAGTTGGTGCTGCGTAAGCTTGCACCTATAGAACGCAACGCGTAAATGAATAAAACACGACCAACAAGGAAGTAAGCAGTGACTCGCCGGATCGTCCAAGCGCCCCAACTATCTTCATTGCACCTGGAAGTGCGGGAAGGCCTGGGACTGGACGCGAGGGGAGTGTTTGAAAACGAGTGGTTCTCCGGCGAGTTTGAGCGCAACCTTCAAGGGATGTCACTGACTGGGTGCATGGTTGCTGATTCCTCACTCGACGGAATCGACCTTTCCTCATCTACTTTCACCGAGTGCGAGCTGACCGGCCTCGATGCGCCAGGATGGAGGATGGCGTGCACCGTGCTTCGCGACGTCGAGGTGGCTGATTCCCGTTTTGGCGCTGCAGACTTCGGTGAAGCGGACCTCTTTTCGGTGAGGTTCAGCGGGTGCAAGTTCGCCTGGACTAACCATTCTGGTGGAACACTGCGGGATGTCCTCTTTGAAGACTGCGTATTCGACGAAGTCGATTTGTCCCAGGTACAGGCCCAACGCGTGGCCTTCCGGGGCTGTCGTGCTCGGACCCTGCGGGTGGATGCGGCGCGGATGAAAGACGTGGACTTCCGCGGCCTCGACTTCGACGCTATCTCTGGTGTGGGTTCCCTCAAAGGCGCGGTACTTACTAACGAACAGGCCGTCCACCTGGCACCTGCCATGGCGGCCTTTCTTGGGGCGATCGTCGACTAGCACACAGCCTACCGCCGACCGGCACCGACCGAGTCCGACCGGCATCGAGAGTAACCGAAGCAAAACGAAGAAGGAACCCCACTCAGTGAGGCGCCTCCCTGCGTTAATGCCTAAGTTTATTAGGCGTCGACGGACTCGCGCTCTTCGGACTCCATCAAGCCGGATACGCCGTGCTCGGCTGCGTCCCACACCTCTTGGTTCTGGATACCGGCGCGCTTGGCGACGATCGTGGCGCACAGTGCCTGGCCGGTAACGTTCACGGCGGTACGACCCATATCGATGATCGGCTCGATGGCCAGCAGCAGGCCAACACCGGCCAAAGGCAGGCCCAGGGTGGACAGGGTCAGGGTCAACATGACGGTTGCACCGGTGGTGCCCGCGGTTGCGGCAGAACCGATGACGGAGACGAAGATAATGAGAAGGTACTGCGTCAACGTCAGGTCAATGTTGTAGAACTGAGCGATGAAGATGGCGGCGATAGCAGGGTAGACCGAAGCGCAGCCGTCCATCTTGGTGGTAGCACCCAGCGGGATGGCGAAGGAAGCGTACTCGCTCGGCACACCCATTGCCTGCTCGGTGTAACGCTCCGTAACCGGCATAACGCCCATGGAGGAGCGGGTAACAAAGCCCAGGGAGAAGACGGGCCATACGCGCTTGTAAAAGCCCACGACCGGAATCTTGTTGAAGGCAAGAACTGCCGGGTAAACCACGCCGATGACGATTGCCAAGCCCACGTACATCGCGAGCACGAACTTGCCCAGGGAACCCAGTGCGTCCCAGCCGTAGGTGGCCACTGCCTTACCGATGAGGGCTGCGGTGCCAACCGGCGCCAGGCGGATGATCCACCACAAGACAACCTGGATGACCTTGAGGAAGGACTCGGTAAAGCGCAGGAATGGGTCGGCTGCCTTGCCGGCCTTCACGGCGGCAATGCCCAGCGCCAGGGAGATAACCAGTAGCTGAAGGGCACCGAAGCCTAGGGAAACCTCGCCCTCGTCGAAGGAAGCCTTCATACCGATGAAGTTCGAGGGAATGAGCTGCTGCAGGAAGGCCGTCCACGAACCGACGTGGGATGGCTCCGCTGCGCTCGCTGCATCGACAGTGGTACCAACGCCAGGGCGCAGCACGAGGGCAACGACGATGCCGCTGATGACGGAGAAGAAGGCGGTAATTGCGAACCACACCAAGGTGGAAATCGCGAGCGATGCGGCGTTGGCAACCTTGCGGAGGTTTGCCACGGAGGTAACAACGGCCGCGAAGATGAGCGGCGGCACCATCACCTTGAGTAGCTGGACATAAGCGCTGCCCACGCCGGTGAGGGTCTGGGTGAGCCAGGAGCCCTTTTCATCGTCGGCAGGCAGGCCAGCGTCCATTTTGGAAGCGATAAATCCCAGGATCAGGCCGATGATGAGGCCTGCAATGACCTGGGCGCCGAAGCCGGTTACCCAGCTGGGCAGTTTCCGTGATTGCGTTTGTGGTTGAGACACGAAAATTCCTTTTACTTCGAACTTGTGAGAGTTTGGCGTTGTAGACAACTTTGTATGTATTTGAACTGTCTAGTCCATCGATTATGGACTGATCGGTTCACTAATGACATCAACACTGTACGACGTTTATAAATTCCCGTGCAACTATTGTGAGATCGGGCTCATGGTTGGGGTGCCCGGGGATGCAAGGGGCGCTACGTCGACCTTCGAGCCCGTGTGGTGGTGCGGGTTGTTTGAAGGGGAAATATCCTTCCGGAAACTTGCCGGGGTGAGGAGGATGTCAGGGGAAATGGATAAATCGGAAAAATACTTCCTGTTTTGTGATTTTGAGGCTATTTTAGAGTTTGAAAAGCGTAAAAAGGAAGGATATTTCCGGCATGAATCGCATCGATGGCTGGTTGACTGAACTCGGGACCGCACTGCGGGAAAGCCGAAAGGCGTATCAATTGACTCAGGAAGAATTGGGCGAGTTGGTGGGAGTGAGCGACAGAACGGTCCGAGATGTGGAGCTGGGGACCGGAAAAGCGAGCTTTTCCACCGTTTTAGAACTGCTCAGCGCAGTGGGGCTGCGTGTTGAGGTTGTGACCGCATGACGGCTAATGCCGCTGAGCGGGAACTGCGATTTCGCCGGGCTGCTTTTGAACTCTGAGAAGAGCCGCGAAAGAATTACGGAATTCGCTTCGTCCACTCCTCGGTGGAGTACTTCTCGGAAACGAGGCGCTCGGCCTCGGCAAGGGTCGCGTCGGAAAGCACGGCGTCCTTGGCGCCGTAGCGAGTGGCGAACTCACGGGCCATCGTTTCGATGATCTCTTCGCGCTTTACGCCAGTCTGGCGGCGCAGCGGGTCCACGCGCTTTTTGGCGGAGGAAAGTCCCTTCGAGGAGACCTTCACCTTGCCGATGCGCAGGACTTCCATCATCTTGTCTGCATCGATGTCGTAGCTCATCGTGGTGTGGTGAAGAACGGCGCCCGCGCGGCGTTTCTGTGCGGCACCGCCGATCTTTCCGCCGTCGGAGGTGATGTCGTTGATGGGAACGTACCAGGCATTGACGCCGTGCTTAGCTAGCGCGGCCAACACCCACTGGTCCAAATAGGCATAGGAAGCCTCGTAGGAGTACCCGGCAACCAGGGACTCAGGCGCATAGATGGAATAGGTAATGCAGTTGCCGCCTTCCATGAACATTGCGCCGCCGCCCGACATGCGACGCACCGGAGTGATGCCGTGCTTGTCGACGCCTGCTTGGTCCAACTCGTTGGCATAGGACTGGTAGGAGCCGAACACGACCGCTTTGTCGTCCCACTCCCAGAAACGCAGCGTCGGACCACGTTTGCCCTCAGCCACCTCGTTGAGGATGACCTCGTCGAGCGCCACGTTCACTGGGGTAGGCAGCACTCCCGGCTGGAGGATCTCCCATTGGTGGTCCGTGAAGTCGGTGCCGCCTGAGAGCGCACGCTTAACAGCTACGGCCAAGTCGTGCGTGGAAAAGCCGTGGAGGGCCACAGGGTGCTCCGCCTCAATCTTGGCGAGTGCGGCATCGAGCCGCGCGGTGATCTCTTGCGTGGAATCAGAAACCTTGGAGCCCTCCAGCGTAGGGCCGAGAGCCTCGAAGGCCTCTTCCGGCTCAAGGAAGAAATCGCCCGAGACCTGCGCGGAGGAGATAGTTCCGTCGGTGACCTCGATGTCTACGACAAGGAGCTTGCCGCCTGGGACTTTGAGTTCGAAATGCGTTGGGTTAGCCATACCTTGGTCAACGCTGTAGGGCGGCCGATTGTTCCAGAATTGAAGGCCCTAAGTTAGGCACGCCTTTCTAGATTTAGGCAATGGGTCACACTACTTTTGACTGTATGTCGAAATTTAGTCCTCTCAACTGGCCCGTTGTGCGCCAGGTGCGTTCTAAAGACGCCTTCGGCAGGGATCTCAGCACCCAGTCGAAGAAGAGCAAAGAGCTCCACGGACGGACCGTTGAAGCGGACCGCGTCGTGCAGTCTGTCTGTCCTTATTGTGCGGTGGGCTGTGCGCAGCGCGTTTATGTCAAGGACAACAGAGTCATTCAGGTTGAAGGCGATCCAGATTCTCCGATCTCGCGCGGTCGCCTTTGCCCGAAGGGCTCTGCCTCTGAGCAGCTTATTAACTCTGCTTCGCGTCTGACCAAGATCAAGTACCGTGCGCCTTACTCCACCGAGTGGGAGTACCTGGATACCGAAACCGCCATGGACATGATTGCGGATCGCTATATCGCATCCCGCAAGGCCCATTGGCAAGACGTTGACGATGAAGGCCGCACTCTCAACCGCACCATGGGTATCGCCGGTCTGGGCGGTGCAACCTTGGACAACGAAGAGAACTACCTGATTAAGAAGCTGTTTACCGCCACCGGCGCGATTCAGGTCGAAAATCAGGCTCGTATTTGACACTCTGCCACCGTTCCCAGTTTGGGAACTTCGTTTGGCCGCGGCGGCGCAACCCAACCGCTGCAGGATATGGCAAATGCGGACTGCATTGTCATTGAGGGTTCTAACATGGCTGAATGCCACCCAGTGGGCTTCCAGTGGGTAGTTGAGGCCAAGAAGCGCGGCGCGCGCATCATCCACGTGGATCCGCGCTATACCCGTACTTCGGCTTTCGCGAACCGCCACATCGGCATTCGCGGTGGTACTGACGTGGTGCTGCTTGGCGCCATCATCAAGTACATGCTCGACAACGAGCTTTATTTTCACGACTACGTGGTCTCGTACACCAACGCTTCCTCGATCATTTCGCCTGATTACCAGGACACCGAGGACTTGGATGGTCTTTTCTCTGGCTATGACCCAGAAACGGGCAAGTACGTTACCGACTCGTGGCAGTACGTGCGCAAGCCGGAAGGCTCCTCGTGGAACGTGGAGAAGGACGAGACTCTGCAGCACCCGAATTCGGTGTTCCAGATTTTAAAGCGTCACTACTCCCGTTACACCCCGGAGATGGTGGAGGAGACCTGCGGTATCTCGCAGGAGGACTTCTTCTATCTGGCTAATTCCATCGCGGATAACTCCAAGCCGGATCGCACCACCTGCTTTGCCTATGCCTTGGGCTTTACCCAGCACACGCTGGGCGCTCAGTTCATCCGTACCGCTGCTATCTTGCAGCTGCTGATGGGCAACGTCGGCCGCCCAGGCTCCGGCATCATGGCGCTGCGTGGCCACGCTTCCATCCAGGGCTCCACGGATATCCCGACGCTGTTTAACTCGCTGCCGGGCTACCTGCCGATGCCCCACGTTAACCTGCAGAGCTGGAAGGATTACGTCAATACCTTCCGCAAGGAAGATCAGAAGGGCTTCTGGCAGATCGGCGAAAACTATGCCGTATCGCTCATGAAGTCTTATTGGGGCGATGCCGCTACGGCGGAAAACGAGTGGGGTTATAACCTCATGCCGCGCATTTCTGGTGCGCACTCGACGTATGAGACCTTGATGGCCATGCTCGAGCATGAGGTTGAGGGCTACATCGTCTTCGGTCAAAACCCAGCGGTGGCACAGTCCAACGGCGGTATGCAGCGCCGTGGTCTGGCTGCGCTGAAGTGGCTGGTCGTTCGTGACTTCCAAGAAATTGAGACCGCCAGCTTCTGGAAGGACTCGCCGGAGATTAAAAACGGTGAATTGAAGACCGAGGAAATCGGTACCGAGGTCTTCCTCATGCCGGCAGCTACCCACGTGGAAAAGGCCGGCACCTTCACCCAGACCCAGCGCATGCTGCAGTGGCGTTTCCAGGCGGTCACCCCGCCGGGTGAGGCCACCAGTGACCTGTGGTTCTTCTACCAGCTGGGTAAGAAGATCAAGGAGCGCTTGGCCGACTCCACCGATCCGCGCGATCTTCCGGTTCAGAAGATCACCTGGGATTACACCGAAAACGAGGAAGGTGAGCCAGACTCCGAGGAGATCCTCAAGGAGATCAACGGCTACTACCTCGATGGTCCTAAGAAGGGCGAGCTACTGCCGACCTTCGTGGAGATGAAGAACGACGGCTCCACCTCCGGCGGCTGCTGGATTTACACAGGCGTGTTCAAGGACGGCATCAACCATGCCGCCAAGAAGGTACCGGGATCTGAACAAAACGAGGTCGCCCTCGAGTGGGGCTGGGTCTGGCCTGCAAACCGCCGCATCCTCTATAACCGTGCTTCCGCACGCCCAGACGGAAAACCATGGTCTGAGCGCAAGAAGTACATCTGGTGGGATGCTGCCAAGGAGGCATGGGTTGGCGACGACGTCCCAGACTTCCCAGTCAACAAGGCGCCGGATTACCGTGCGCCTATCGACGCCGTCGGCCCTGCCGCGCTCGACGGTGACGATCCATTCATCATGCAGGCGGACGGCGTCGGCTGGCTCTTCGCGCCGAAGGGACTATCGGATGGCCCGCTGCCAACGCACTATGAGCCGCATGAGTCCCCAGCGCACAACCTGCTCTACAAGCAGCAGCAATCGCCGACGCGTCTTACCATTAAGCGTCCAGATAACCTGTCGCGCCCAGAACCGGGCGAGCCAGGAGCCGAGGTCTTTCCGTTCGTGTTCTCCACCTACCGCCTGACCGAGATGTATACCTCGGGTGCGATGTCGCGCCGCCTGCCTTACCTGGCGGAGCTGCAGCCGGGCCTGTTCTGTGAGGTCTCGAAGGAGCTTGCAGAACTGCGCGGGCTGGAAAATGGCGAATGGGCAACCATCGTTTCACCGCGTGGCGTGATCGAGGCGCAGGTCTTGGTCACCGGCCGCGTGCAGAAGCTGACGATTAACGGCGAGGATTTCCACCAGATCGGTTTGCCGTATCACTACGGCGAGTCTGAAACCACGGACGTGGCTGGCGACGGCGCGAATGACCTGCTCGGTCTCACGCTTGAGCCGAACGTGTGGATTCAGAACTCCAAGATTGGTGCCTGCGATATCCGCCCGGGCCGTCGTCCACGCGGACATGCCCGCATCGAGTTGCTCAAGGAGTACCAGGACAAGGCTCACCTTGACCTGGAGTCCGGTAACCAGCTTGTCGACGTCGACGATGCTTTCACGCTGAATCCCGAAGACAAGGGTGCTAATTCCAAGGACGAAAACACCGGCGCTGATGACACCGCCGGCAACGTAGCCGACTACGAAGGCAAAGAAGGGTAGGTGAGTAGAGCTCATGGCTAATTTGCTTACTGAAAAAGCCGATCAGCACGGCTACGAGTCCTATAACCGCATGGCCTTCTTTACGGACACCTCGATCTGTATTGGCTGCAAAGCCTGCGAGGTGGCCTGTAAGGAATGGAACCGCAACCCGGTTGAGGGATATGCGGTAACCGGTGACTCTTACGACAACACCGGCTCATTGGGCGCTAATACCTGGCGCCACGTGGCCTTCATCGAACAAGGTCAAGAGCGCATCGAGCAGGCACGTGAGGAAGGCCGTCAGTTGGTCTCCCTCGGCATGCCCGGTTTCGGGTCGCAGCTAGAAAAGGTCGATACCACGCCGCCGGACACCGGTGACTTCCGTTGGCTCATGTCCTCTGACGTGTGCAAGCACTGCACCAACGCGGGCTGCTTGGACGTGTGCCCAACGGGCGCGCTCTTCCGCTCCGAGTTCGGCACGGTGGTTGTGCAGGATGACGTGTGTAACGGTTGCGGTACTTGCGTTGCCGGCTGTCCGTTCGGCGTCATTGAGCGCCGCGATGACGGCGGTGTGACGCTGAAGACTGATAAGACGGCTACCGTCGATTTTCAGCCCGATGACCACGCTGGCATTAATGTGTTCAAGAAGCTGGCGCAGCTGAAACCACAGGGCGAGGACCACACGCCGGGTGAGAAAATGCCGATTAAGAATCTCGGCGTCGCTCAGAAGTGCACCATGTGTTACGACCGCCTTAAGCTCGGCGAGCAGCCAGCCTGCGCCAAGACATGTCCGACTGACTCCATTCAGTTCGGCCCGTATGAGGAGATGCTGGCCGCAGCCGAGGCGCGCGTCAAAGCTCTGCACGAGCAGGGCCTGACCGAGGCACGCCTGTACGGCGCCAACCGCGAGGACGGCGTCGGCGGAACTGGGTCCATCTTCCTGTTGCTGGATTCCCCGGAGGTCTATGGCCTGCCGCCAGACCCACGCGTGCCCACTGCGGACCTGCCGCAGATGTACAAGACCGCAGCTAAAGCTATCGGCGGCATGGCCTTGGCCGTCGCTGGCGCATTCGTGATGGGAGGCCGCAAGTGAGTGAATTCGACGAGTACCGCCCGCCGCAACCAGCGCGCGCTAACCGCTACCGCAAGTTCGACGGCATCAAGCCAAAGAAGAAGCGTAAGCGTCCTGGCGCCGGTGCGCAGGACGGTTCCAAGGAAGAGCGCATGGCGGAGGACTTCGAGTTCTCCTCCTACTACGGCAAGCCCGTGGTCAAGGCTCCGCCATGGGAGTGGCCGATTGGCGCTTACCTGTTCTTGGGCGGCGTCTCTGGCGGCTCCGCACTGCTGGCGGCTGGCGCGCAGGCCACCAAGAATGAAGCCTTGGCGCGCAGCACCCGCCTGGCGGCCTTTGGCGCTGCCGCGGGCGGCTCCGTGTTCCTGGTCTTGGACCTCGGCCGCCCTGAGCGCCTGCTGAACATGTTTCGTGTGTTCAAGGTGACCTCCCCGATGAGCGTGGGCTCGTGGATTCTGGGCACCTTTGCCACGGCCTCCTCCTTGCCGGCTTTGCATGAGGCGGACAAGCTGACCAAGCAGAAGCTGCCTGTGCCAAAGTTCGTGCGCAAGGCTCTTGGTGCCGCTACCGGTCCGGCCGGCGTGGCGGCGGGCATCTTGGGTGGGCCGCTGGCGGGATATACCGCGGTGCTTTTGGGCAATACCTCGAACCCGACGTGGAACGACGCCAAGCAGCATCTGCCTTATGTGTTCGTTTCCTCGGCCTCTGCCGCTGCCTCCGGCTGCGCCATGGTCTTTACTCCGGTCGAAAGCGCCGGCCCGGCCCGCGCTCTGGGCATGGCTGCCGCTGCCAGCGACCTGGTCATGACCGAGGTCATGGAGGAAAACATGGAGCCTGAGACCGTCGCACCTTTGCACAACGGCACCCCAGGCAAGTTGATGAAGGCCAGCGAGTACCTCATCGCCGCCGGTGGTATGGGCACCGCACTGGCCGCGGCCACCAAGTCACGTGCGCTTTCGGTGGTCTCCGGCCTCTCGCTCATGGCTGGTTCCGCCTGCACCCGCTTCGGTGTGCTTAACGGCGGCATCGAAGCGGTCAAGGACCCGGCCACGACCATCGCGCCCCAAAAACGCCGGGCGGAACGTGCCCGCGCGCAGGAAGGGCTGCGTCATTCGGTGATTACTTCAGTAGATTAAGCAAGCCGAATAAAAGGCCCGCCGTCGTGCGCGACGGTGCGGCCTATGACTGGGGAGCCCGGTACTTCGCCGATGAGCAGCAGGCCGCCGGAGGTCTGGGCGTCGGCTAAGAAGACGAGCTCTTCTTCGCTAAGCTCCGCGGCATTGTCGATGTGCGGGCGTACCCAATCCAGGTTGCGGCGGGAGCCGCCTGGAATAAAGCCCTCAGCAAGAGCTTCCTTGGCGCCTTCTACGGCCGGAACCGCGCTGGCGTCGAGCTCAGCGGCGATGCCGGAGGCGCGCATCATCTTGTAGAGGTGGCCCAACAAGCCGAAGCCGGTGACGTCGGTAGCTGCAGAAATGCCAGCCTCAACTGCTGCACGGGAGGCCTCGCGGTTGAGCGTGGTCATTGAGTCCACGGCCGCTTTGGAAACCTCACCAGTGGCCTTGTGCTTGTTGTTCAAGATGCCCACGCCGATGGGTTTGGTCAGCGTGATGGGAAGGCCCGCTTCCGCAGTGTCGTTGCGCATCAGCTTCTCCGGCGCCACGATGCCCGTGGCCGCCATGCCGTAGATTGGCTCTGGCGAGGTAATTGAGTGGCCACCGGTCACGGAGATGCCAGCTTGCGTCGCGATATCCATTCCGCCGTGCAAGACCTCGCGCAGAACGTCGAGGGGGAGTACCTCACGCGGCCAACCCACCAGGTTGATGGCGGTGACTGGGGTGCCACCCATGGCGTAGACGTCAGAAAGCGCGTTCGCTGCCGCCACTCGGCCCCAGTCATAAGGGTCGTTGAGCATCGGGGTGAAAAAGTCCGCGGTGGAAATTACCGCTAGGCCATCTTGAATCTTGACAGCCGCGGCATCGTCGCCGTCATCGAGGCCCACCAAGACGTTCGGATCGGCCTTGCCCACGAGGCCTTCGACGGCCGATTCCAACTCGCCCGGCGGGATTTTGCAGGCGCATCCGCCGCCTGCTGCAAAAGATGTCAACAAAATGTCGTTCATTATCCCGAGTGTACAACCGCTGGCAACACGCTGGGACAATAGTGCTTTTGCGGATGAGCGCGGGCGCGGTGCTGGGCAGGGTGTTGGCTGAATTGGCCTAAGTGTAAACTCGTGCGATGGAGGCGTACGTGTCCTGGTGGGCGCCCCGGTCTTCAAAACCGGTGAGGCCGAGTAGCTCGGTCTGGCAGGTTCGATTCCTGTCCGTCTCCGCCAGCGTATCTGGCACCCGTGGCATCTCCCCGCAACCCAAGGAACGTTTGTGACAAGCAAGAGCGATTCGCAGCGGCAGGACGAGCGCCGCAACATCCCCCGTACCGACCAACTTTTGGCGCTGCCGGAGGCCCAAGCTGCGCGCGAGAAGCTCGCGGAACATGCAGTGCGGGCTGTTATCCGGGGCGTCGTCAAGCAGGCGCAAAGGGGAGCCATCGCGCCAGCGGATGTCACCGCCAAGGTCCGGGATGCTCTAAACAACGCAAGCCCGTATAGCCTGCGCCCGGTGCTCAACGCCACCGGGGTTATCGTGCACACGAACTTGGGCCGCGCGCCGCTTCCGGAGGTTGCCATCGCTGCGCTTGCCGATGCCGCCGCCTACACCGACGTCGAGCTCGATCTTCCGGCCGGCGTGCGTTCTAAGGACCGCGGCCGCGGCGCCATCAATGCGCTGCTCGCAGCCTGCCTGGGCGCGGAAGATGCGCTCGTGGTCAACAACGGAGCTGCAGCGTTGTTGCTGGCCACCGCCGCTCTTGCCCCCGGAAAGGAAGTCATCATCTCCCGCGGCGAACTCATCGAGATCGGCGCCGGATTTAGGCTGCCGGAACTCATCGAATCCTCCGGCACGGTACTCAAAGAGATTGGCGCCACCAACCGCACCCACCTCGCTGACTACGAGGCTGCGCTAGGTAACAACACCGGTGCGGTGCTCAAGGTACATCCTTCCAACTTTCGCATCGAGGGCTTTACCACCGCCGTGGATGTGCCGCAGCTGCGTGGGGCGCTGCAGAAGCACAATAAGTCTCGTGGAGAGGGCGCGGGGCAGGTCAGCCTCATCGTCGATCTGGGCTCCGGGCTGCTGGTGCCGGACCCGACCCTGCCCGAGGAGCCGAGCCTCAGCGAGCAGCTGGATGCCGGCGCGGACGTGGTCATCGCCTCTGGTGACAAGCTGCTCGGCGGGCCGCAGGCCGGCATCATCTTGGGCACCAAGAAGGCTATTGCTTTGTTGAAAAAGCACCCGCTCGCGCGTGCGGTGCGCATCGATAAGCTGCGGCTAAACGCCCTGGAAGCAGCGCTGAATGCGCCGGCGAATGCAGTCGAGGAGGCCCTGCATATTGATTCCGCCAAGTACCGCCGCCGCACCGAAGAGGTGGCGCAGGCGGTAGGCGGCGAGGTGGTTGCACACGCCGGACGTGTTGGCGGTGGTGGGGCACCTGAGTACCCGCTCGAAGGCTTTGCCGTGGCTTTGCCGGAAGAACTCGCCGCTCTTCTGCGCGTAGGGCAGTCGGCCGTGCTGCCGCGCGTACACCAGGGGCAGTGTCTTATCGATGTCCGCTGCATCCCTGCCTCCCACGACGCCGCGCTTATCGCGGCCATCCGCAAAGCCCAAGAGCTACAGCCTGAGGAGTAAAAGATGTACGTCGTCGCCACCGCCGGCCACGTGGACCATGGAAAGTCCACGCTTGCGCGGGCGCTTACAGGTATGGACCCGGATCGCTGGGAAGAGGAAAAGCGCCGCGGGCTCACCATCGACTTGGGCTTCGTGTGGACGCACCTGCCCTCGGGCGCCGATGTTGCCTTTGTTGATGTCCCAGGCCATGAGCGATTCTTGGGCAATATGCTGGCTGGCCTGGGGCCTGCGCCGGTGGTGCTTTTCGTCGTCGCCGCCGATGAAGGCTGGCAGGCTCAGTCCACCGATCACCGCGATGCCATCGCCGCGCTGGGAATTAGTCACGGCGTCGTGGCGCTGACCCGCGCTGACCGTGCGGATGATCAGCGTCGTCAGGAGGTGCGCGCGGAGGTAGGCAGGCAGCTCGCGGCCACCGCGCTTGCCGACGCCGCCATCATCGAGGTCTCCGCTAAGACCGGGGAGGGCATCGAGAAGCTGCGCGCTGAGCTCGACACCGTGCTGGCTGCCGCGCCTGCTCCAGATGCCGAGCGGCGCGTTCGCCTGTGGGTAGACCGCTCCTTCAGCGTGAAGGGTGCGGGCACCGTGGTCACCGGAACACTTGGGGCAGGCAGCATTGCCGTGGGCGATCGACTTGAGCTGCTCAGCGGCGGGGAGCTGGTCCCAGTCGAGGTACGCGGCCTGCACAGTGAAAATACGGCGGTTGTCTCAGCCCAGCCAGTCACCCGCGTTGCGGTAAACCTGCGCGGCGTGGAGGCAGAGGCGATTAGCCGCGGCGATAGCCTGCTCAGCCCAAGCACGTGGCGGGTCACACAAGAATTCGACGTGCGCCGGGTCTCTGGCGAAAGCCTAAGTGACGTGGTCCAGGAGCTCATCGCCCATACCGGCACGGCGGGCGTGGCAGCACGCGTGCGACCTCTCAGCGGCGACTTCGCGCGCATTCGACTCAGTGCCCCATTGGCTCTTCAGCTGGGGGATCGCTTTGTGCTGCGCGGGCCCGGCGCTCGCCACGTGTTGGCCGGCGTGGAAATTGTTGACCTCGTCCCGCCCGCGCTGCGCCGGCGGGGAGCTGCAGCCCGCCGCGCGGAAGAACTCGCGCAGCTGGAAGACTACCGCAATCCGGCGCAGAGCCTGCGCCGCCGCGGTTACGTGTTGCTCAGCGAGTTAGAACAGGATGGCTATGAGACCTCCGCGCCGCCTGCCGGGGTGATTGCCTTTAACAAGTGGTGGATCACCGCCCGCCAGGTGGGACAGTGGAAGCAGGCGCTTAATGATGCCGTACAGGAACACATGGCGGCCAAGCCGCTGTCTGTCGGCCTGCCGCGCGGTGCCGCCCGCGATGTATTGGGTGTCGAAGAAGATAGCCTGCTCAACCTAGCTGTTGCCGCGGCGAAGCTGGAGTCCGCCGAAGGCGTTATTCGGCTGCCCGGCGCTGCGGTTAACTTGGGCGAGGCAGAAGCGGGCGTTGCCGAGCTGGAGCGCCGGCTAAAGAGAGAGCCCTTCGCCGCGCCGGAGGCCGCGGACCTACGCGAGCTTGGTCTGGGAAACAAGGAGCTTGCCGCAGCTGAGCGCGCCGGGAGACTGCTGCGCCTAAAAGACGGCGTGGTGTTGCTGCCCGCGGCAGTCGCGGAGGCGAGAACCCGCCTGCAAGGAATCGAGCAGCCCTTTAGCACCTCGCAGGCGCGTCAGGCGCTTTGCACCACGCGCCGGGTTGCCATCCCGCTGCTAGAGCAACTGGATGCGAAGGGGATTACCCGGCGCCTCGATGGCAGCCTGCGCGAGCTTGCTTAGTCGTAGTAGGCGTAAACGCCGGTGGCCGGGATGGTCTCGCCGGCCTCGCCGAAGTTGGCGAATAGGGTGGAGCCAGCAAAGAAGAGGTTCTGGGTATCGAAGAGCGGCACGGCCTTCGGGTTCTTTTCCTCGACCTCCAAGGTCTCCAGGTTGAGCTTGTAGCGCTCGGTGGATTCCTCGGTCTTGCCGGTAGACAAGTAGAGCGACTGGCCGTCGGAGATGGCAGAAATACCCTTCTCCTTGTAGTCCTCGGTCTCGAAAGGTTCGGTCATCTTCTCGTTGGAGACTTCCCTCACCTGCTCGCCGCTAGCCAGATCGATGACCTTGATGCCGGCATCTTTATCCAGCAGCGTCAGATGATTGCGCACGATGGTGCCCGTAGGACTGGAGACGTGGGCGGGATCCTCAGGGTCGTCGAGCGGGAAGGCATCGCCAAGCATGCGCGGGCCTTGCTGCTTGTCGTAGACAAAGGTTGGGCGCGCTGCGTTGTCGGAGAGTCCCACTAGGAAGTCGTTGTTGTGCAGCAAGGTATAGCCCTTGGCCTCGGGCGGCAGCTCGCCGTCGTTGAAGCCCGGGGAACCCGCATCCACCAAGACGGTTTCCTCGCCGCTTAGGGCATCGACAGCAACGAGCTGATATCCGGCCTCGCTGTTGCGTTCGGCGATATAAACATAGGAATCCTGAATGCGGAATTCCTCTAGGCGGCGCTGCGAGGTATTCGCCGGCGGCTCTGGCTGATTGACGGTCTTTGAGGTGGCATCAGCAAGCGAGAGCGTGAAGATTTGTGGGGCTTTGTCCTCCGGCACATCGTTTAGGGAAAAGACCAGCTTTTCGCCCACCTGGGTGATGGCGAAATCACTCATCTTCTTCCCGGCAAATTCGTGCGGCAGCTCGAAAGGTTGGGTGACCAGGGGAGCGCCGTTACCGCCGTTGAAGATGTAGAGCATCGGGCCCGTGACTTCGTTCTTGTCCTGCTTATACGGCACTGTCGCCACGGTGGCAAAGGCATTGGCGCCTTCGAATTTGATGGGTGCGCACATGCCATCCCAGGACTTCATGTCGGCATCGTCGAGGCCGTAGTCCACCTCGATTTCGTGGTCCTCCAAAGTCTTGGCCTCGGCAACAGCTTGGAAGGTATCGCCTTTGAAATCCCGGCATTGCTCCATCGCTCCCGATGCGATGGATGCGCCGTGGGCGGTGGGCAGTCCGTACTTTTCGCTGCCGAGTCCTGCGGCGACCTCTGCTGGGACCATCTCCGACATCGGGCGGGCAATCGGCTCTTTCGGCTTTTTCTGGTGCAAGCCTTGGATGATGCGCGGGTTGGCGGACTCGCCCTCGCCGCAGGCAGCCAAAAAGAGGCTGCCAGCCAGCACGGTCGCGCCGATGCGCAGCAAGCGCCGGTTGTGGGAAAGCATTGTTAAGTCCTTTCGGTGGGAAAGCTGCAAGTCTACTTGCGGTGGTGCCCGCCCCGCTGCCGGGAGGCCGCACGTTCAGAGCGTCGTGCGCGCACACGCGCTGACTCCGAGGAGAAGCGACCCGGCGCTGCAGCGATGGGAAGCTGCCGCCATGCTAACGCTTGTTGGCCTGGGACGTGGTTGACGAGGCTTGCGAGCTCGCTATGCGGTGCAGGCTCTGCCAGCGGTTCAGGTTTGTCCGCTGGTTCCGGTTTTACTACTGCTTCCGGGGCAGGCTGTGCCGCTAGAGTCACCAGGCGCGCGATTTTCTTGGCTCCGCGCGGCAGGTCGGCATGGAAGTCTGCGGCCTCGAGGCCGGTCTCCCAAGCCTGCGTGGCCACGGGCTCGACGGCAGGAGGGATGGCGGGTGCTTCGGGCGGCACGCGCAGGGCGGGGACGGCGGGGGAGAAGAACTCGGTGGCACCCACCTCGGGCACGTCGACAGCGATGCGGCCGTCGGCGCAGTAAGCACGGGCAGCAATAGCGGCACCTTGTGCAGCGCCACGTTCCAGGATCGCACCGAGGTGTGGCTGTTGTTGTGTGGTGCACACGCGGCCCAGGACGGAGCCTGGGGTAGCGGCGACAATATCGCTTTCAACCAGATGCAGCGAGACGAAGATCTGCTGGGTATTTAAGCGCGAAAGTTGAGATTCATTGAGCTGCCCGTTTGCGGTATCGATGAGGAGGCCGAGGCCGCCCTGCAATAGTACGGAGCCTGCGGGTTGCTCATTGACAGGCACCATCCACGGGGCAAGACCGAGGTTAACCGCGACGTCGATAGTCGCGTCCTCAGGCACGAGCTCGACCGTAGCGTCAGTTGCGACTCTAAACCCTGATGCACGCACGCGCTGCAGGGCAGGAAACTCCGCGGTTTCCGCGGCGTCGAGATAGCCTAAGATGCCAAACTCACTGCGCACACGCCAGCCGCCGCTGAAAGCCTCGGGCTCGAGCGTGACCGCCAGCGCAAGCGGCCCTTTGTGCAAAAGCGGGAGGCTGAGCGCTACCGAGTGGACTACATGCTCGAGAACTGCGACGTGAGTGACGCCGAAGTAGCTTTTAGCTAGTGGGTACATGCTCACGTCCAACGAGGGCCTCCAAATCTTTAAAGGTTTATAGGCTTCTAGCCTACGCATTTAAAGCCTACGCACCACGGAGTGGGGGCTGGGACGCGCTAATGTTCTAGAGTCTTAAGTTATGTATACAGCGTCTTCCTTGGCGGTGGCTTTCGGTCTTACGCTCTTGGCCGGCTTATCGACGTCCATCGGCGCCGGCATCGCCGTCAGTAAACGCCATGCTGGTTCGGCTTTTATGGCTGCCGCGTTAGGCCTTTCAGCTGGCGTCATGCTTTATGTCTCTTTCATGGAGATCCTGCCGACGGGCCTCGAGCAATTGACTGAGGCCTTTGGCGGAAAGAAGACAGGAACCTGGGCGGTGGTGCTCGCGTTTTTCGCCGGCATCGCGATAATTGCGGTTATTGACCGGATCGTTCCGGAAGAGATTAATCCGCACGAGCCTGCCACCACGGAAGAAGAAGCACGCCGCAAGCGGCTGATGAAGACGGGCGTGTTTACGGCCTGTGCCTTGGCCTTTCATAATTTTCCGGAAGGTTTTGCCACCTTCCTCGCCGGCTTGGAAGACCCACGTATCGCGATTCCGGTAGCCGTGGCGATTGCGATTCACAATATACCGGAAGGCATCGCCGTCGCGGTGCCACTACGGGAAGCCACGGGCTCGAGAGCCAAAGCCTTCTGGTGGACTACGGTTTCGGGGCTCGCTGAGCCAGTCGGGGCAGCGGTGGGCTTCGTTCTCCTGCTGCCGCTGATGGGGCCTGCCACGATGGGCTTTAGCTTTGCAGCCATCGCCGGCATTATGGTCTTCATCTCGCTTGATGAGCTTTTGCCCACCGCAGAGGAAACTGGTGAACACCACCACGCCATCTACGGGCTGATTGCCGGAATGGCAGTGATGGCGCTGTCGCTGCTTATGTTTCTGTAATCGAGTAGCCGAGAAAAACCTTAAGGGGTTCTCGACTACTTACCGAGAGCCTTCTTGACGCCTGTGACGATGCCCAAGACGATGGCGCCCAGGACAAGGCCGAAGGCCATGGAACAGACGGTATCTACGGTCCAGGCCAGCGCGCCGTTGGAGATGGGGTCGGTCAGGTGATGGATAAAACCGTGCGGCTGGTTGATGCCGGACTCGTGCAGACCCTTGATAACGATGTGTCCACCTACCCACAGCATTGCCGCCGTGCCGATGACGGAGATGATGTCCAGAACTACCGGCATGCCCTTGACCAAGGCGTTGCCGACGGCGGACTTTCCTTCGTTGCGCTCCAGCAGCTTAATGCCAAGGTCGTCCATCTTGATCAGCACGCCGACAGCGCCATAGACCGCCAAAGTGATAGCGAAGGCGACGATGAGCAGCGCGCCTAGGCGCATCCAGAAGCTTTGGTCAATGACCTCGTTGAGCGAGATCACCATGATCTCAGCGGACAAGATAAGGTCCGTGGTAACGGCAGACTTAACCAACTTGTCTTCGGCGTCTGGATCCTTTGTATCCGTCTGTGCTTCTTTTTCTTCTTCTGCGCCATGTGCTGCGAAGTAGTGGAAGATCTTTTCTGCGCCCTCAAAGCACAGA
The DNA here is from genome assembly GCF_001807495.1 of Corynebacterium sp. HMSC08C04. NCBI lineage: Bacteria > Bacillati > Actinomycetota > Actinomycetes > Mycobacteriales > Corynebacteriaceae > Corynebacterium > Corynebacterium sp. HMSC08C04. Next base: position 191,440 of record NZ_KV789226.1, on the reverse strand, counting down.
TAAGTACCGCCGCACATGAGAATGGGGGTCAGCGCCCACGGCGCAATCCAAGACAACAGCAGCGCGATCGGCAAGATGATGACGATCTTGTTGATGAGCGAGCCTTTGGTGATGCGCCAAATGATAGGCAGCTCGCGGGCTGGGGTAACGCCGGAGACGTACTGTGGCGTAACGGCGGCATCGTCAACCACGACGCCCGCCGCCTTTACCGAGGTCTTGCCAGCTAGGGCAGCGACGTCGTCGGCGCTGGAGGCTGCCGCGCGAGCGATTACCGCGACGTCGTCAAGCAATGCAAAAAGTCCACCGGCCATGGGGAAAGCATCCTTAATATGATAGGGACAAATAACCCTAAATATCTTACGCAACTACTCCGCAGGCGTCAGGGTGACAGAGTCTGCCCAAGAAAGCTCGATGCCGAGGGCGCGCAGCCAAGCCATGGAATCGTCGCCGTATCGGGTAATGCCTTCAACCGCGACGAGGGTACGGTCCATAGCGCGCTCTGCCTCTTCTGCCGAGATAAAACCCGCGGAGGTGGCTGCGGCCAACTCGTCGATGTCGAGAACGTCGATTGGCTCGCCCGTGTTCGAGACCAGATCGACGTAAAGGTCACGGGTAGTCCAGACTCCATCCTTGTTATCGATGTCAGCGATATCGAAGTAGAAGTCCTGGTGTGCCTCGACCCCTTCCCGGAAGTGGAAGATATTCGCGCGCAGGCCCAGTTTAGGCAGCAACCAAGATTCGAGGTAGCCAAAGCGCGGATGATTAGCACCGCGGGCCATGTAAAGACCGAATTCGGTTTCTTTGTAGGTGTCTACCTCGCGTAAGAAACCCTTTGGATCGACGTTGATGTTTTCCGCTGTATTAAAGGTTTCTTGCTTGACAGGGTGCAGATCGACGCTCATTAATTGACCTCAAGGAAGGCGGCAGTTGGCGGGAATGCGCACGCGGAATCTTGGGTGTTGACGGAACCGGACAAGATGGCCACGACGGTGCCCTTGCCCGTGGTGGCGCGGCCTGAGACGGTGGTGGGGCCGTCGGCGTTGATGCCGTTGTTGAAAAGCGGGGTAACGCCGGACTGGAAGGTGTCCAGGTTGAACCACTGGACCTTCATGTTGCCCTGCTCCTTAGCTGCAGGGGAAGTGCCTAGTGCCGTGAAGAGGAAGACTGCCTCTCCTGGACCTGCACCCGGTGCTGGCATCTTGGTAGGGCCCGGGACGGCGATGGCAGAACCCATGGAATCGCCCTGGCCCCCGATGCATTTTGCGGAGACGGTAGGCCAGTAGAACTGGCGGAATGCTGGGCTTTGGCCCTCAGGCAATTTCACGCCTGGATCGCCTCCCTGGCCCATGCTGAAAGCAAGTCCGGAGAGGATGGCGCTGCGAATGTCGTTGGGAATCCATAGCTGTGCGGCGAATTCGCGGATACGATTCTGGGTTGCCTCATTGGGACGTCCCAGCGAATCCAGCGGGGAGTGCGACATTGCCTGTGCTTCCAGGGCGGCCAGGTCCGGGGCGTCTGCCTGGGCCGGTGCGATAAGGGGAGTAGCTAGACCGATGAGCGCCGCGGTAGCGGCAGCAATCATGCCGGAGCTCGCGCGGAGGCGGCGTCCGTTGTTGTGCTCGGAGCTAGGTGCGGTGCTCGAGGTGCTCACGATTATCAGATTCCTTGAATTGGGTGCAGGAGACGGAAATGGGTGCGAGATGCTTGACAATAACATTCGGCACATTGGTCACAATAGTATCTCTGGTAACAATATTCACCTTTTTCTTGCGGTCAAGTTTCTTACGGTCAAGCCAGTTTCTGAAGCGAAAGTGTGTCTCAACCCGTCTTTCGTCCGGGGTTATAGATTTGTTACAAAACGCTGGCTCCTGCGATTTCCCGCTTCAGAGGGGTGTTCCAATGCTGCAAATTGCAAAGTTGCAGAGTATATTTAGACCCCGTTCAAAATCTTGCGCTTAAGCGTTCCAACTTTGCTTTAAGGAGCACCCCACCAGTGACTAATACCGAGTTCCGTAACGTCGCCATCGTCGCCCACGTTGACCACGGTAAGACCACCCTCGTCAACGGCATGCTGGAGCAGTCCGGTGCCTTCGGTGACCACGGCGAGCACACGGACCGCGTCATGGACTCCAATGACCAGGAGCGCGAGCGCGGCATTACCATTCTGGCGAAGAATACCGCTATTCACCGCAAGGGCCTGGGCAAGGACGGCGGCGACCTTATCATCAACGTCATCGACACCCCGGGCCACGCCGACTTCGGTGGCGAGGTCGAGCGCGGTATCTCCATGGTTGACGGCGTCGTGCTGCTAGTCGACGCCTCCGAAGGCCCGCTGCCACAGACCCGCTTCGTTCTGACCAAGGCCCTGGAAGCCAAGCTGCCGGTCATCATCTGCGTTAACAAGACCGACCGCCCAGACGCTCGTATCGACGAGGTCGTCAACGAGTCCCACGACCTCCTGCTGGAAATCGCCTCCGGCCTAGAGGATGAGGAAGCAGCTGCTGCTGCAGAAACACTGTTGGATCTGCCGGTACTCTACGCTTCTGGCCGTGAGGGCAAGGCTTCCACCGAGAACCCAGGCGACGGCAACGTTCCTGCGGCTGAGGACCTGCAGGCGCTCTTCGACGTCATCTACGAGGTTCTGCCGGAGCCATCCGCTTCCGTCGACGGCCCGTTGCAGGCGCACGTGGCCAACCTTGACTCCTCTGACTTCCTCGGCCGTATCGCTTTGCTGCGTATCTACTCCGGTAAGATCAAGAAGGGCCAGCAGGTTGCCTGGATCTCCTGGGATGAGGACGGCAACGAGGTTGTCAAGAACGTTAAGGTTGCCGAGCTGCTGCGTACCGTCGGCTTCGAGCGCCAGCCAGAGACCGAGGCTATTGCCGGCGACATCGTCGCCATCTCCGGTATCCCAGAGATCATGATTGGCGATACTATCGCTGACGTTGAAAACCCGGTTGCTCTGCCGCAGATTCACGTTGATGAGCCGGCAATCTCTATGACCATCGGCGTTAACACCTCCCCAATGGCTGGCCAGGGCGGTGGCGACAAGCTGACCGCACGTATGGTCAAGGCTCGTTTGGACCAGGAGCTTATCGGTAACGTGTCCCTGAAGGTTCTGCCGACCGAGCGTCCTGACGCTTGGGAGGTACAGGGCCGCGGCGAGATGGCGCTGTCCGTTCTGATTGAGAACATGCGCCGAGAGGGCTTCGAGATGACCGTGGGTAAGCCACAGGTTGTTACCCAGGTTGTCGATGGCAAGACCATGGAGCCATACGAGATGCTCACCATCGATACTCCTTCCGAGTACCAGGGCGCCGTTACCCAGCTGCTGGCTACCCGCAAGGGCCAGATGCAGTCCATGGACGTTCGCGAGGGTGACTGGGTACGCATGATCTTCCGCGTTCCGGCGCGTGGCCTCATCGGCTTCCGCACCCAGTTCCTGACCGAGACCCGCGGTGCAGGTATCGCTAACTCCATCGCCGATGGCCTGGATAGCTGGGCAGGCGAGATCAAGTCCCGTCCGACCGGCTCCCTGGTTGCTGACCGCTCCGGCCAGATCACCGCATACGCACTGCAGCAGCTGGCTGACCGCGGCGAGTTCTTCGTCGAGCCAGGCATGGAGGCTTACGAGGGCATGGTCGTTGGCGCTAACAACCGTGATGAGGATATGGACATCAACATCACCAAGGAAAAGAAGCTGACCAACATGCGTTCTGCCACCGCAGACGCAACCGTCACCCTGGCAAAGGCGCGTACCCTTTCCCTGGACGAGGCGCTTGAGTTCTGTGGCAACGACGAGTGCGTCGAGGTTGCTCCGAACGTCATGCGAGTGCGTAAGGTCGAGCTTTCCGCTACCGACCGTAAGCGTGCAGCTTCCCGTGCGAAGCAGCTCAACAAGTAACGCTTAGGAGATTAAAGCGCGGCCGTTTTGGGGTCACGCTTTTTCTTTTGCCAGAAAACCTGCATTCGAACCATCGAAGGGCGCCAAAAGGCGCCCAAAAGAGCCACTCGATGGTTCGAATGCAGGTTGCTTTCTCTCGTGCTAGCTTGAGCATCGAAACTGGATGATGCCAATGCAAGGGGGAGGGGCAAGCATGCAACCAGTATCGGGGCTTAGTCGATCGAAAATAGCTGCCCGCGTGCGCTCGGGGGAAATAACAAAAATTGCTCGCGGGATTTATGTGTGGGGTAAACCGAACCCGCGGGATGTCCTCACGTTGCTAACAGCCAAGCACGGATGTTGCGCAACGGGGAATACAGCAGCTCAATTGCTGAGTGAACAAGACCTTAGTTTTCCAGTCATCGTGGCAGGCCCACACAAGATGCGAAGCGGTGCACTGTTTACCTATAAACGCAGCCAAGTCAGAGACCACTTTGAATATGAAGGTCTTAAAGTACACAATCCGCTCGCGGCCGCGGCTTTTGCAGAGCGCACTCAAGCAGTAGAAATGCTCGAAGCGGTCTACCGAGGACGACGTAGCAGAACGCGGCTTGAAGAAGATAGAAGAAAGCTTGCTCGCCTAGACTCGAGAACGCAGGAAGCGTTGTCAGAAGCAGTCCTATTCACCGATTCTTCGGCGGAAATTAAGGTGGCCCGCGGATTACAAGATGCGGGAATGGACGTTGAGTGCAATTACTTCATCGGTGTTTATACATGGGACATCGTATTAAAGGACAAGCGAATTGCCATCGAAATTAATGGTCGGAAATTTCACTCAGCACTGGATACCTGGATAAAGGATCACTGGAAGAACAATGACGCCGTGCTTCGCGGGTGGCGCACCTTGCGCTACACGGGGCATTGCGTGGCGCATCATCTCCCAGCCATCATCGAGCAAGTTCGTACTGCGGACCAACCGGATTTTGGCAGTGCTCCTCATCAGCAAACTGGTACGTGGCACCTGGCGGTCTTGCGGCTTCTCAATCCACATTTCTTCATGTATTAAAACAACCTGCATTCGAACCATCGAAGGGCGCCAAAAGGCACCCAAGAGAGCTACTCGATGGTTCGAATGCAGCTGGAGAGCGCCGTAAACACAGCGTCAGATTCCAAGCAATGCCGGCCCTCCGACTAAAGTGGTTTCAGATCTAGGTAGAAGGGCGGTATCAAAGTGCGAAAGCTTGGCGCGGCAGTGGTTGCCTCATCACTTTGCGTGCTCACCTCGTGCATGGCCAATCCAGGCCCGCCGCCCATCGAGGACAAGCCGGCTGCCGAGAGCACCCAGACCGAAACACCGACGCCCGAGAAGAAGGAAAAAGAGGACGGCGTCGAGCGCGAGACCGTCGCCATCGGCGTCGATCCGCTCCGCGGCGGGCTCAATCCGCATCTGGTAGCCAACAATAGCGAGCTGGTCAGCCAGATTGCAGAGCTCGTCCTTCCTTCTGCTTTCCACGGCGAACACATGGATTCCGATGTGCTGGCCAGCGCGGAGGAGGTAGAGCCGCCGAAAGGTGTTGCCCAGCGCGTGGTGTACAAGATTGCCTCGCCGGCGCAATGGTCCGATGGCACTCCGATTAGCGGCAGTGACTTTCACTACCTGTGGACCCAAATGACCTCCAACCCCGGAGTGGTGGACCCAGCGGGCTACTTCGCCATCGAGGACATCAGCACGTCCTCGGCAGGGCGCGTTGTGGTGGTGGATTTCAAGCAGCGCGTGTCCGATTGGCACCGACTTTTCGCGCACCTTCTTCCTTCGCACCTGCTGCAGGACACCGAGTTTACGGCAGCTCTTGCCGACGGCATCCCCGCATCCGCTGGGCGCTATGCCGTCGAGGCCGTCGATCGAGGCAGGGGAGTTATTACCCTGAATCGCAACGACCGCTTCTGGGGCGCGGGGCCTGCGCTTGTCGACGTCGTCCAGCTGCGTACCGTCCGCGATACCAGTCAGGCGGTCAACATGTTGCGCTCGGGCCAGGTGGGATTCGTGGACTTTACTCCGGAACAAACCTCGCTGGAGAGCCTCAGTTTGCTGAGCAACGTCAACGCCGGGACCGTGACCCGTAATCGCCAGCTGCGCCTGCACTTTTCCGCCCGGGAAGGCGCGTTGCCAGAGCAAAGCCAGCGTCGCGCTTTAGCCTCGCTCATCGAGACCGACCAGGTCGCTCGCCTGGCGGCGGGCCGTGCCTCGGAGTTGCGTCCGGGCCAAAACCCGGTCAACGAAGAAGTGGACCTGACGCCACTTCGCGAGCGCGCGGGCCGCAAGCCGCTGCGCATCGCAGCTGATCCCACGCATCCGGAGGCTGTGGCGGCTGCCAGCACCATCGTCGACGTCCTCGAAACACAAGCAATTAGTGCAGAGGTAGTCTCTGAGCGCACTCAAACCATTGCGGGCGAGATGCTGCCGGAGGCAGAGGTGGACGCCGTGGTGGCCTGGGAGAATGCAAACGTGTCTCCGGAGAGTCTGGCCAGCCTCTATATGTGTGAAAACGACGACGTACGCGCCAGCGATATCTCCGGCTTTTGCCCTGCGGAGGCAGAGGACATGCGCGGCGACATCTTGTCTGGACGCATCAATCCTGACGCCGCCATGGAAAAGGTCCACAAACTCAATTCTGACGAGGTGCTTTACGTACCTTTGATGGACGAGGTGCGAATCCATGCTTTGGGCAGGGGTATCCTTGGGCCCGGTCAACGCATCGAAGATTGGGATGCAGGGCTTATTACGGCACCGATGTGGAGGAAAGATGAAAAGTAATGATTTGCGCGGTTACCGCGTGGTGGCCGTACATGCTCACCCAGATGACGAGGTGCTTTTTACCGGCGGAACGCTAGCTGACATGGCTGCAAGAGGCGCCGAGGTCACGATCATCACGGCCACGCTCGGCGAGGAAGGCGAGGTCATTGGCACGCCTTATCAAGGCCTGTGCAATGCAGACCAGCTAGGCGGTTTCAGGGCACGTGAGCTTTCCGACGCCCTCGATATCTTGGGCGTCCACGGTATTCAACTCGGCGGCTTTGGCTTCTTTCGCGATTCCGGCATGGAGGGCTCACCGGCTCACGAGAATCCGCGTGCCTTGGTGCGTCGCATTGACGAGGCGGCAGAGTTGTTGCGCGAGCACTTTGCGCAGCTTCGCCCGCATATCGTGCTGACATACGGGCCGGACGGCGGCTATGGCCACCCGGACCACATCGCCGTGCACCAGGCAGTCCACGCGGCCGCAGCATCAGACCAGCGCATCTGGTGGGCAATCTTCGAACGCGGCGCGCACTACAGTGCGCTTGAGACCATCGGTGCACCGGAGGGCTGGCGAAAGCCGGACCGGGGTTACCTCGACAATTTCACCAACGAGGCCGCTGACGTGGAATACCGGCTTGACGATGCCGCGCTAGCCGCCAAGCGTCGCGCCATGGTCGCCCATGCCACGCAGATTTGGGTGGCTGACTCCACAGTGACCCAGACGAACCCGGTAGCGGCTGCGGCTGCCATTGGGGACCCGGCGGCGTCGCCAAGCGCATATGGTCTGTCCAACCTCCTTGTTATGCCGTTGTTGCGTGCCGAGCACTACCAGCTGGGGCAGGGCGAGCCTGCAGAAGCGCTGCTGGAGGGCCTGTGATTTTGAATGAATATTCACGCGGCGAGCAGATAACCGGCCTGGCCTGGCTGTGCCTAGGCGCGCTGACCTCCCTGGTTCTAGAAGTTGTCTATCTCACCGCCAGGTTGCCGCTGCCGGGTGGGACAAGCGTGGCTTTTCCCATCACGATCGTTCTAGCCTGGTGGTTTAATACAGTGCTCACGCGCACAGCAAGGCTCTGGAGTGATAATGCCTACATCGGGCTTGTTCCTTTGGCGGCTTGGCTGCTGGGATACTTCGCATTCGTGCTGGGTGCGGTCGTGACCGGTGATATGTGGCTGGCCAATAACATTCTCTCGCTCCTGCTGTTAATCGCCGGAATCGGGGGCGGAATTTTCCCATTTTTTGCCCAAAAGTGACATACTGTTAGACATCCCAAAACCCGTGAAAACAGGAGTTTTAGCACCTCATGACTTACACTATCGCGCAGCCTTGCGTCGATGTGATGGACCGCGCTTGCGTTGAAGAGTGCCCCGTCGATTGCATCTACGAAGGAAAGCGCTCCCTGTACATCCATCCTGACGAGTGCGTAGACTGCGGCGCTTGTGAGCCTGCTTGCCCGGTTGAGGCAATCTTCTATGAGGATGACGTTCCGGATGAGTGGATTGATTACAACGACGCTAACGCTGCGTTCTTCGATGATCTTGGCTCCCCGGGTGGTGCTGCAGCGCTTGGTCCACAGGACTTCGACGCTCCGCTGATTGCGGCCCTGCCTCCGCAGAACCAGGATTAATTCCTGCTGCCCGGACCTCACGCATTTGGGTCCGGGCTTTAACTTTTCCCACTGCCTACCTTGTAAATAAGGAGCTTGACCTAAGAATGGCTCGCCAACCGCTTGGAAATAGCCTGCCGGACTTTCCGTGGAACTCGCTTGCCGAGGCGAAGAAGAAAGCTCAGTCGCACCCAGATGGCATCGTGGATCTTTCCGTGGGCAATCCGGTCGATCCGGTAGCTCCGGGCGTGCAGCTGGCGATGGCTTCGAACGCGGAGGCTCCCGGCTATCCCACCACGGCGGGCACTGCGCAGCTGCAGGAAGCCATCCGCGGTAATGTTGCGCGCCGCACGGGCGCTCAACCTTCCTCCTTCGGCGTACTGCCGGTAATCGGTTTGAAGGAGTCTATCGCTTGGCTGCCGACGCTGCTGGGCATGCGCGGCCAGCGCGTCATCATCCCTTCCGTGGCTTATCCGACTTACGAGGTGGGCGCGCTGATTGCTGGCGCATACCCAGAGCGCGCGGACGATCCTCGCGACTTTGGCGATGCAGAGCTGGCCTTTATCAACTCGCCGTCGAACCCGACCGGCCGAGTAAAGACCGTGGAAGAGATGCGTGCCGTGGTGGCATGGGCGCGTGAGAACAACGTCATTGTGGCCTCTGACGAGTGCTACTTGGCGTTGGCATGGGACGACGAGAAGAAGCCGGTTTCCATCTTGGATCCGCGCGTGACTGACGGCGATAACACGGGTCTTATCGCGATGCACTCGTTGTCGAAGTCCCATAACCTGGCCTCTTATCGCACGGGCTTTTTCGCGGGTGATGAGGCGCTTATCGCGGAGCTTCTCGAGCTGCGCAAGCACGCAGGCCTTATCGTTCCAGGGCCGATTCAGGCTGCGATGGTTGAAGCGCTAAACGACGACGATTCTGAGACGCTGCAGGTGCGCCGCTATGCCGCCCGCCGCGCTAAGCTCCTGCGCGCACTAACTGGCGCCGGCTTTCGCATCGAGCACTCTGAGGCCAGCATGTACCTGTGGGCGACCCGCGATGAGCAGTGCCGCATTACCGTAGATTGGCTGGCCGAGCGCGGAATCTTGGTTGCCCCGGGTGACTTTTATGGCCCATCGGGTGATAAGTTCGTGCGCATCGGCTTGAACGGCACTGATGAGCGTATCGATGCCGCTGTGGCCCGCCTTGCTGCTGACAACTAGCCCGTGACCTATCGCCCGCCAGCCCGCGAGGGGATTTCTCCGCGCAAAGTAGTCCTGCAGGCAGTCGTGCCCGCGGACACCGAGTACTTCGCGGCCGCGGCGGGCGATTCGCCGTTTTCACCGGGGCAGCTTCTGCCTGCGGGAATGGCGCTTTCACGTCCGGTCCCTGCCTGGTATCACCCTGATGTGCCCGAAGAGAAGCCGATTCCCTTCGATTACACGGTGCTTTATGAAGACCGCGACCTCATCGTCGTGGACAAGCCACACTTTTTACCCACGACCAGCAATGGGCGATTGGTGCGCGAGACCCTACAGACACGCCTGCGCGTGGATTTCGGTGAAGATGACATTGTGCCGCTGCACCGCCTCGACCGCCTGACTGCCGGGGTAGTGGTGTGCTCACGCAACCCTCGCACACGCGGGAGGTATCAGAGGCTTTTTGCTGAGCGCAAAGTAACCAAGACCTACCATGCGCGCCTTTCTGCCTGCCTGGAATACTCCGGAACGGTTGAGCTTTCCATGCACAAGGTCAAAGGTAGCCGCCAAGTCTCGCTCGGCGGTACGCCCACGTTGACCCAAGTGGAGGCACACGGCTATACGGCCTCGCTCATTCCGCACACGGGGCATACCCACCAGCTGCGGGTGGTCTGTAACTACTTAGGCGCTCCCATCCAAGGCGACGACACCTACCCGGTAGACCGCGGACTCGACCTCTACGACTTTTCCTCGCCTCTCCAACTCGTGGCGCACCGCCTAGAGTTTGCAGATCCGTTATCCGGCACACGCCGCGAATTTTCCACTTTGCGGCAATTGGGCGGTAACCTGATTTAGTTATCGATTAACCGGAAAGAGGAACGCGTGAGCTCATCAGTTGCCGCTGGGCGTTTTGCGTCCAATATGGGCCAATTTATCAAGTTTGGCATGGTCGGCGGATCGGGCACGGTGGTCAACCTGGCGGTGTCATACATCGCAGTCAAAATTGCACTAGCCACCAGTGGCATTACGCCCGATGACCCCTTTGTGAATCTTTTCGGTTCCGCGTTCCATGTTCGTTGGTACCATGTGTTTCAGACCATCGCTTTCCTCGTAGCGAATACCTGGAACTACCAGCTCAATCGCATGTGGACTTTCAAATCGGTGGAAAAGGTCTCCTGGCTTCGGGGCTACGTTGCGTTTCTTGTTGCGGGACTGGGGGCGTATGTCGTCAGCCTTTTGCTTTTGACCTTGTTTATGAACCCGAATTCGCCGGTTGGTCTACCCACGGATATTTTCGATAATTCCACTGGATTACGCACCAAGTTTTACTGGGCTACTGCGGGATCCATCCTGCTTGCGATGCCGATTAACTTCATCATTAATAAGCTGTGGACCTTCCGCTCTAGCCCGAAGGCCCCAGTCTTGGTCGAGCACACCGAGCCGGCTTAAGCTGGCTGGCCCAGGTTGGGCTCTCTCGACGGCCGCTGAAAACGAGCTGTTTGGTCCTTTCCCCCGGCAAAGGGCGCCGAGCAAAAGGACCAAAAGAGGAGTGTCACACGAGGGGACTAGGAAGCCAGATGGTGAGGAACCTCTTGATTAGCCCTCTAGCTGGCTGTCCAAGCGCTGCTGGTCGCGGCCATTTTGCCACTTTAGGAAAATGGGACCGAGGATGAGTACCGCAGCTATACCTGTGAATGCGCCGATTACGAGACCGTTGTCGAAATCGCTGTCGATGCTGAGTTTCATAGCGAGTCCAGCGAAAAGCGCAATGGTGGGGACCAGCATCAAGATTATGCCTGTCCAAGAACGCATCTTGTTCGGACGCGGAACACGCTTTTTCATCCAATGCGCCGAGACAAATTCTGCAATCGCGAGCGCGACGATGGGCGAGAGGCTCCACAAGGAAAGTCGGCCCGGCAGGACCCACGCTAATAGCGCGGACACGCAGTAGACGGTAAACAAGGCAGTGGTGTAGCCAATGGCATAGGTCTTGAAGTAGGTTTCCTCTTCGAACTCATCGAGCGAGTAGCTTGCAATCTCTTTGAAGGTCAGGTTGGCAAAGAAGCCATCGTTGTTATTAGCCATTATCGTTCACGCTTTCTGGGTTGTTGTTGAAGACTTCTTCCACGGACTTGCCGAGCACCTTGCAGATGTCTAGTGCCAAGTACACGGAAGGCGAGTAGTTACCTTTTTCGATGTTCGCGATGGTCTGCCGGGAAACGCCTACCTCAGCGGCGAGGTCTGCCTGGGTCATTTCCAGCCATCGACGCCACTTGCGAACCATATTGGAGTGTTCGGGCATGATGTAAAGCTTTCAAGTTTCTATGTCGTGCTTACATCCCTAAATGTAAAGGCTCATTGTCATCATGTCAAGAGTGGTGCCGCAAAACGTCAAATCCCCGGGTCAGCGTTTGGAAGGAAACAGCTGGCCCGGGGATTATTCGAGGCGAATTGCTAGGGCTTGGCGACGTCCGGCAGCGGCAGCGTCGAAGTAGGCGAAATGCCGCGCGCCTTGGCGTTGAGTACGCCCGCAAACGCAAGGACGACGAACATCGCACCGGCGGACAGTAGCTGGACGCGAGCGGAGGCGTCAGTCAGCATGAGTACCGCAATCGCTGCGAAGACGGCCAATGCAAACCACGTCAGGTACGGGAAAGCCCACATGCGGATGGGCAGCGGGTGAATGGCCTCAAGCTGGCGGCGCAGGCGCAGCTGGCTGACCGCGATGAAGACCCACACGATGAGCAGGGAGGCGCCCGCCGCATTGAGCATGAAGGACAACAACCAGCCGGTGTCGGCATAGTTGAGCACGACCATGATGACCGAGAGAATGACCGAAAGCGCAATCGCGTGCGTCGGAACACCCTGTGCATTGGTCTTCGTGAAGATCTTCGGTGCTTCGTGGCGAGAGGCCAGCGAGTGCATCATGCGGGAGGAAGCGTAGATCTGAGCATTGAATGCGGAAAGCAGTGCCAACACGATGATGACTTCCATGAATCCCGCAGCGCCCTTAATTCCTGCATGGTCGAGAACCTGAGTGAATGGCGATTGCGCCGCGGTATCAGCGTTACCCAGCGAGGAGTAGGGAAGCAGAAAGGTAATTACCAAAACGGAGCCCAAGTAGAACACCGAGATGCGCAGGATGGTCGTGCGAACGGCGTTGACCAAGGACTTTTCCGGATCTTCAGACTCAGCCGCCGCGATGGCGACGACCTCAATGCCGCCGAAAGCGAATGCCACGGCGAGCAGGCCAGCGGCGACGCCGCCCAAGCCATTCGGCATGAAGCCGTCATCCAAAAAGACCTTGGTGCCAATTGCTTCATGCCCAGGCAGAAGACCAAAAATAAGCAGGAAGCCGACAATCAAAAAGGCCACGATGACGAGGACCTTGATGGCGGCGAACCAGTACTCAAACTCGCCGAAGAGTCGAACGCGCAGCAGGTTCACGATTCCAAAGAACGCCACGCAAATAGCCGCGGGAATCCATGGGGAAACACCGAACCAAGAACCGATGAAGCCGGCGGCGCCGGTGATCTCAGCGCCCAGCACGGCCACGGTGGCTAGCCAATAAATCCAGCCTTGTGTAAAGCCTGCCCAGCGGCCGATGCCGTGTTCGGCATATTCGGAAAAGGAGCCGGAGGCGGGGATGACGGTACCCATCTCGCCGAGCATTTGCATTACCAAGATGGCTAATAAGCCTGCGATGCAATAGGCGAGGAGGACGGCAGGGCCTGCAGCCGAGATGCCGACGCCGGTTCCGAGGAAGAGACCGGCGCCGATGGTGGAGCCCAGGCCCATCATGGTCAGATGGCGGACCTTGAGGCCTTTGCCAAGATTTTGCGTGGATTTATTGCTATCGGTCACCCGAATAGTTTAAGCCATGACTAAATCCACGAGTCGGCGGGCTTAGTTCTTGTGCAGATCCTCGTTGAGAGCGATTGCATCAGACTTCCATTCGGTGGCCTCAACGGCGCCGGAAACGGAGTTGCGGCGCAGCAGGAAGCCCGATGCGCCGGAGAGCTGGGAGCCCTTGACGGTGGAGCCTTCCTCCACGCCCAGTGCCTCGGCAACCTTTCCGAAGACGCTTACCTTCGTGCCGGCGGTGACGTAGAGGCCGGCTTCGACAACTGCGTCGTTGCCAAGCGATATGCCGATACCGGAGTTAGCGCCGAGCAGGCAGCGCTCACCGATGGAGATGACTTCCTTGCCGCCACCGGAAAGCGTGCCCATGATGGAGGCGCCGCCGCCGATATCGGAGCCGTCACCGACAACAACTCCTGCAGAGATGCGGCCTTCGACCATGGAGGCGCCCAGGGTGCCAGCATTGAAGTTGACGAAGCCTTCGTGCATGACGGTGGTGCCCTCAGCCAGGTGAGCGCCCAAGCGGACGCGGTCAGCATCGCCGATGCGCACGCCGGTTGGCACAACGTAGTCCACCATGCGCGGGAACTTGTCTACGGAGTAGACGGTGACCGGGCCGCGGGAGGACAGGCGGCCGCGGATCATCTGGAAGTCAGCCACAGCGCATGGGCCGTAGTTGGTCCACACAACGTTGGCCAGAAGTCCGAAGATGCCGTCCATGTTCAGACCGTGCGGCTTGACGGCACGGTGCGAGAGCAGGTGTAGGCGCAGGTATGCGTCATATGCGTCCAGCGGCGCATCATCCAAGTCCTTAATGGCGGTCTCAACCGCCACGCGGGCGACGCCGCGCTCCTCATCCGGGCCCGCCAAGGCGGCGAACTGCTGAGGGGTCTCTTCCAAGCGAGTGGTGCCGGACTCGGTTACCGGGGCGTCATCGCCGATATGAACGGCGGGGAACCACACGTCGAGAACGGTCCCATCGTGGGTAAGGGTGGCAAGGCCGCGTGCGGATGCAGAAGTCATAGCTTTAGGAAAAACCTTCACAAATGCGGGGTAGAGCCTAGCGAAAACTAGGCCATTTCTTTCACCGCTAGAGCATACACAGCTACTTCGACACCGTGTTTACTTGGCGAGGTTTTGTGAGGCGGGACGCAACGATGAGCACGACGGTCAGCGCACTCACTGCAAGGACCTGGTTGCGTGCGGATGGGTCGAAGAGCATGAGAACAACCAATGCGGCAATCGCCAGCAGGGTGGCCCATGGCAGAACCGGGTAGGCGATGACCTCGACGGCGGAAAGCTCACCGTTCTTCTTCATGATTGGGTGCAGCTTCAAGTAGGACAAAACCACGAAGGTCCAGATCACTAGCAGGCAGCCGCCGACTGCATTGAAGAGGAAGGACAGAAGTCCTGGCGGATTCCAGAACTGCAGCAGCACGGAGCCGAATGCGAAAAGCATGGACAAGATGACGGCGAAGACTGGGGAGCCCGATGGGTTCTGCTTTTTAAAGATAGCCGGTGCCGAGCCGTCCTTAGCCATGTCGAAAATTACGCGGGAGGTGGAGTAGATCTGCGCGTTGAATGCAGAAAGCAGGGCCAAAGCGATGATGACTTCCATAAAGCCCGCGGCGAATGGGATTTGCGCGGCCTCTAGCACCAGGGTGAATGGGGAATCGGCGGCTGCATCGGCATCTTGGATGTATTTAAATGGCAAAACCATGGTGATGACCACGATGGCGCCAATGTAGAAGACCATGATGCGGAAGATAACCGCACGCACGGCGGTCGCGACGTTGCGTGCAGGATCCTCCGACTCGGCGGCGGCGATGGTTACCATCTCAATACCGCCGAAGGCGAATGCAACGGCGAGCAATCCGGAAGCAAAGCCCGGCATGCCATTCGGAAGGAAGTTCTCCGTGAAGTTGGTGGTTGCGAGGTCGCCGTTGAAGCCTGGCAGCACGCCAATCAGCATCAGTACGCCCACTGCCAGGAAGGCTAGGATGACGGCCACCTTGATGATGGCGAACCAGAATTCGAACTCGCCGAATCCACGAACGGCTGCAAAGTTGACCACCGCGAAGAAGGAGACTGCGATAAGGGCGGGAATCCACGCTGCGATGTTAAACCAGGAGGCGATGATTGCGGCAGCGCCCGTAATCTCGGCTCCCATCACCATCACTAGCATGAACCAAAACAACCAGCCCAGGGTAAAGCGTGCCCAATTGCCAAAAGCTTGGCCGGCATAGGTGGAAAAGGATCCTAGCGAGGGGCGGGCTGCTGCCATCTCGCCGAGCATCCACATGATGGCGCCGACCAAGAGGCCGGCGACTGCATAGGAAAGCAGAACCGAGGTACCGGACATTTGGATTCCCAGGCCAACGCCTAGAAAGAGGCCTGCGCCAACCGCAGACCCGAGCCCCATCATCGTGAGGTGGCGTGTCTTGAGCTGCTGTGAGGTTTCTGCCATATCGATGCACCTTTTGTGATTTAGAACAAAGTATTGAGAGGTATATTACACAATGCAGCCATCGTGCAAGGTCGCTACGATGGCGCTTTGTGACTTTAGATCTCTTTGCCTCCCCAATCGAATTGACCAAAGCGCTCGTAGACATCCCGAGCCCCTCTCATCATGAGGAGGAGATCGCTGATGCAATAGAGGCAGCCCTACGGGGCCTTGATAATGACAAGATCGAAGTGGTGCGATACGCAAACACCGTCTGCGCCCGCACCAATCGCGGGCTCGAATCCCGCGTGATTCTGGCTGGCCACATCGATACCGTCCCGCTGGCGGATAACGTTCCCCACCACATGGAAGGCGATGTCATGTGGGGCTGTGGCACCGTCGATATGAAGTCTGGCATGGCCGTGTACCTGCACGCTTTTGCTGCGCTTTACGACGCCCCCGACCTCGCCCATGACTTAACAGTCATTGCTTACGAGGGGGAGGAAGTCTCCTCGGAATTTAATGGGCTGGGACATCTGCAAAAAGACCACCCCGAGTGGCTGCACGGCGATCTAGCTCTTTTGGGAGAGCCTTCCGGCGCCATGATCGAGGCCGGCTGCCAGGGTACCATCCGTCTCCGCATCACGGCGCACGGAACCCGCGCTCATTCCGCGCGTGCCTGGCTGGGGTCTAATGCTGCTCATAAACTGGCACCGATCATGGTCAACGTGGCGAACTACGCTCCGCGCGAGGTCACCATTGATGGTTGTACCTATAAGGAAGGTCTCAACATCGTGCATCTGGAATCCGGAGTAGCAACCAACACCATTCCAGATGAGGCATGGATGTTTGTGAACTTCCGCTTCGCGCCAGACCGGAGCTTGCGCGAGGCCATGGCGCATATGCGTGAGGTTATCGGAGAGCATGAAAACGTCACCATTGAGGTTGATGACGAATCCTCCGCAGCCCTTCCAGGCCTGGGCCAGCCCGCCGCTCGCGCGCTTGTCGACGCCGTCGGCGGTAACTTCCGTGCGAAATACGGCTGGACTGACGTTGCTCGTTTTTCCGAGATGGGCACTCCGGCCGTGAATTTTGGCCCGGGTGATCCGGGGTTTGCGCATAAGAAAGACGAGCAGGTTCCAATTGCGCAAATTACTTCCGTGTCCGATGCTTTGATTGAGTATTTAAGCGGCGCAAACGCCAAGGAGGCCTAACCAATATGTCGCCAGAACGTAATCGCACCCTGCGCGGACCATTATTGCTGCGCACCGAGGGCGAGCAGACCTCAACCTATGACCAGCGCCTGCTGGAATCCGGGGCCGACCACGAATGGCAGCACGCGGACCCGTGGCGGGTTCTGCGCATCCAGGGGGAATTCGTCTCGGGTTTTGATGCTTTGGCAAAGCTGCCGAAGGCTGTCACCGTCTTCGGCTCCGCACGTCTGGGCGAGGGCACGCCGGAATATGACTTGGGCGTTCGCGTGGGCAAAGCGCTAACCAATGCCCAGTACGCGGTCATCACCGGTGGCGGCCCAGGACTAATGGAGGCTGCGAATCGTGGTGCTTATGAGGAAAAAGGCCTTTCGGTAGGCCTTGGCATCGAGCTTCCGCATGAACAGGGACTTAACGAATACGTCGATCTGGGATTGAACTTCCGTTACTTCTTTGCCCGCAAGACGATGTTCTTGAAGTATTCCCAGGCTTTTATCTGTCTGCCTGGTGGCATGGGCACCATGGACGAGTTCTTTGAGGTGGCCTGCATGGTGCAAACCGGAAAGGTCACCAATTATCCAATCGTCCTGATGGGCACCGAGTACTGGTCCGGACTCCTAGAGTGGATGAAGTCCACCATGGCAGCACGCGGCCTTATCAGCGCATCAGACATGGACTTGTTCCTGCTTACTGATGACGTCGACGAAGCGGTCGCACACATCGTGAACTCGCACAAGGTGATGAGCGATAAGCGGATTCGTGATGAGCGCTAATCCGCGTAGCGCCAAGTTGGCGCAGGTGATGGCAATTGTCAATCGCACGCCGGATTCGTTCTATGACAAGGGCGCAACCTTCGCCGAAGCTGAGGCCCTTCGCCGCTGTGCCGAGGTGATCGAGCAGGGTGCCAGCATCGTCGACATCGGTGGCGTGAAGGCAGGGCCTGGCGAAGCCGTGGACGCGCAGGAAGAGATCGAGCGCGTGGTTCCCACGATTGCCGCGGCGCACGAGCGCTACCCGGATGTCACCATCTCAGTAGATACATGGCGCGCAAGCGTTGCCGAAGCCGCCATCACAGCCGGGGCGACGCTCATCAATGACACATGGGCGGGCTGGGACCCTGAGCTCATCGAAGTCGCCGGAGAACATAAGGTCGGCTATGTCTGCTCGCATACGGGCGGCGTCACCCCACGCACGCGCCCACACCGCGTGCACTTTGACGACGTCGTAGCGGATGTCATCGCGGAGACGACTGCTCTGGCAGAAAAGGCGGCGAGCCTGGGGTGCCCGGAGGAGCTGGTCTTTATCGACCCAACCCACGACTTTGGCAAGAACACCTTTCACGGGCTGGAGTTGCTGCGCCGCATCGACGAGGTTGTTGCCACGGGCTGGCCGGTACTGATGGCGTTGTCTAACAAGGACTTCGTAGGCGAGACTTTGGACCGCGGCGTCGGCAAGCGCGTGGCAGGGACATTGGCCGCAACCGCGTGGTCGGCGGCGCATGGTGTGGCCGCTTTCCGCGTCCACGAGGTCGCGGAGACCCTCGACGTCATTCGTATGACCGCAGCTATCGAAGGCACGATGGCCCCGCTGAACACCACCCGTGGGCTCGCATGAGCGTTTCTGTCATCATCCCAGCGCTCAACGAGGAAGCAACCGTCGCGAACGTGGTACGAGCCTGTTTGGCAGATGACCCAATGGAGGTCATCGTTGTCGATGCTGACTCCACGGATCACACCGCGCAGCGCGCTGCCGCTGCCGGAGCAAAGGTATACAACTGGCGCGAAATCCTGCCGGAGATTGCGCCGCGGCCGGGCAAGGGTGAATCCCTCTGGCGCGGGGTCGCCGCAGCGCAAGGTGACATCGTGGTCTTCGTTGATGCCGACTTGGAGTCTGCGTGTCCAGGGATGGTCGCGCAGTTGGCTGCGCCGTTTGCGGATCCAGAGATCCAGATGGTCAAAGCTACTTATCGTCGTACCTTCAACGGTGCCCCAAGCGGCGGCGGGCGGGTCACGGAGTTGACCGCTAAGCCTTTGCTGCGCACCTTCTTCCCGGAGCTCGGAGATATCGCACAGCCCTTGGGTGGCGAATATGCGCTGCGCACGTCGCTGGCTCGGGCATTGCCATTTGTTGATGGCTACGGGGTGGAAGCCGGGCTGCTTATCGACGTCGCTAAGCGCTGCGGTGTTTCTTCCATCGCCGAAGTAGACCTTGGCGAGCGCATCCACCGCAACCGGCCGCTGCATGAGCTTGCGCCCATGGCTGAGGTGGTCGCGCGCACGATTTTGTCACGCGACGGAGTAATAGGTCCTGTTGCTCAACGTGAACCATCCGGCGGTAAGCTTTAGCCCATGCTGTCGTGGATTTTGCTTATCGTCGTTCTGCTCGCGTTGGTGGTTTTAGGGACATGGGCGTGGGGCTCGATTTTTGGGCGGGGGGAAGTGCTAGACGATCTTGATGAAAAACGCGATGTGTTGGCAAACAATCAGCGAGCGCTTCAAGATGGCAACTTTGATGACATCAAGTTCGACGTCGTTTCCCATGGATACCGCCAATCCCAGGTGGATGCCTTGCTGGCGGAGGTAGAAAAGCGCTACCGAAGCGAGGGCGAAACAGCTAGACCAATTTCGTAACCGCCCCTTGACTAGCAATAAAGGCGTAGAGTGGTTTGGGTAACCCAAAAATTTTACATCCCAAAGGAGCGGTACAGCTATGGCAGCTATGAAGCCACGCACGACAGGTGGGCCAATGGAAGCGGTTGAGGAGTCCCGCAAAATTGTCATGCGAATCCCCTCCGATGGTGGTGGCCGTATTGTTGTGGAGCTCACAAAAGAGGAGGCTGCGGAACTTGGTTCATTGCTGACCGAAGTTTCCAGCTAGTCTTTAAGGCATGCTTTCACACGTCATCGATGTTCTGGCCGACCCAAACGATGGCACCGCGCTAAGCGGCGCCGACGATTTTGCTCGTCTCGTCTCTGAGTCTGGGCACTCTTTTGATGTGGCCAAACAAGGCTATGTCACCCTTGCCCCCGGGGCAGGGCTAAAGCATAAGGGCGATTCCAGTGAGATGGTTTCCGCGCGTGAGACCTTCTTGTCTTTGGGCCACTTCGCCCCATTTGTGGAGGCTGTCACTGGCGCAGTGCAGGACGCACTTGATGCCAACGAGTTGCCTGAGACTGCCGAGCCTATGCTGCTTGAAGTCGGTGCCGGCACCGGCTATTACCTAGCACATACCTTGGATTCCATCGCTGAGGCCCGTGGCGTTGGTTTGGATATTTCCCCACATGCTGCCAAGCATCTGGCAAAGTGCCATCCGCGCGTTGGCGCCGTGGTGGCGGATGTGTGGGAGCGGTTGCCGCTGCAGGATGATTCCATCGATGCGGTATCGGTGGTCTTTGCCCCGCGCAACCCAGCGGAGTTCCAGCGCATCTTGCGTCCAGGCGGCGAGGTCATTGTCTTGACTCCGGACCTCGGCCATCTGGATGAACTGCGCGAGCCGCTGGGAATCTTGGGCGTGGAAGAAGGCAAGATCGAGCGCATGTACGAGCAGGCCGCCGGCTACCTGGAGCAGGCAGCAGATCCGGTTGATATCTCTTATCCGATGACCCTGGATCGCGCCTCTATTGCCGCGCAGGTTGGCATGAGCCCGTCTGCCCGCCACCTTGAAAAGGAAGAGCTTGCTGAGCGCATGGCAAAATTGCCAGAGACCATGCAGGTCACCGCTCATGCCCGCCTGGACCGTCTGCGCGCAGTCTAAATAGCGGTGGGCAAGGCCAAAGGTCTGGCCGGTTGCACAAACAATAGGGAAAGGCAGAGCACAGATGCTCTGCCTTTCCCTATTGTCGCTTTGAGTGTTAAAACACGTCGCGCTTAGAGCTGCGAGCCTTTGCGCTGCCAGGATTGCTCGATGACGGCCTCACCGGCGGTCTCGACCTGGAGATCAGAGCAACCGCCGTCGAAGTAGACGCGGGAGCCCATGGCTACCTGGCCGCCGTCGGCGTAGACCTCTACGGTGGCACCGTCGACCACGACGGTGAGGGAATCGGAATCACCCTCAGCCAAATGCGCTACGGCAGGAGCCGAGTCCTTGAAATAGGAATCGAAAGCAGTGCCCATGGAACGATCTAAGGTCAGTGTGCTGCCAGCATGGGTGATGACTGCCGCGGGCTTGCCGTTGCCGTCGAGCAAGGTGACGGTGACGGAGGAGCCTTCCGGGACATCCATTACGCCGACCCAGGAGCGGGCGCGCTCTGACTGGCGGATGGCATCCGGCAGGCCGCGCGGCGGAGTCTGGAAGAGCTTGCCTCCCTGGAGGGTGATGCGACGCGGCAGTGCGAGGGTATTGGCCCATCCTTCCTCCTCGAAGGAAGGATGCGCTGCAGGATCGTCGCCGCGGCCATTGCCGTTGAGAAGACCCAGGACAACCGCTTCGTCGTAGCGGGTCTCCTGCGGGACGGTGCCCTCGGTGGCGTTGGTGTTGCGCGGGCGGGAGAAATCGTGGCCGAAGTCGATGCGCTGGAAACCGGAGGCGACGGTGAAGGTGGTGCCCTCCAAGCGGCCGACGAGGTAACCGGAGACATCGCGGTTATCGCGCTCAAGGGTAACCAGGAGGACGTCGTAAATGCGCTCATCTACCTCGTCACGCAAGCGGACCAGGCGTGGAGAGACAACCGGTGGAATCGGCGAGTTTGCCGGGACCTCGCCCTCGTTGAAACCAGGATCGCCATTGAACTCGAGCGGGCCTTCCACATCCCAGGTCAAGCCGTCGGCCGAGCGCAGGATAACGGGCAGCGGCGCGTCGGAGTGGCCGGTTAGTGCGAGCATGAGCCAGCCCTCGTGGCCTTCATCGCGGTCGGCCGCGACCCAGTCTGGAACCACGGAAGGCGAGCGGAAGCGGGAGTAATTGGTGACGTTGGCGGCTACCTCGCCATAGCGCACGACATTCGGGTCTAGTGCGTTGGAGTCATCCGAAATTTCGCAGACATCGATGAAATCGGTGTAGCGTGCTAAACGCACCGAGGTGCCGGTGGAAGTCACGGAGGTGAAGTAGAGGTTGATAGCATCTTCGCCCGCGGCTACAGAACCGGCGCGCAAGGAAAGCTCACCGCCGACAGGGGCAAGTGCGTCGTCGCACTCCAACCAATCGAATGGAAATTCTTCAGAATAGTTGTGTCCCCAGCGCGCCGGGGCGGAAAGTTCGTGGCGGTACTGGAAAAACAGGTGCCACGTATTGCCGTCTAGCAGCACGCCGGCCGGAGCCTCGAGGACTCCAGACTCAGGGGTGAAGTGCAGTTCGGGGCGATGGGTTGTCACAAAGTGCCTTTCTAAAGATTCTCGATTTAAATCAGTGCGCGGTAAATATCTACGGTCTGGGAGGCGATGGTGGCCCACGAGAACTTCTCCACAGCTCGCGTGCGGCCGGCTTGGCCGAATGCGGTTGCGTGCTCCTTGTCGGCGACGACCTGGTTGACGGCAGCAGCGAGGTTGGCCTCGAAGTCAGCGACCGCATTTTCGTCGTAGTGGACGAGGATTCCGGTCTCACCGTCGACGACAACCTCGGGGATTCCTCCGACGTCAGATGCAACTACTGCAGTCCCGCACGCCATGGCCTCCAAGTTAACGATTCCCAAAGGCTCGTAGATAGAAGGACACACGAAGACGTCGGCGCCAGAGTACACCTCTTGGATGAGGCTGCGAGAGAGCATTTCCTGCACCCAGAACACGCCGTCGCGGTTGGCCTGCAGGTCTTCGACCAAAGCTGCGGTTTCCGCGGCGATTTCTGGAGTATCGGGAGCGCCTGCGCACAGCACCAGCTGGACGTCTGAATCAAACTGGGCCGCGGCCTTCAGCAGGTGCTTCACGCCCTTTTGGCGGGTGATGCGGCCGACGAAGGCAACGATGGGGCGCTGCTTGTCGACGCCGAGTTTGTCCAGGTAGTCTGCCTCGCGCGGCTGCCACAGCTCGGTATCGATGCCATTGAGCACAACATGCACCTTGGACTCATCGATGCGGGGATAAGCATCCAGAATGGAGGCTTTCATGCCGGCGGAAACCGCGATGACGCCGTCGGCGTATTCCATGGCGTTTTTCTCGGACCACGAGGAAATCTCGTAGCCGCCACCGAGCTGCTCACGCTTCCATGGGCGGTGCGGCTCCAAAGAGTGGGCGGTGACCACATGCGGGATGTCGTAGAGGCGGGCGGCGAGATGGCCGCCGAGGCCGGAGTACCAGGTGTGGGAATGCGCGATATCAATATCGGAAGCTGCATTAGCCATGCGCAGACCCGTGGAAAGAGTTTGGATGGCGGGGTTGGCTGCGGAAAGTTCTGGATCAACGCCGTGGTTGAAGACGTCCTTTTCCTCGCGTGGGCCACCCATGCAGTGAACGGAAACATCGATTAACTCCCGCATGAAGCGGGTTAGCTCGGCGACGTGCACGCCAGCGCCACCGTAAATCTCAGGTGGGTATTCCTTGGAAAAAATTCCGGCTCTCATGTCCTCCCAGAATACGGAGAAAATCCATACCGTGCAGAAAATTCCCGTGGGGGTAGTTTCTGACCTATTTCCTCTGCGAAGCGGCCTAAAACTGAATAGGTTGGAACATGTGAAAACCCAGCCTAATGTCCTCGCCATTGTCCTCGCCGGCGGTGAAGGCAAGCGCCTATTCCCCCTTACGGAAGATCGCGCAAAGCCCGCCGTCCCCTTCGGCGGCTCCTACCGTCTCATCGACTTCGTCCTGTCTAACCTCGTCAACGCGGGCTACCTCAAGATTGCGGTGCTCACCCAATACAAGTCCCATTCCCTCGACCGCCACATCTCGCAGGCTTGGAATTTGTCTGGCCCGACTTCCCAGTACATCGCCTCCGTGCCCGCCCAGCAGCGTCGCGGTAAGCGTTGGTACAACGGTTCCGCCGACGCTATTGTCCAGTCGCTTAACTTGATTTATGACGAAAAGCCGGACTATGTCATCGTCTTCGGCGCCGACCACGTCTATCGCATGGACCCGCAGCAGATGGTTCAGGAACACATCGCTACTGGGCTCGACTGCTCCGTGGCGGGCATTCGCGTGCCGCGTAGCGAGGCCACCGCATTTGGCTGCATTCAGGCAGACGGCATGGGAACCATCACGGAGTTTTTGGAAAAGCCGGATAATCCGCCTTCGACTCCGGATGATCCGAACATGACCTATGCGTCCATGGGTAACTACGTCTTTACGGCCGATGCTCTGATTGAGGCCCTGCTCAAGGACGAGGAGAACGAAAACTCCGACCACGACATGGGCGGCGACATCATTCCGTACTTCGTGGAGCGCGGGCAGGCGCATGTTTATGACTTCATGGCGAATGACGTGCCAGGTTCCACTGAGCGCGACCATGGTTATTGGCGCGATGTGGGCACCATCGATTCTTTCTACGAAGCGCACATGGACTTAATTTCGGTGCACCCGATTTTTAATCTTTATAACAATCATTGGCCCATCCACTCCACGGATGAGTCCAACCTTCCGCCAGCGAAGTTCGTCCAAAACGGCATCGCGCAGTCTTCCATGGTGGCCCCCGGCTGCATCATCTCCGGCGGCACCGTGCGCAACTCTGTGCTGTCCTCGGACGTGCATGTGGCCGACGGAGCTTCAGTAGAAGGCTCGGTGCTGCTGCCAGGCGTGCGCGTGGGCAAGGGCGCGGTTGTCCGCCATGCCATTTTGGATAAGAACGTGGTGGTTTCCGAAGGTGCCATCATCGGCTGCGACCGCGAGCGCGACGAGTCCCGCTTTAAGGTCTCTGCCGGCGGCGTTGTCGTCGTGGGCAAGAACGAAACCGTCTAGCGCACCGCGGCGGGGAGAAAACACAGAAGCCTCACACGAGATGAAGGGGCAGCCGCCTGTATCTCGTGTGAGGTTTCTACTTTCTTAGCGCTTGGTGATAAGCGTTAGGCCGGAACCCAGTGGTAGACGGGTTACTACGGCGTCTTCGAGTGAGCGGGCGAGCTCGTCTGCTTCTCGGGCAGCGGCAGTGTCGCGGTCGCTGCGGGTGGTGTCGGCGAGGGTGCCATCCAACAAAGAGTTCGCGAGAACCAGCGTGCCGTTCTTACGCAGCAGTGGGAAAGCGGCGTTGATAAGAGCCGGCATATCCAGCGCGGGAACGTCTGCGAAGATCAATTGATAAGAATCGGTGGCGAGACGTCCCATGACCTCCAGAGGATGGGAGGGCAAAAAGCGCGCGCGGGTGGTGGCAAAGCCAGCCTCACGGAAGGTGGACTTCGCCATGGCCTGATGCTCTGCCTCCGGATCGATGCAGGTGACGATTCCATTGTTAGGCAGGCCCTGCAGGAGGTAGATTCCGGCTACAGCAGCAGCCGGAGTAATGGCGATGGCCTGGGGGCGATCAGCGCCAGAGCTGGCTGCGGAAAGGGAGGAAAGAAGCTGCCCGGTTGCTTCGTCCGGTACGGACAAGCCAAATTCCTCGGCATGGGAACGGGCCCCGGCGAGTGCCGTAGAAACTTCGCTGGTGGATTCGATGTAAGAACGCAGTGCGTCGTATGCCGTATTAGTCACAACCTAAACCATAGGTAATTTTCTGTGTATGCGGTGTCAAGACGCCAGGATTGTTACTGATGAGGTAGAAGTTTTTGTTTTTCGGTGACGCTCACAGTCACTTCGCAGAGTACTGTCTGGCGTTTTGAAGCTCGGTATAGGAAGATGAAAGCATGAAAAGGAAGCATCGCGTCGATTCGTCTTTGCGCCAGGAAACTGGTGTGGCCACTAGCCCAACGGAGCCTCACGTCGCTGCTTCCGAAGAACTCAGCGGCACAGCCGCGTTCGACGCCGGCCAGGCTGCGATGCCTTCGTGGTCGGAGCTCGTGGACGAGCATGCAGACTCCGTTTACCGCCTGGCATACCGCTTGTCCGGTAACCAGCATGATGCAGAGGACTTGACCCAAGAGACCTTCATGCGTGTGTTCCGCTCGCTTGATAAGTATCAGCCCGGTACTTTCCGCGGCTGGTTGCACCGGATTACCACCAACCTCTTCTTAGATATGGTCCGCCATCGTGCCAAGATACGGATGGAGGCCCTGCCGGAAGATTATGAGCGCGTGCCCGGCACCGATATGACCCCGGAGCAAGCTTATACCGTGGCCAACTTGGACCCGATCTTGCAAAAGGCGCTCGACGAGCTGGCCCCTGACTTCCGTGTAGCAGTTGTTCTGTGTGACGTCGTGGGAATGAGCTACGACGAAATCGCAGAGACCCTGGGCGTGAAGATGGGTACCGTTCGTTCGCGCATCCACCGCGGCCGTGCACAGCTGCGCGCGGCTCTCGAAACCGCCGCGCAGACCAACGACGAAGCCCGAGTTTTGCTCCGTAGCCGCTAGGCCGCCCACGCTAAAGTGCAATGAGGTCTATTGTGGAGACTAATTAACGAACCCAACGTTCGATAGAAAGGTAGGTGGCAAAACTCCCGTGGAGGATTCTGCACATCAGCACCGCGCCTCGTTTCATATGCGTGGAGTAGAAGGCGCCACCACCACCTTTGACAAGACTCTTGCCAAGGCCCGTGATAAGGCCAAAGCAAGGGCTCGGCGGGCTGATTCCATTGGGCACTTAGGCCCCGAAGCTGTGGCAGCCTTCGTCGATGGCGAGATGGATCCCAAAGCCACTCATCGTGTGCATGTTCACCTGGTGCACTGCGCTGAATGTCGCGCCGACGTCCGTGAGCAGCGCCGTGCTTCCCAGTGGGTGCGCAACTGCAACGTTGACCACCAAGTGCGTGCACCGAAAGATTTGATGGCCAAGCTGGCCGGAATCGCAGCTGAAGCAGCTGACGAGGACGCCGCCACACCTGAAAAAGGGCGAAACAATTTCAGCGCACACGGCGGTACCAGTGGCGTCGGCGAGCGCGATATCCTTGACAAGGTCGAGATGGTCATTCGCGCCATCAAGCACAATCAGAGGCGTTAATGCAGTGGCGCTAAGTGGCGCTATTAGCAGCGGAGTCAAGGCGAATGAGGTTGGTGTCCGTTTCACATAGCGCACAGGCGCTAACGGAGGGCTAAGATAGCATAGTGTTTTCTTCAATCGGTTGGACAGAGATTGCCGTCATCGTGCTTCTTGGCATCGTGATCATCGGTCCAGAGAGGCTCCCCGGCGTAATCATGGATGTCCGTGCGGCAATCTATGCTGCGCGTAAGGCAATCAACAATGCCAAGGCCGAACTACAAGGTGAAATGGGCGGCCTGAGCGAGGAATTTGAAACTTTGCGTGGCCCCATCAGCCAGGCCGCCGAATGGACGCGCTTGGGCCCACGCGGTGCTATCACCAAGGCTCTTTTTGACGGAGACGATTCCGCTTGGGATGATTTCGACCCGCGCAAGCTGACAGAGGGAATGGGCAAACCGCATCTAAGCGCGGGCGATGAGCAAGCGCACTCCGCAGCGCAGCGCGGTGCTTCCGGGCCACGTGCCCAACACAGTCAGCGCAGTCAACAGGCGAATTCAGGTCAGCAGGGCCAGCAGCGCCCGACCTTCGACTACTCCCAGATTTACGCGGCACCGGCACAACCGCAGCAGAGCTCGGCTCAACAGCCGCAGGCACCTACGCCAAAGTCGGCGCCAAAGTCGGCACCAACTGCGGCAAATGACAACGCAGAAGGAACCGGCTTTTCTTGGGCTGATGTTACCTAAGCAGTAACTGCTTTAGGCGTCTGCCTAATTTTTTAGTGGCGGGTAACGCCCAGACCTAAGGTCTTGCCCACCAGAGAGTCGTTGCGGATGGCGAGCTTATCCGCTAGCTGCTTGATTGCCGTTGCAGAAGGAGAATCCGGGGCGGCGGTGATGATTGGTTCGCCGGCATCGCCGCCGGTGCGCAGAGCCGGATCGAGCGGCACCTCAGCCAAGACAGGCACCTCGTAGCCCAAGATGGTGCTAAGGCGCTCTGCTACAACCTTGCCGCCGCCGGTACCAAAGATATCCATCGTGGAACCGTCAGGCAGCACCATGGCGCCCATGTTCTCAATAACGCCGGCTACGCGCTGGCGAGTCTGCTGCGAGATGGAGCCTGCACGCTCTGCCACCTCCGCGGCTGCTGCCTGCGGGGTAGTGACGATGAGCAGCTCGGCGTTCGGGATGAGCTGAGCCACGGAAAGCGCGACGTCGCCAGTGCCGGGTGGGAGATCGAGCAGTAGAACGTCCAGATCGCCCCAGAAGACGTCAGCCAGGAATTGCTGCAGCGCGCGGTGCAGCATCGGGCCGCGCCAGACCACAGGGGCGTTGCCCTCGACGAATTGGCCAATGGAGATGTGCTTGATGCCGTGGGAAATTGGTGGCAGCAGCATTTCATCATCAATGACGGTGGGGCCGGCGGTCGAACCCAGCAGGCCCGGTACGGAGTGGCCGTAGATATCGGCGTCGACAATGCCAACTTTTAAGCCCTTGGCCGAAAGCGCGGCTGCGAGGTTGACGGTGGTGGAGCTCTTGCCGACGCCGCCTTTACCAGAGGCCACCGCGAACACGCGCGTGGTGGATTCTGGCTTGGCGAAAGGAATCTCCGGCTCAGCCTGGCCGCCGCGCAACTTCTGCTTTAAAGCGCGACGCTGTTCATCGCTCATGGCATCCATGGTCACGCTGACATTGCCAACGCCCTCGATGTCCTCGAGGACGGCTCGAGTGTTGGCTTCGATGGTGTTTTTCATCGGGCAGCCGGCAATGGTCAGATAGATTTCGACGCTGACGTCATTGCCGTCGATGGCGACGGATTTCACCATGTCGAGCTCGGTGATAGGGCGGCCGATTTCTGGGTCTTCAACCCGGCTAAGGGC
Source organism: Corynebacterium sp. HMSC08C04 (assembly GCF_001807495.1). NCBI lineage: Bacteria > Bacillati > Actinomycetota > Actinomycetes > Mycobacteriales > Corynebacteriaceae > Corynebacterium > Corynebacterium sp. HMSC08C04. The sequence goes on along the minus strand of NZ_KV789226.1, from coordinate 162,645 downwards.
CTCCCGAACGGCGGATTCAGTAATAGCGCTAGTCATAACCCAACCCATCTTAGCCCCTTATTAAATACAGGAAAACGCTGGGATAAGGCGGCGTCGGAAAGCCCAGCAGTGCCGTGTAGAATTTTAGGAATATTTAGGAAGAACCATAACTTTAAGGAGAACTGTGCCGATGCGATCCCGCCGCCTTGTAGCGACGCTAGCGACTGCCGGACTGGCATTGGCTGCATTGAGCTCCTGCACCAAATTTGATCCTTCGGCGGATGAAAAGCCTGGCTTGCACCAAGCGGTAACCATATCCGTCAACCCAAAGTCCAAGCGGCAGCTGTTGCTCGCTGAGTTGTATAAGCAGACTTTGGAGTCCCAGGGCAGAGCCGCAAATGTGGCCAGTAATGAGGAACTGGAGGCCACCTCTGCTAACGAGCAGAACCTCCCGCTTATCGAGAGCGGCGACGGCGCAACGAACTTCTACATCGGTTGCACCGGTGAATTGCTCGATGCCTTCAACCCTGTTGCCGCACGCGAGATTTCGAAGCGCTACGAGGAAGACCAAAAGGACCCCTCGGGCGAGGATTTCTTGGCTACTACCCACGTGGCGCTGATGAATGCGCTACCGCCGGACCTCGCGGTGGTAGAGCCTTCCAGCGCGCAGGGGTGCAAGGAAGCGGAGCCGGATCTGCCGCAGAACTACGTCGTGGTTTATTACAAGGGTCTTTTTGACCGTGAGGAACGCCTCGCAGTGTCTTCCCTGACCAAGTTTTTGACCGATGGGGAAATCCGTGAGCTGCTGGAAAAGACCGACGAGTCCGGTTCTCTGGAGCAAACCGTAAGTGATTGGAACTCGCAATCCAATGCGGGCACAGTCATGGATACCGGCGGTGATTCCAACTCTTCCGGAGGATCCGATCTGACCTCCGGCGATGAGAAAAAGGACAATTCGAGCAAGCCGAAGTCCTAGCTTGGCTGCTGAGCAGCTCCTCGTAGAGCTTGCTTTTTCGAAAATATACTAAAGCGCCCTTGCTACCTCTATTCGAGGCGGCAAGGGCGCTTTAGCCGTTATATCTGGCTTTTAAGCCTTAGACATCGAAGGCCTCTTCAAGCAGCTTCTTCTGCTCGATCTGGTGGACCTTGGCGATACCGGTTGCAGTCGAGGACTGCGCACGGCGAGATACGCGGACCATTTCCGGCATATCCGGAATGAGCTCACGCAGGTGCTCGTTGTAGAAAGGCCATGGGCCCTGGTTTGCTGGTTCGTCTTGGACGAAGCGAACCTGGGTGGCATTGGGGAAGGCCTTGAATGCCTCTGCGAGACGGTTGAACGGAATCGGATGCAGCATCTCGAGGCGGACGATTGCGACGTCATCGCGGCCGTCTGCTTCCTTCTTCTTAGCCAGCTCCCAGTAGAGCTTGCCGGAGACCAGCATGATGGTCTTGACCTTCTCGGCGTCGCCTACAACCTTGCCCTCGTGGTCAACGAAGTTCGGGTCATTGATGACGGACTGGAAGTGCTTGATTTCGGTGAACTCGGAGATAGCAGAAGCGGATGCCTTGTTACGCAGCATGGACTTCGGAGTAAAGACGACCAGCGGACGCTTCATGGAGCCCAGCGCCTGGCGACGCAGCAGGTGGAAGTGGTTAGCCGGGGTAGAAGGCTGAGCCACCGTCATGGAGCCCTCAGCGCACAGCTGCAGGTAACGCTCGATGCGGGCAGAGGAGTGGTCTGGGCCTTGGCCCTCGTAGCCGTGCGGCAGCAGCAGAACCAGGCTGGAGAGCTGGCCCCACTTTGCCTCACCGGAGGACAGGTACTCGTCGATGATGGTCTGTGCACCGTTTGCGAAGTCACCGAACTGTGCCTCCCATGCAACGAGTGCGTCCTGGTTACCCACGGAGTAGCCGTACTCGAAGCCCATGCCTGCGTACTCGGTCAGGGCGGAGTTGTAAATCAGGAAGCGGCCGCCGTTGCCCTTGGTCTGAGCCAGGTAGTTCAGCGGGTTGTACTCGGAGCCATCGCGCGGATCGACCGGGATAGCGTGGCGCTGGGTGAAGGTACCGCGGCGGGAATCCTCACCGGCCAGGCGGACCAGCTTGCCCTGGTTAGCCAGGGAGCCGAAGGCGATAAGCTCGCCCCAGCCCCAGTCGATGCCGCCCTCGGTGGAGGTCTTCAGGCGTTCCTTGGCAACGCGGGCAACACGCTTGTGGTACTCGAAGCCCTCTGGGCCGTTGGCGTAGGCCTGGCCAATTTCCTCGATCTCCTCGGCGGTGATGGAGGTATCCAGACCGTGGGTCAGCTCCTGCGCAGAGGTGATACCGTGCTGCTCGCCAGGGGCACCGGCCTCCGATTCCTTGACCTCGGTGAAGACGGATTCCATCTGGTCGTGGAAGTCACGAGCTGCAGCCTCAGCGTCTGCTTCGGACAGGTCGCCACGGCCGATGAGCTCCTCGGTGTAGATCTCACGGACAGACTTGTGGTCATCGATGATGGAGTACAGCTCCGGCTGGGTCATCGAAGGATCATCTGCCTCGTTGTGGCCGCGCAGGCGGTAGCAGATGAGATCGATGAAGACGTCCTTGCCGAACTTGCGGCGGTACTCAGTAGCCAGCTGGCCAACCCAGACAACTGCCTCTGGGTCGTCACCGTTGACGTGGAATACCGGGCAATCGAAGCCCTTTGCCAGGTCGGTGGCGTAGTGGGTAGAACGTGCGGAATCCGGGGTAGTGGTGAAGCCCACCTGGTTGTTGACCACGATGTGGACGGTACCGCCGGTGGTGTAACCACGCAGCTGGGACAGGTTGATGGTCTCCTGAACAATGCCCAGGCCGTTGAAGGAGGAGTCACCGTGCAGCATGACTGGGACAACGGAGAAGCCGTCCTGGCCCTTGTCCAGTAGGTCCTGCTTAGCGCGGGCGATGCCCTCCAAGACTGGGTCAACGGCCTCGAGGTGAGACGGGTTAGCAGCCAGGCTGACGTCGATTTCGCCGTCACCGAACATCTGGATGTGGTGACCCTGGGAACCCAAGTGGTACTTAACGTCACCGGAGCCACCGAGCTGGCCACCCTTGTAGTTGCCGTCGAACTCGCCGAAGAGGTCAGCCAGTGGCTTGCCAACAATGTTGAACAAGACATTCAGGCGGCCACGGTGCGGCATGCCGATGACGACCTCGTCGAGGCCCTGGCCCGCAGCAGTGTCCACGATGGCATCCATCAGCGGGATGAGGGACTCAGCTCCCTCGAGGGAGAAGCGCTTCTGGCCGACGTACTTGGTGTGCAGGAAGTTTTCGAATGCCTCAGCAGCGTTGACCTTCTGCAGGATGTACTTCTGCTCAGCGTTGGATGGCTTTGGCATGCCAGCCTCGAGGCGATCCTGCAGCCAGCTGCGCTCATCGCGGTCCAAGATGTGGGCGTACTCGGAGCCGACCTTCAGCGTGTAAGCATCACGCAGACGCTTGACGACGTCGCGCAGCTTCATGGTCTCCTGGCCACCGAAGCCGCCGACGTTGAAGGTGCGGTCCAGATCCCAGATCGACAGGCCGTGGGTCTTAAGGTCAAGGTCGCGGTGATCCGGCCAAGGCAGGCCCGGCTGACGCCAGCCAAGTGGGTTGACGTTGGCGAGGAGGTGGCCGCGGGAGCGGTAAGCCTCGATGTACTGCATGACGCGGGTGTTCTTGTCCACGCCGGTGTTCGGGACATCCTGTGCCCAGCGGAATGGCTGGTAAGGAACGCCCATGGACTCAAACAGCTCGTCCCAGAAGCGATCATCGGTGATCAGCTGGCCCAAGGTGCGCAGGAACTCGCCGGACTCCGCGCCCTGGATGACGCGGTGATCGTAGGTGGAGGTCAGAGTGACCAGACGGCCTACACCCATGTCAGCCAGACGGTCCTCGGAGGTGCCGGCGAACTCAGCCGGGTAATCCATGGAGCCGACGCCGATGATGGCGCCGGAGCCCTTGGTCAGGCGGGCGATGGAGTGGCGGGTGCCGATGCCGCCCGGGTTGGTGAGGTTGATGGTGACGCCGGAGAAGTCATCCATCGTGAGCTTGTTTTGGCGGGAGCGGTTGACGATGTCCTGGTATGCGTCAACGAACTCGGAGAAGGACATCTTCTCGGCTTCCTTGACCGCTGCCACAACGAGTGCGCGGGAGCCATCTTTCTGCGGGAGGTCGATAGCGAGGCCCAGGTTGACGTGCTCTGGCTGTACGACAGTCGGCTTGCCGTCCTTGACCTCGTAACGGACGTTCATGTCTGGGTGGATCTGGGTCGCCTTGACCAAGGCGTAGCCCAAGATGTGGGTAAAGGAAATCTTGCCACCGCGGGTGCGCTTGAGGTGATCGTTGATCATCGCGCGGTTTTCCCACATCAGCTTGACTGGAACGTCGCGCACGGTGGTTGCGGTTGGAATCTCGAGGGACTCGTCCATGTTCTTAGCGATTGCCTTGAACATGCCCTTGAGCTGACGCTCGCCAGCCTCCGGAGCCTCGCCGATGCGATCGAGCGGGGAATCTGGGTAGTTCTTCTTGGAGTCAGAATCCTTGCCTGGCTTCTCTGCTACCTTCGCTGGCTTTGCTGCTGGCGCACCGTTCGGGGTAGCAGAATCTGCAGCTGGCTTCGCCGGAGTGGACTTCTTCGCGGAGGATTGTGCAGCGGCTGCTGGGGCAGAAGCCGCGTTCTTCGGTGCTCCGTTGGCCTCAAAGTAATCGCGCCACTCCTTATCTACGGAGTTGGGATCCTTTGAGTACTGCTGGAACTGTTCGTCAATCAGCCACGCATTGGGGCCGAAAATGCTCGAGTTGCTCACGGCAGGAATTCGCCTCATTTCCTTGTTAATTACGGTTCGTTAATGGGACTTTAGTAGGGCCTTTGCGCGGGTGCACACAGCACCCCGAAAAGTGTCTTCAACCATGATACGTTCCGAGTTGTTTTGCTCACTAGGTCAGGGGTGAAAGCGCCCCTTATGAGGTGGGCAAAGGCGAAAGTTGCTCGCCAGCATGCTCAATTACCTTCTTGGCAAGTTTCCGGTTGGCAGAAGTGCCGAGCACTGCACCGATGCCCATTGGCATCAGCTTGGAGACCCATGCCCATTTCAGGCGCTTGGTTACCTGCTTGGCAAAAAGCTTGGTGAGACGGCCGTTGAGACCGCTTAGGGTTGGGCCGGTAAAGCGCGACAGGGTGGCTGCGGAAGTAACGCCCTTGACGGTGCCCATGTCGCCGACCAAGGTGTCAACCAAGGCGCTGCCCTTAGAACCGGTCAGCACCAGCAGAACCAGGGCACGGCGCCGTTCTTCGTCTTCGATGTTGTCACCGCGCAGGTAAGCAGAAGACAATACGTACCAGGAGGTAGCTTCCAGGAAAACCACGGATTCTGCCGCGATAGCAGCGATGCCGGCGATGGTGCCTACACCCGGAACTGCGGCGGAAGCACCGGCAGCAGCACCAGTGCCAGAGACTAGGTTAAGCAAGTGCTTATCGAGGATTGCTTGGATTTGTGCTGGGCTTGACTCCGGATTGCGTTTGCGAAGGCCATCAACGTATTTCTTGATAACACCAGACTGCGCTGCGACTGCTTTGTCTAGGCCATCTAAAAGCGCGTTGGTGACGCGGTTGGCTTCCTCCGGGGTGATCTCATAAACATTGTCGGAGTTGGTGGGATTTGCCGGGCCCGTCGCGTTGTTAGAAACCCTCTTTTCAATTGCGCCTTTTGCCTTATCTAAAATGCTCATCTTCTAAATCACCTCTAAAACTGTTTATGACAACCGGTATTTGGTTGCCTGTTGTAAAACCACCGTAGCGAAGTGTCTCTGCTTTTTCCTGAGCGCTTGCTGTGGATTTAGCGATAGCGTTGGTCGAGAACTTTTTTAAGTATCCAAACTCGTCTAAATGACAGAAACTTTTCTAGTCTTAGAAGTATGAAAGCTGAGGGGAGCTTCGGGGATGTACCCCGTGAAACTAGTTCCGCCGCTGCCCGCATGCATGCAGCGGATGCGCATCGTCGTGCGCGCGCTGCGGCGGAGGCCGCAGCCAACGTGTGGGAAGACGAGCTGACGGTACGGACTTCATCTGGCTGGGTACGTGGCACGAGGGAAGAAGATCTCCGTACAGATCGCCCAATTTCCGCGCCCGTGCGCTCTTGGAGGGGCATTCCATTCGGCGCCGATACCAGCGGCGCCCAGCGTTTTCGTGCTGCCGAGAAAGCTCCCAGTTGGGAAGGCGTACGCGAGTGCTATGACTTTGGTCCAGTAGCCCCGCAGCCTATCTATTCTTGGCAAGATCGCGTCGCGGGCGGAGAGGATTGCTTGCATCTCGACGTCGTTCGCCCAGACAACGACGAAAAGCTGCCGGTGGTGGTCTACATCCATGGCGGCAGTTTCATCGTTGGCTCCTCGCACATGCTTATGCTGCGTGGATTCGAACTGGCTGCGCAGATGAACGTGGTCTACGTTTCCATCAACTTCCGTTTGGGGGCGCTGGGCTATTTGGATCTGCGCAGCCTGGGAGGCGAGTGCTCGGCCAATCCAGCGGTATCGGATCAGCTCCTGGCCTTGCAGTGGGTTAAGGAAAATATCGCCGCTTTCGGCGGAGATGATGGCAACATCACCTTGATGGGTGAATCTGCCGGTGGCGCAGCGGTGTTGACACTGATGACGGTGCCGCGTGCGCACGGGCTGTTTCATCGTGCGATTGCGCAGTCGCCGCCGATTGGCATGCTGCATTCGCGGGCGCAATCAACGTTCTGGGCGCGCGAGTTGGTCAACCGTATGGCCTTGCCGCGCGCGGCCAGCGTGGATGATTTGCGCGAGGCTGAATTCGGCGACATAGTGCGCGCCGGCCAATCGATGATGTGGCGTGCGGGCGAGCTTTTCCACTTGAATTCCTGCTACGCGCCCACGGTGGATGACGATCTGATTCCTTTGCATCCGTTGGAGGCTTTCGCCCAAGGCAAACAAGCCGATGTACCGCTTTTGGTGGGGACGAACTCGGACGAGGCGAGCTTTGGCAAGTTTCTCTACCAGCGTCAGAGTGCGCGCCGGCGCGCCGCGTTGCGCCTGCTTGCTTCCTTCGACGAGGTCAACGCCCCAGCGGTGGTGGAGGCCTATGGCGGGGCAGTTGCTCGGCAGGATTTTGCGCACCTGCTTACCGACGCCCTGTTCTGGGCGCCCACCGTACGAGTTGCCGATGCGCACTCGCGGGAGCACGAGACCTGGATGTATCGCTTCGATTTTGCGCCAGCGGCGTTGAAGTGGCTTGGGCTAGGAGCGATGCACTCGATGGAGCTGTCCAATGTCTTCGGCGATCCTGGCGCTTCCCGGGTCTCCGCACTGACCCGCATGGGTGATAGTGCCCTGATGGATGACATGACCCAACTCATGCAGTCGCAGTGGTCCTCTTTCATCCATACTGGCCGGCCAAACGAGAACTGGCCGCGCTATGAGCCAAGCCAGCGCAAGACCATGATTTTTGACTCGGAGCCGCAGGTCGTGGTTGCGCCCTTCGAGCGGCGTCGCCAGGCATGGCAGAACTATCACATGCTCGAGTGGGGAAGCGGTCGACCCGAGCTTTTGGCTGCGCTTGGTTTAGAAACACGGCGGCAGGATAACGGGTAGGCTTTGAGGAGCCTTGGTGATAGCCATGGTGACCAACTGCCACATGGATGGATTGCACTGATGAGCTTTTTTGAAGATATCGCTTCTGCGTTGGACGCTGAGGGAATTGAGTCCCGCGTCAATGATGACGTGATGTTTGTGCCCATTACTTCGGATCTTGAGATTCAACTAGTGGAAATTGACCCAATCCTGCCTGCCGCGAATGTCTACATTGCGGCAGCGGATGTGGATGAAGACGATGAAGACTTTGAGGCCGTCCTGGTCTCGGTGGCCTTCTCCGTGGATGATGCAGTTGAGGCTGTGGCAAAGCACATCGCTACCGATCAGGTAGTGACGGTTTTGCGGGACCTGCTGGAAGGCACCGATGAACGCATTGCGGACCTTGAGTTTATGCAGGATGAGTTCAACCCGAACCTCGTCGTGGCTGAGGTGGCTAACGACTCTGAGCTGCGCGTGCTCGTAGAGACTGTCGATGGCGTGCCCTCTGCCATCGTGCGTTTCTTGGCATTCGACTTTGACGAGGAAGAGTATGACGAGCTCGAGGATGAAGCCATCAACGAGCTGTGGGAGCAGGACGAGGACGATGACTTGAGCGAGGAGCAGCGTCTTGCATTGTTTGAGGTCGGCGAGGCTCACGATTCCGCCCCAATCATTGAAGTCCCGGCCGAGGCCTTGGAGCTTGGTACCTACACTGACTTCGATCGCCTCTTTGATGTGCTGAGCTTGGTCTCCGATCAAGCTCTGGACTGGGAGTGTCAGTTGGTTTCCTTCGACGATGCACAGTTTGAGGAGCCCGACGTCTACGACATCTTCGGCGCTGACGACGATGAGGATGAAGCGCTAGATGATGAAGATGATGATGTCATCGATGACTACGATGACGAGGATGAGCTCTAAACTGGGCGCCGTATCGGGCCTCTTCCGCAATCGCTGGCGTCAACTAAGCGTCCTCTTCTCGGTGCTGGTTGCCGCAGGCGCGTGGTCTATGTCGACATCCCCGCAGTTCCGGGAGATAACCTATACCTTCTCGAGCCCTTTGACCATCACCATTTGGGCGTTGGGCTTGGTTGCAACTGCGGGCCTATTACTTTCTAGGTACGGGCTATTTCCGCGCTATATGATGTTCAACCCCGTGATGGGGATGGCGCTGAATATGCTTATTGGCTCTTTGGTGGTAGGAACGAACATCCCCTTTTATTTCGATACTTTGGGCACTATCGTGGTTGCCATTTTGTATGGGCCTACCTTGGGTATGGCTACAGGCCTCGGCGCTTCTGTGCTGAGCGCTAGTTATGCTGCGCATCCTTTAGCCTTTATCCCTGTGTCCATGTTCGTAGGGTATATCTTCGGTGCGCTGGCGCAACGGCGCATGTTCCGTTACGTGGCAACCACCATCGTGATTGGCCTGCTGGCCGGATGCTTGTCCGGCATGCTTGTCGTCTATCCCACGATCTATTCGCTCGGTGGGGAAGGCGATATCGGGCGTGAAGGCCTGTTGAACTTCTACCAGATGGTAACTGGAAATGACCGCTTGGCCATTATCTGCCAGGCGCTTACCTCTGATTCCATTGACAAGGCCTTCACGGTCGTTGCGGCGTGTCTCCTCATCCGTTTTGCCCCTGCCGGCTTGCGGTCCTATGCCGTCTATCCCGGAAACGCAGCAATTGCGGATAGCGTCTTCCGTGAAAATAGCGAAAACCTTGGGCACGGCGATGGCATTCGCCGCGGTTTGCGCTATATGGACCGTGGTATCAGCCGCTATGCTGCCTGGCTAAAGCCTGCGAAGAGTGAGACTGGAGAGTGAACCGGAAGGTAGGCACTGTCAACCAGCCACACGAACCGCTGCGCTTCGGCATTGGTTAGCTCGTGGACAGCGTTTGCTAGCTCCGGCGGCACCATTGCACGCACCCATGCTTCGGCAAGCTCCGGGGTAACAGAGGCTCCTGTCGAATCAGTAATTCGTACTGAGACGAGATACGCGGGCACTCGGTCTTCGCCATAGCCCAAGACTCGTGCGCGGGCGCGCTCGCCCACACGATGGCGCGTTATTGCCATGGTTAGTGCCGGAAAGCCTGCTACTGCCGGAAGCTCCTTTAATGGTGGCCGCCATGTTGGCGTGGGCCGCGCCAGCGAGCGTGGATGGCGCACTATCCCGTTTAGAGCGTTGAGCGTTTCTGTTTCATGGAAGAGGATGTCAGCGGCTATCTCGCCGGCGCGGAGGCGCTCGGACACATGCGAATGGCTATGGGTAGTGCGTGCACGCCGGCTTGCGGCGTGGCGGATGCCGAAACAGGTGTTTGTGGAAGCAGGGGAGTTCTTGAAGTTCTTCATGGCGCACAACCTAATTGGTGTAGCTGACATGAAAAGAAAATTGTGCGAAAATTTGTTCGAATTGGGATTTTTCTAAACTATTTCTAGTGTCATTTCCATCCTTAGCTGCCGGTTTGCCAAGCGGGTTAAGGTAAATGTTGCTATGCCCCACAATGAAAAAGCAGCTATTGCAGCAGATGAATTAAGTGCCGGTGAGCCCAAACCGCAAGCAGTGCCAAAGATCCCCCGTGAAATTTGGATTATGGTCTCGGCGGCCTTCATTATCGCCTTGGGCTACGGCATCATCGCGCCGCTGCTTCCACAGTTCGTGGTGAGCTTCGATGTATCCATGGCCGCCGCGGGCATGGTGGTCTCGATTTTCTCCGCCAGCCGTCTCATCTTTGCGCCCGGTGCGGGCAAGCTCGTGGACAAGTTTGGCTCGCGCTGGGTCTATCTGACGGGCCTATTTACGGTGGCGATTACCACGGCGCTCGTAGCGGTGGCCCAGGAGTATTGGCACATCGTGCTCTTTCGCGCCCTGGCGGGTATCGGTTCCACGATGTTCACGGTCTCTGCCATGGGGCTTATCGTGAAGCTTTCGCCGCCGACTATCCGCGGCAAGTGTTCTGCAACCTATGCCACGGCCTTCCTGCTTGGCAATATCATCGGCCCGCTGCTTGGCGCCAGCCTCGCGTTTATGGGCTTTAGGTGGCCTTTCGTGCTTTATGGCGCGGGCGTCGCGCTTGCGGCGGTTGTGGTCTGGGTTCTCATGCCTTCGCTTTCGCGCGATGGTTCTGCGGGCGCGGCGCTGCCGCCGATGAAGCTCAGCGAGGCATGGCACGATACCGCGTATCGGGCGGTGTTGACCTCAAACTTTGCGCAGGGCTGGATCAACATGGGCGTGCGAGTTTCCGTGCTGCCGTTGTTTGCCGCCTCGGTCTTTCATAACGGCGCCGCTGCCTCCGGCTTTGCTCTAGCTGTATTCGCTGCGGGAAACGCTGTGGTGCTGCAATTTTCTGGCAGGTGGGCCGATATCTACGGCCGTCGTCCTATGATCCTCATCGGATTGGTGGGCACGGGCGTGTTCGTGGGGCTTATGGGCTTGGCCGATACCATCCCGACGCTGCTCATTGTCTCGGCTTTTGCCGGCGTCGCCTCCGGGCTTATCAATCCGGCGCAGACTGCCGCTATTGGCGACGTCGTGGGCAACAAGCGCTCCGGCGGTCAGGTGCTTTCCACCTTCCAGATGGCCGGTGACTTTGGCCAGATTCTTGGTCCCATCGTGGTTGGCGGCCTGGCGGACTACTTCGGCTTCGCCAAAGCCTTCGCGGTATGCGCGGGCGTGGCCGCCATGGGGCTCGTGGCTTGGCTGTGCGGCCGTGAGACTCTCCAAGAACGCCGCGCTATCGTCCGCCGAATCCCGCTGCGCAAGAAGAAGCGCCTTTAAAACTCGCCAGTGTGAGCGTCCCAGATTTCCTCGACTCGTGCGTCGAGAAGGGCGGCGGCAGCGGCGAAGCTTCGCATGCCGGACGTGGTAACAATCGAGGGCATGGGCGGCGGCCTGTTGGAGGCGCTGCGCTCCAAGGTGGGCCAGGAGCAAGCGGGCGGCCTATTTGCGGGATTTGTACGCTTTGATGGCAAAGCATGAGCTGCGCGGTATTCCATTTGGTCACTTCGGTAAGGGCTGCGTGCACGTGCGTATCTCCTTCGACTTCGGCACGGATGAGGGCATCGCGCAGTTCGAATCCTTCATGAATGAGGCAGCGGAGTTGGTCTCGGCCCACGGTGGTTCGCTCTCGGGCGAGCACGGCGATGGCCGCGCACGCTCGGCGTTGCTGGACCGCATGTACTCGCAGGAGATGCGCGAGCGATTCGAACAGTTCAAGGAGATTTTCGATCCGGAGAATTTCTTTAACCCGGGCGTTCTAGTAAAGCCGGAGGCAGTGACTGAGGGGCTGCGCATGGCGCCGGGGCAGCGACGCTTTGAGCTCACGCCGGTGCACAAGTTGGGCAAGGACAAGGGCTCGCTGGTCAACGCCATCAATAGGTGCGTGGGTGTATCCGCGTGCCGCAGTGAGACAGGCTCGATGTGCCCGTCCTCCCAGATTACCGGCGACGAGATGCACTCGACCCGCGGCCGTGCCCGCATGTTCAGTGAGATGTTCCGTGGCGAGTCCATCAAGGACGGCTTCGGTTCCAAAGAGGTTGAGGAAGCTCTCGACCTGTGCTTGTCCTGCAAGGCGTGCGTTTCCGAATGCCCGGTGAACGTGGACATGGCGACGTACAAGGCGGAGTTCCTGCACAACCACTACAAGGGCAAGTTGCGTCCGGGTGCGCATTATGTGATGGGCTGGCTGCCGCTTTTGGGCTACGTGGCGCACAAGATTCCGGTGGTGCCCACGCTGTTGGATAAGGTGATGTCTGCGCCGCGACTGGCGCCGCTTATAGCGAAAGTCTCCGGGTTGGATGCTGGCCGTCCGCTCATCCACTTCGCGCATACCTCGCTGCGCAAGTGGCACAAAGAGCATGAGCCGGTGCCCGTGCTTGGCGACGCCGCGGTAAACCGAAGCACGGAAAGTAGCGATGAGGCAGTTTCTTCGGCCGCTCCAGTTCCACCATTGCCACCGGGGGAACGCACCGTGGTGTTGTGGCCGGATTCTTTCAATTCCTCTCTGGGTACTTCACCCGCGACGGCCACGGTGGAGGTGCTCGAAGCGCTCGGGTACACGGTGGTCATACCGCAGGAGTTTGTGTGCTGTGGTTTGACCTGGCACTCGACTGGGCAGCTCGACATGGTAAAGCGCGTGCTGCGGCAGACGGTCAAGGTGATGAAGCCCTACCTGGACCGCGGGCTGCCTGTGATTGGCGTGGAGCCCTCGTGCACCGTGATGCTGCAACATGAAGCCGCTGAGCTTTGCGACGACCCGACATACGGCGCAGTGATTAAAAACCTGGCGCGCAACACCCACTCGTTTAGCGAGTTTATTGCCAAGCGCCTTGAGCAATTCGTCGCCGCCGGCGTCATCGCGCCGGGCGATGTCTCCGCGTTGACACAGGTGCACTGCCACGAAAAGTCATTAGGCGATCCGCAACATTCCGCTGCCGTGCTGCGGGCATTGGGCATCAACGAGGAACAGATCGCTACCGGCTGCTGCGGCCTGGCCGGCAACTGGGGCTTTGAGAAAGGCCACGCTGAAGTGTCCATGGCGCTGGGGGAGCGCGAACTATTCCCGAAGGTGAAGAAGGCAGCCACGGAAGGCAAGGTTGTCATCGCTGATGGCTTTTCTTGCCGCACTCAGATCGAACAGGGCACCGGCACAAACGCCCAACACATCGCTGAAATCGTCCACGGCATCATCGGCAAGGCCAGTTACTACAACTAAGCAGGCGCCCGATAAAAACCACAACATCGGCCGGGGCTTCCGCCACAAAGTAGGGAAGACTGGCCGCTGGCTGTTTTGTACTAGCGCTGGTTGTTGTCCACTAGTTCTTGTACAAGTTCGCGGTTAGTACCGCGGCGCAGGGTAGCCGTATGGCTTGTGCGGGCCGCGGCGATCCTGGCCGTCGCAACGCATCCATGGATGGTGCTGTGCCACCTGGGAAGACTTAAACGTGCTTTCGCGGAATGGCGTGTAAGAGCGCATGGACGAAAAGTGCATTAATTTCTTCAACAGGGTCTCCCGAGTCATTAGGCGGTAGCAGGCCGCGTGGTGAAGATTCCGAGACTCATAGTGGCTCAAACGAAGCAACTGGAGGACAAGGCGACACGGCCGTTCTGTCAGAATCTATTGATGGGGACAAAACCGGTGTGCGTCGAGCGAAATCCGATGGCATCTCAAAGGTTTCATGGGATGACGATTTTCCATTCGAGGTTCGGTTCCTCGCAGCGAGGTTCGAACCAAACGAAAGGTTCAGAACTAATAATGGTGGAACGGGTAAAGGCGTTTTACATCTGAATTTGTATTTTCCGCTTTTCCAAAATGAGTTTAAGTATTGGCAGGAGCAGTATGGTCACGCTCCGTATGAAGAAGTCATGGAAATCGTGAAATCTGCATACGAAAGTGAAGCAGTGTCCAAGGTGATGCATGGGAAAAAGCTGAATGGTGCTCGAACAATTAGTCCAGAGGCGCTAGAAGAAGCTGAGTCCCCCGTAGATTTGAGTATTTCTCAAACCGTAGTGAATGCTTGGCTAGGGACAGAAGCTCTGACTGCTGCGCTGTTGGGGCTGGTTAATGTTGAGTCGCGGATCGTAAATCGATTCAATGGGCGTCACTACATCAGGACCGGAGTTTAGACGTCTACTTGAATGGGAGTGTCGGGGCTGGTTCGACTGCATCGGTTGGTGTTGCAATTCGCCAGTAAGAATCATCGATATAGGTTTTAGAGCCCTCGAAGCTTTTCTCACACTTAACTAATCGCGTTGATAGTGAATCACCGTCTTTGGGGATTGGCAGGCCTAATTCGGCGGCAATTTTCTGGTGCTTGAGGTAATCTCCAAGGATCACGATCCCCTCAGGCTGTAGAGCAGAACGAGAGCCTCCGTTGTATCGAATACGCTTCATATAGTCCTTTTGCTGCGCGACAGTGGCGATGATGCCACGTGGGACTATGATGCCTTGAGCAATTCTGAACAATTCATTGAGGCGCTGAGCTCCGGAACTTGAAGAGAAAATCTTTGCTCGGTCGTCCTCGCTGAGTTGTAGGAGGGTGTTCGGCGGAAAAGCTTCGTCTAGGAAAAGCCATTGAATTGCGCTGCGACCAGCGGCGGAAATCGAGCGCTTGCCGTCGCGATTGCTGCCTCTAGTCAGAATTGAGTAATCGAGAAAAGCGAATCCCACTCGAAAAGTTCCCTGCTCATCGTCGGCATGGCAAAGCATTCCATGATGCCCGAGAGCCTCGATAGGGATCATCCAGCCAAACTTCTGTTTCGAGTACTTGCAGTCAACTTCGAAGCCCTCGATGTCGAAATCCATCACCTCACCGTCGCCGATAAAGCCGTCGAATTCTCGGCGAATGTTGATTTCGACTATTGAGCCGAGGTGAGCAGATTCGGTCTTACTGAGCTGGCTAATGGCGAAACGTCCAGTATGTTGACCATCATAAATCTGGTCGAAAGACTCGCGGAAGACACGTCCGAGGCGTTCTCCCGTGGGGTCTTGCTCTTTGAATGCAGCCGCTAGCTGTATAGAAATCGTGTCAGGTTGAATCTTGGCAATCACCTTGCCAATTTTAAATCAGACTCAGCTGGTTGACACGGGTTGGTGTTGCAGGTTCTAGAGACTTCGGAATTGGTTTCTTTCGCAGCGCGAACTTTATGCGTTCGCCGAGTGCCTTGGCCACCGGCGGAGGAAAGGCATTGCCAACCTGCCGCCATTGTGCGGTTTTCCCACCGGCCCACTTCCAGTCTTCGGGGAAACCTTGGATGACACCACCCATTCGTACCGTCAAACGCGGCATTTCTTGTTCGGGGTCTGTTGTGAAATCAGCAGCTGGCGGTGATTCGGCGATAGAGGAGCCCTTAATTCCGAGTTTCTTCCAGGCTTCTCGAGCACGCGTTGGCCCTACATCTGGGCCACCATGTTTTTTGCTTCCGCCCACAAGAGTCGGGCCCACTGTGTTTGCGTTTCGAGCCCAAGCTTCAGCTCCAGGCCAACCATTTTCTGCCATTAGCGGGAGAAGTGCTGTTCCCACCGGCATGTGTGATTTAACTACTTTCGGCCAGGCAAAATAGTTGGCAAATTCGTCCTTTAAAGCGACAAGGATGAACCTTGGTCGAAGCTGCGGCACTCCATAATCAGCTGCTTGGAGAAGTTTCCAAAAGGCGGTGTACCCCATTTCTTCAAGCTGATCGATTATTTGATCTCGGTAGGAGTCAAACCGTTTTTGACCGAGCCCTTTAACGTTTTCTAGAAGCACAGCACGTGGATCAATTTCGTTGATCAGACGTAGCGCCTGTGGAAAGAGGTCGCGTTCATCGTCGGCGCCAAGTTGCTTACCTGCTATTGAAAAAGGAGGGCATGGAACTCCGCCAGCAAATAGGTCGATTTTCCCTCTCCATGGCCTACCATCCAGGTTATGGACGTCCATTTCATGGACATTCCATTTTCCAAGAGGTCCTTCAGTTCCGCGGTTCTGGCGGAGAGTTTCAGCGGCCCAATTATCGATTTCGACGACCGCTGCGTGATGGAAACCTGCCTGTTCTAAGCCCAAAGCCTGGCCGCCAGCGCCAGCGCAAATCTCGAATGAGTGGAGGCGTGAGGTAGCCATCGAGCCGGTTCCTTTCTGAGCGTGAAAACGTAAACAATCATCGTGTGATAATGGTTTGATTAATAAAGTGTCTGTGTTGATTCTCTGTTGAGAGCATAGCGAGTTGGCGGACATTCCATATAATTTTACGAACGCTTGTTCCCTTAAGAGGTGTAATTGCATGAAAACGACGCGAGTGCCCTGGCATCGAGATGAGATCTTGGTAGTGGCTGCGATCGGGATCAAGTATGGGTGGCCGAACACGTCGCCGCGTTCGGAAATGGAAAAGCTCTCGAGTCTACTGCGTAGATGCGCCGTCCACCCTGAAATTGAGCCAGGTGAAGAGGACACGAAATTCCGTAATGTTAATGGAGTCGAGCGAAAATACTACGACTTATTAACTGCACGCCCAGGATATCCAGGAAACGCGACCAATGGTGGAAAAACTACTTATTCGATTGTTGAATACATGATTGAGCACCAGATGGAAGTCTTTGAAGCTGGAATTAAGATACAGCAAATGCTGGAGTCTGACACATACCGGAGTTTCGTTATCCCAGGCCTAAGAGTTTAAGGCTCGGAATGTCGGTCGGCGCCCACTCTAGTTCTTGGGCTTTGTCTGGGGTGACCCAGTGGGTAGCGTCGTGGTCGGTGAGGGCGAGGCCTTCGGTTGTCAGGTTGGCCTCGGTGGTGCAGCGAAAAGTAGTCAGCTCGATGGTGGCGAACTTGTACTCGTGCACGGTGGTGGTGACCTTCTCGCCGATGGTGGCTTCGATACCGAGCTCTTCGTGAAGCTCACGGGCGAGGGCTTGCTCGGGGGCCTATCTAGTTGGTCAAGTCCGCGGGTGGATTCCTTTCTTAGCTGTGACTAGAAGCAATAGCTTCTACCGCAGGGATATCTGCGGGAGCCCAAGTAAGATGCGCGGCCTCTGTGGAGGTAACCCATTTCGTATCGTCGTGGTCGGTGAGGCTGAGGTCGTCGGCTAGCAGGGAGGCGGTGGTGGTGCAGTAAAAGGTGGTGAGCTCGATGGTGGCGAAATCGTAATGGTGAACGGTTGTCGTTACCTTTTCACCGACGGTGGCTGAAATGCCGAGTTCTTCCTTAAGTTCGCGCGCGAGTGCTTGCTCTGGTGTTTCGCCGGGTTCGATCTTGCCGCCGGGAAATTCCCACATGCCAGCAAGGGAAGTGCCGGGCTTCTTGCGGAAGGCTAAAAGCTGTGTGCGTTCTTCATCGACGAAGACGGCGCCCACAACGCGAATGGGTTTAGACATGACTCTATTGTGCCTTGGATCTCGAAAACGTGTAGACAGCAGTCTGTAACTTAGCTAACATATTCCCAATGTTCGCGTAAAGGCTGTCGCGCGGGCTTGAATTTTGTATGCAAGCTTGAGGGGACGGTTTTACTGTGACTTCTACCGAATCGGTTTACTCCTCCCACCAGAGTCATGACGGGGAAATTCCGCAGCCTGGGGGACGGTGGAAACTCTTTTTATATAGCGCGATTGGCGCATTCGTATTCTTCCTGCCGGTGACGTATCAGGATAAGCGCTCTATTCCTTTGGACCACATGGTCACCATGGTGCGTGAGGGGATTCCGGCGGCGGTGCCGTGGATTATCTTTGCCTTGGCCGTGTACGGAACGGTGCGGAGTTTTATTACCGGCGCATTTAAAGAAAGCGCGCTTCAGGCAGTCTTTGCGGTGCTCAATGTTGTCGGTGCGGTGATCTCGTTTCTTATGGTCATCGACGCGCTGCCGTGGGTGCTCGGTGACGAGGACTTGGTGCCGTTCCTGTGGAACTCGATTGCCATTCCGGTAGGCCTCATCGTGCCTATTGGTGGTGCGTTCCTAGCGTTTCTCATTGGCTTTGGCCTGCTGGAGTTCGTCGGCGTGCTCATGCAGCCCATCATGCGACCGTTGTGGAAGACGCCGGGACGCTCTGCTATTGATGCAGTGGCCTCGTTCGTGGGCTCATATTCACTGGGAATTTTGGTCACGGACCGCGTCTACCAAAAGGGCGGATACACCGGGCGTGAGGCAGCGATTATTGCCACCGGCTTTTCGACGGTCTCTGCGGCCTTCATGGTCATCGTGGCCAAGCAGCTCGACTTGATGAAGGTATGGGGCACATACTTCATCGTCACGCTCATCGTGACTTTTGTGGTTACCGCCATTACCGTGCGGATTCCGCCGCTGCGCACCATTCCAGACGAGTATTTTGCGGACGCGCACCCAGATCCGGAAAAGCCGGTGGAAGGCTCGCGCATCAAAAACGCGTGGCGCGAGGCGATGTTGGCGCTACAACGCGCACCGTCGTTGTGGGAGTCCATCTGGGAGAACCTGCGCGATGGTGTGCGCATGGCGGCAGCAATCGTGCCGTCCATTATGTCGGTGGGTCTCATCGGACTGCTGCTTGCGCGCTTTACGCCCATCTTCGAGTGGATTGGCTACCTGTTCTACCCATTTGCGTGGGTAGCGCGGCTTCCGGAGCCGGTACTAGCGGGCAAGGGCGCGGCCATGGGAATTGCGGAGATGTTCCTGCCCGCCACCGCAGTGGCAGGCAGCGACAGCATGGTGCTCAAGTTCGTCATCGGCGTGGTGGCAGTCTCTGCCATTATTTTCTTCTCCGCATTGGTGCCGTGCATCCTGGCAACCAAGATTCCGGTGAAGCTGACTCACTTGGTCATCATTTGGTTTGAGCGTGTCGCGCTGACCATTCTTATCGCCACCCCGATTGCCCACCTGCTGTTTTGATAGGTTAAACCCAAGACGGGTTAGAGGATCTATATCGCTGGAGGGCAATGATGCTTATAGCCACTATCGCAGCTGAGGTAGCCTTTTGGCTTTGCTTAGTGGCTGGCTGCCTCTTGCGCTACGTGTTTAATCTGCGCAAACTCGGTTTGATACTTATGGCCGCGACCCCAATCATCGACCTGCTGCTCTTAGTATTTTTCTACGTGAGCCTGAGCCAAGGCGGTAGGGCCGAGTTCATGCACGGATTCGCGGCCTTTTATATTTCTTTCTCTGTTGTCTTCGGCAAAGACATTATTGGATTCGTAGACCGGAAGGTTTCTGGAGTTGCACCCCGAGAAAGTGCTCATGCGGACAGGCGCAGTTTCACAAAGTGTGTGGTTGCGAGTGCTGGCGCAGCGCTTTTGCTGCTCATAGGCATTGTGGTGACTGGCTTAGCGGGTAGCTTCTGGCTTGTCTACTGGCTCATCGCTGTTGCCTTTACTCCCGCTATGTGGTGGGGAGTCCAACGTTGGATGAGTAAGAAAGCTACCCGATAAACTGCGCGGCCTGGGTAAACCCAACGCCGTTGGCGTTTAGCTAGTGAGGTGGGCCGTGACAATGTCATCGATAAGCCGTGCCGCTGCTTTGGCGGTGCGGTTATCTATGTCAAAGGTGGGATTGAGCTCGACGACGTCCACCAGAGCCAGCTTGCCCGTCCGCGCAATTGCTACGGCCATGGCGCGGATACGCTCATAGCTCACGCCCAGAGATGCCGGGGCGGATACGCCCGGCGCGGTAGAAGCCGGCAGGACATCGAGGTCGATGGACAAGTGAACCTTGTCCTTGCCCTCGGTGGCGCGGGCTGCAAGTTCGCCGCACTCGGCCGGGGTGAGGTTGGTTAGCTCTTCATCCAAAGTGATGGCCACGCCGAGAGATTCGGCTTCATCAAAAAGCACCTTGGTGTTATTGGGGCGGGAGATGCCCAGCACGGTGTAATCAAAGTCATCGCTAAGCTCCGAAATCTGCTTGAACGGGGTGCCGGAGGTGGCCTGGTCCGCGCGGCGGAGATCGAAGTGGGCGTCGAGATTGATGATCTTGGTGGCGCCTACCGCGCGATACAGGCCGCGGTGGGAGCCGAAGGCGGTTTCGTGCCCGCCGCCCAGGATGATGGGGAGGGTGCCGGCCGCGACGAGTTCTTGCACCTTATCGGAAAGGGCGTCGTGGGCACCCTCGAGGTCATCGGCCTGTGTGGTGATCGTGCCGGCGTCGGCAAGCGCATGCTCATGGTGCACCGCCAAGGAGCCAAGCGCGGAACGCAGCGCGGCTGGGCCTGCGGCTGCCCCCTGGCGTCCGCCATTGCGCAGCACGCCCTCATCGGAGGCAAACCCCAGAAGTGTTACGGGGGCAGCGGAGTCGGTGGACTGATTGATAACGCTATGCCAGCGAGCATGCTCTGGTCCCAGGCCATCGGAGCGGCCGGACCATTCGGGGGCGGGGGTGAAAAGTTCAGCTGTTTCAGTGTTCATGGTCTTCGATGTTAGGTAAAACCGCGGCATGTGGCAGGAAACTCTGCCTACAATCACTAAGCGTGAGTACCAACAGAGTCCCCGCGGCGCGTCACGCGATGGAGATCCTCAAGCTTTTATCCACGATCGACGTCCCTATTTCTGCCGCCCGCATCCAAGGTGAGCTCAACCTGCCGCGCTCATCTACGTACCACCTGCTGGCGGAGATGGTTGATGCTGGTTTTGTAGCCCATTTGCCGGAGCATAAGACCTATGGCCTGGGGTTGGCGGCGTATTCCATGGCCTCGGCCTATGTAACGCAGCAGCCCTTGGTGCGCATGGCTACTCGGGACTTGGAACAGTGTGCGGCGCTGGTGGGTGGATCGGGGCATCTGTCACGTATGGCTGGATCGGAAATTTTGTATCTGCAGGAGGTGCGTGCGGCCGGGGCTACCTCCTTGGTGACCGAGGTGGGCGTGCGCCTGCAAGCACATAAGACGGCATCCGGGCGTGTGATGCTGGCGCATCTGCCTGATGCGGAGGTGCGCGCCGCCTTTGATACTGCGGGAGGTAGCGGCTTTGCCACGTTGAAAGAACGCTTGCGTTTGGTAGCTGCACGCGGGTGGGACCAAGAGATTGAAGAAATTACTCGCGGTCAGGCCTCCGTGGCGGTACCCATCCTGGATCATTTGGACCGCCCAGCGGCGGCGGTGGCGGTGACGTATCCGGTAGGGACGCCGGATACGAAGGTAGACGCCGCCGTTCGAGCTTTGCTGGAAGTATCGGACAAGATGGCGGCTAAAATGTACCGCAATCGCAAAAAGTGATGTAGCATACATTCATCGCGTTGGGCTGTCGCGCGACACATTGAAATTGTTGATCCCTTTTTAAAGGAGTTTTTGCCATGCCTAACGCCTACCCAACCACCGTGACCGTAAATGTCGGCGCGCTGAGCATCGAGGACGTCGTTGCCGTTGCCCGTTATGGCGCGCAGGTGGAGATTGCTCCCGAAGCGCTAGCAGAGGTGGCCGCTACCCGCGAGCGCATTGAAGAACTCGCGCAGGATCCGACCCCCGTCTACGGGATTTCCACCGGTTTCGGCGCTTTGGCCCGCCGTCATATCCCGGAAGAGATGCGCGCCCAGCTGCAGCTTTCCCTGGTACGTTCGCATGCTGCGGGCACCGGCCCGGAAGTAGAAGAAGAAGTCATCCGCGCACTGATGCTGCTGCGCCTGTCCACCCTGTGTACCGGCCGCACCGGCGTGCGCCCCGTAGTGGTGGAAACGTATGCCAAGGCTCTCAATGCTGGCATTGTGCCGGTGGTGCGCGAGTATGGCTCGCTGGGCTGCTCCGGAGATTTGGCGCCGCTTGCTCACTGTGCGCTGGCCCTGTTGGGAGAAGGCGAGGTACGCGTGAACGGCGAGCTGCAGGATGCGGGCGAAGCCTTGGCCGCAGCTGGCATCGAGCCGCTGCAGCTGCGCGAGAAGGAAGGCCTAGCGCTCATCAACGGCACCGATGGCATGCTCGGCCAGCTCTGCCTGGCCATTACTGACCTGCGCGCGGCCGCAAAGACCGCCGATATTGCCACCGCCATGACCGTGGAGGGCCTGCTGGGTACCCTCGTTGTCTTTGCAGATGACCTGCAGCAGTTGCGCCCACATCCGGGCCAGGCCGATGCCGCGGCCAATATCCTCCAGGTGGCCGAGGGGTCACAGATCTTGGAAGCCGCGCTCGAGGAGTTCAAGAAGAATCAGGTACAGGATGCCTACTCCGTGCGCTGCGCCCCGCAGGTCGCCGGCGGTTTCCGCGATACGTTGACCCACACTGCCCAGGTGGCTGAACGCGAGCTGGCTGCCGCGGTGGATAATCCGGTGGTGACCAAGGATGGCCGCGTGGTCTCCAATGGCAACTTCCACGGCGCGCCGGTGGCCTATGCGCTCGACTTCCTGGCAATTGTCACCGCGGATTTGGCCTCGATTTCCGAGCGCCGTACCGACCGCTTCCTGGACCCGGCACGCAACCGCGGGCTGAACGCATTTCTTGCCGACGACCCCGGTGTTGACTCCGGCCACATGATTGCCCAGTACGCCCAGGCCGGCATCGTGAGCGAAATGAAGCGCCTGGCCAACCCATCTTCGGCCGATTCCATTCCTTCTTCTGCCATGCAGGAAGACCACGTGTCTATGGGCTGGTCCGCGGCTCGCAAGCTGCGCAAGGCCGTCGATGGCCTGCAGCGCGTGCTGGCCGTTGAGATCCTCACCGCCGCCCGCGCCATCGACATGCGCGAGGGTGCCCCGGCTAAGGGAACCGGCGCGGTGATCGCCAAGCTGCGCGAAACCGTCAAGGGGCCAGGTGTGGACCGTTACCTCTCTCCGGAAATCGAGGAGACCGTGCGCCTAGTCAAGGAGGGCGCGCTTGTCGAAGCCGTCGAGAATGCTACCGGAAAGCTGCGTGGTTAATATGTCGATCATCTCTTGGCGCCCGCAATCTGAGCCCAACCCCTTGCCGTTTTCCCCTTTTAAAGCCAGCACGGTACCGCGCCCCATTGGATGGCTTTCCAGCGTGGATGGTGAGGGCCGCGAAAACATCGCGCCCTATAGTCAGTGGCAAAACCTCACCTTCGATCCACCCATGGTGATGTTTTCGGCCAACCAGTACCCGGATGGTCGCCGCAAGGACACGGTGCTTAACGCGGAGGAGACCGGCTGGTTCGTGTGGAATATGGCCACCTATGATCTACGCGAGGAAGTCAATAAATCCGCCCAGGTGCTCGACTATGGCGACAGCGAGTGGGACCGCCTTTCCGTAACCAAGGAATACGCGGACAATTACCGCATTCCCATGGTGAAAGAATCGCCGGTGAAGTTCGAGTGCCAGTACAAGACCACGCTGCGCGTGCCTGGTAATTCCAAGGTGGGCAGCATCGACCTCGTGGTGGCGGATGTAAAAACCATCCATATCGATGAATCTGTCATCGATGAGGAAGGTAAGCTTGACATCCTCAAGATTAAGCCCATCGCGCGCATGGGCTACTTTGACTACACCGTGGTCACAGGAAAATTCGAGATGCGCGTGCCCGGCTCCGACGACGCCGCGCGCGCCGGACTAGAGGGCAGCGCCTAGCGCATCGGCCATAGCCCGCTGGCCCGCGTGGGTGGATCAAGCGGCGAGGAGGGCCGCAGAAAAGAGGGGGATAAACCGGCGCATGCAGGCCGTCATAGATCATCCCGCATGTGTCTCATATACGAGACAGTTAGGGCTAATGTGGCATGGTACACAGAGCTGTGTCACAGTACTTTATGACATGTGACGCTGAACAAGTCCTCGGGGACAGCCCCGGGATACCGGCCTAGGGGGCTTGTGTGGGCGTCGAAAAGCACAAGCGAAAGGAATCCTCACCATGTCTCAACCACGCGAAGTACGCGCACCGCGCGGAACCGAATTGTCCGCCAAGTCCTGGCAGACCGAAGCGCCCCTGCGCATGCTCATGAATAACCTCGACCCGGAGGTAGCCGAGCGCCCCGAGGATCTCGTGGTCTACGGCGGCACCGGCCGTGCAGCGCGCAGCTGGGAAGCCTTCGATGCCATCGTAGAGTCCCTTAAGGATCTCGAGTCCGACGAGACCCTGCTCGTCCAGTCGGGTAAGCCGGTCGGCATCTGGAAGACCAATGAGTGGGCACCCCGCGTGCTCATCGCAAACTCCAACCTCGTGGGGGACTGGGCCAACTGGGAGCACTTCCGTGAGCTCGAGGACGAGGGCCTCATGATGTACGGCCAAATGACGGCCGGCTCCTGGATCTACATCGCTACCCAGGGCATCCTGCAGGGCACCTTTGAGACCTTCGCGGCCGTAGCGAAGAAGCGTTTTGGCGGCACCCTGGCCGGCACTTTCACCCTGACCGGTGGCTGCGGCGGCATGGGTGGCGCACAGCCGCTGTCTGTCACCCTTAACGGTGGTGCCTGCCTCATCGTGGACGTTGATGAAACCCGCCTAAAGCGCCGCCAGCATAAGCGTTACCTCGATGAGGTTGTCACCGACCTAGATGAAGCACTCAAGCTGGTTCTTGACGCCAAGGAAAACAAGAAGCCGCTATCCGTAGGCCTGGTAGGCAACGCCGCCGAGGTATTCCCGGAGATTCTGCGCCGCCAGCGCGCCGGGGAATTTACCGTCGACATCGTCACCGACCAGACCTCGGCCCACGATCCTTTGTCCTACCTGCCTTCTGAAATCACCGTGGAAGACTGGCACAACGAGGCTAAGGCGGATCCAACCACCTTCACTAAGAAGGCCCGCGAGTCCATGGCTGCTCAGGTCCAGGCTATGGTCGAGTTCCAGGATGAGGGCGCAGAGGTCTTTGACTATGGCAACTCCATTCGTGATGAGGCTCGCAAGGCCGGCTACCAGCGTGCCTTCGAGTTCCCTGGCTTTGTGCCGGCCTACATTCGTCCGCTGTTCTGCGAGGGCCTTGGCCCGTTCCGCTGGGCTGCGCTCTCCGGTGACCCAGAGGACATCAAGGTAACCGACCAAGCCCTCAAGGAGCTCTTCCCAGACAACGAGCACCTGCACAACTGGCTCGACGCAGCAGAGGAGTACGTTGAGTTCGAAGGGCTGCCGGCGCGTATTTGCTGGCTCGGCTATAACGAGCGCCACAAGGCCGGCCTGCTCTTCAACGAGCTTGTCCGTGACGGAAAGGTCTCTGCTCCGATTGTTATCGGGCGTGATCACCTCGACTCCGGTTCCGTGGCTTCTCCGTACCGCGAAACCGAGGCGATGCTCGATGGCACTGACGCGGTAGCAGACTGGCCACTGCTTAACGCCATGACCGCTGTGTCTTCCGGTGCTACCTGGGTGTCCCTTCACCACGGCGGCGGCGTGGGCATGGGCCGTTCCATCCACGCCGGTCAGGTTACCGTTGCAGACGGCACCGAGTTGGCCGCCGCCAAGCTGCGCGCGGTCCTCACCAACGACCCGGGCATGGGCGTTATCCGCCACGTCGATTCCGGATACACTCGCGCGAAGGAAGTAGCTGATGAGCGCGGCGTACGTATTCCGATGGAATTTCGAGCTCGCGACTAGCAGACGGCACCACATACGGGTTGGTCAAACCCAGAAAGGACGCTTTAGATGAGCACCCTGTTTACTGGAATCTCCGAATTACACACGGTTAGTGAAGCCGGAACGCTTGACGACGCCGCCATCGTCGTCACCGATGGTGTGGTTTCGTGGGTGGGGCAGCGGTCTCAAGCGCCGGCCGCTGACGACATCGTGGATTGCGGTGGGCGAGCAGTTTTGCCCGGTTGGGTCGATTCGCATACCCACATGATTTTCGATGGAGACCGCTCCGCCGAATTCGAGGCCCGCATGAGCGGTGGCTCTTATGAAGCAGGCGGCATTGCAGTCACTATGGATGCCACTCGCTCTGCTGGCGAAAGCCGACTCGAGCAGCTTCTGGTCGAGCGCATTGCAGCGGCCCGTCGAGGCGGTACTACGACCGTCGAGACAAAGACTGGGTACGGCCTCAACACCGAATCCGAAGTGCTAGCTGCGCGGGTAGCATCCAAGTACGCAGATGACGTCACTTTTCTCGGCGCGCACCTTGTTCCACCAGGCGCGGATGCTGATGACTATTTGGATGAGGTCGTAGGCCCGATGCTTGACGGCGTCGCAGACTATGCGAATTGGATTGACGTGTTCTGTGAGCGAGGCGCGTTTGATGAGACGCAGTCTCGGCGGGTTCTTGCTGCTGGTAAGGAACGTGGCTTAGGCGTGCGTGTACACGGTAATCAGTTGGGTGAGGGGCCCGGTGTTCAACTCGCGGTTGAGCTGGATGCCGCTTCAGTCGACCACGTTAACTATTTGAGCGATGCCGACATTGAGGCTTTAGCCAACTCCGAGACCGTCGCTACCATGCTTCCTGCCTGCGATCTTTCCACTCGCGAGCCGCTAGCTCCAGGGCGTCGTCTGCTTGATGCAGGCGCCACCGTTGCTATCGCTTCTAATCTGAATCCGGGAACGTCTTATACCTCCTCGATGAATTTTTGTGTTACTACGGCGGTGTTGCAGCAGCGTCTATCTCTAGACGAGGCTGTCCGAGCAGCGACGTTTGGTGGCGCTAAAGCTCTTCGCAGGCACGATGTTGGTGGAGGCCTAGATGCGCAGGGGCGTCCGGCAAAGGGCACGATTGTTGAAGGCGCTGCGGCCGATCTTCATGTGCTCGATGCACCGAGCGCCATTCACCTGGCTTATCGCCCGGGTATGCCCATGACGTGGCGTACGTTTGTCGCAGGAAAACCTGCGTTCTAAAGGCGCTCAGCGATGGCATGTGCCATCGCTGACTGCCCTTCGTGGGTGGGATGCATAGGGTAGGCCCCATTTTCAGTCCCCGCGAGGTCGACCCAGCGCTCCGCAACGGGGGCGCAGCCGGTGTGCAGTTCGGTGCCCGGTGGCACGACGAACTGCGCGCCGGCGCGGTGGGCTGCTTGCTCGACTTCCAAGTTGATCTGCGAAATCTTTTGCATCAGCCAAAGACGGTCGACGTCGCTGACTTTTTCAATCGCGGGGCAATTGCTTTCGTTATCCGTCGGTGCAAGAAGTGGCATATAGGCGGTCGCGAAAATCTTGGCCTGTGGGGCCTTGCGGTGGATGCCGGCGTAGACGTCGTCTAGCTTGGCAGGCAGTGCCGCCAGGGCTTGGTCGATCTCCCCGCCGTGGAGTTCGGCGCAATTCAGATCGTTGGTGTTCATAGCGCAGCTTGTCAGTACGCCGAAGCCGGCGTCATTGCCGCCGATGGACAAGGTGATGATGTCGGTCGTGGTGTCCACGGCGTCCAACTGCGGTGGAAGGTCCGCACGTGGCCCCAGGACGTGGTCGGTTAGGGCGCCTTGGCACGTGACGTCGTCAAGCGCGAGCCCCTTCATCTGCTGTAACTGTGACGGATAGTTGTCGCTCGCCCGTGCACACCATCCTGGCCCGGTGTGTGGGGCGCCGCGGGTGCCCATCGAGGCATAAGAGTCGCCCAACGCGACGTAGTGCAGGGCGTCGCTAGTCTGCTCGTCCTTGCCTGTCTCTTCTTTTGCTGTGTCGCAGGCGCCAAGGCTGAGCGCTAGGGCGGTGGTTGCCAGCGCAGCCAGCGTGCTGTGGCGCACGTGGCGCGGAAAGAGACGAGCGGGGATGGTCATGGGCGTGATTGTACGCAAATGCGGGGGAAGGTTGACTATGAAATTGGGCGGGTGTGACCGTTAGGTAATGGGATAGATGGTGTGTTTGTTGGCACCTTTAAAGCGCTTTTAGCTCGATCGATGGCGGTAGGGGGTTTGTATAACGTACTGTGGAGCAAGCAATGAGCATTACCGATAACGCCACCGGCGGCGTGAACGAGCCGGAAGAAATCAATAAGTCGGAATCTCAGGAAATCTCGCAAGGTGACGTTGAAACCACCGGGGCTGCGAATAACCCTGAGGACACCGGCGCTGAAAATACTTCAGCCAACGACAATTCCCAGGGGTTTGCAACTCTCGGCCTGCCTGACGATGTTCAGCACGCCGTTGCGAAGGTCGGCTTTACCCAGCCATCCCCAATCCAGGAACAAACCATCCCGATCCTGATGGAAGGCCGCGACGTCGTGGGCCTCGCCCAGACGGGTACCGGAAAGACCGCAGCTTTCGCGCTGCCGGTTCTATCCCAGGTCGACCCAGAAGTACGCCACCCACAGGCACTGGTTCTCGCCCCAACGCGTGAACTTGCCCTGCAGGTTGCGGACTCTTTCCAGTCCTTTGCTGATCACCTGGGCCGCATCGAGGTGCTGCCAATCTACGGTGGTCAGGCATACGGCATTCAGCTTTCTGGTCTGCGCCGTGGCGCCCAGATCATCGTCGGCACCCCAGGCCGCGTCATCGACCACCTGGAGAAGGGCTCCCTGGATATTTCCCAGCTGCGCTTCCTGGTCCTCGACGAGGCAGACGAGATGCTGAACATGGGCTTCCAGGAAGACGTTGAGCGCATCCTGGAAGACACTCCGGAAGAAAAGCAGGTCGCGCTGTTCTCGGCAACGATGCCGAACTCCATCCGCCGCCTGTCTAAGCAGTACCTCAACGATCCTGCTGAGGTAACGGTCAAGTCTGAGCGCCGCACCAATGACAACATCACGCAGCGCTACCTTTTGACCCCACACCGTCAGAAGATGGATGCCTTCACCCGCATCCTCGAGGTCATCGAGTACGACGCCATCATCGTCTTTTGCCGTACCAAGCACGAGACCGAAGAGGTCGCTGACAATCTGCGCGACGCTGGCTATAACGCGGCCGCCATTAACGGCGACATCGCCCAGCAGCAGCGTGAGCGCACCGTTGACCAGCTCAAGGATGGCCGCTTGGACATCCTCGTGGCTACAGACGTCGCCGCTCGTGGCCTGGACGTTGAGCGCATCACCCACGTGGTCAACTACGACATCCCGAACGACACCGAGTCCTACGTGCACCGCATTGGCCGTACCGGCCGTGCAGGCCGTACCGGTGAGGCGATCCTGTTCGTCACCCCGCGTGAGCGCCGCATGCTGCGCTCCATCGAGCGCGTGACCAACGCCCGCCTCGAGGAAATGGACCTGCCTTCCGCTGACGAGGTCAACGAGAAGCGCAAGGAAAAATTCCTGGCCAAGATCGGCGAGTCCCTGGGTGAGAAGCAGTTCGAGTTCTTCCGCGACATGGTTCGCGAGTACTCTGCAACGAACAACGTTGCCATGGATGACATCGCCGCAGCGCTTGCAGTCCAGCTGCAGGGCGGTAAGGACTTCCTGCTCAAGGAGCAGCCAGCGCCGAAGCGCGACCGCCGTGACCGCGACCGTTTTGACCGTGGGGATCGCCGCGACCGTGGTGACCGCGGTGGACGTGGCGGCTTCCGTGACCGCGATCGTGACCGTGGCCCGCGCCGCCCGGACGGTGACTTTGAGACCTACCGCCTGGACGTCGGCAAGCGCCAGAACGTGCGCCCAGGCGCCATCGTCGGTGCGCTGGCCAACGAGGGTGGCTTGTCCTCCAAGGACTTCGGCCGCATCACCATTGCAGTGGGCCACACCCTGGTCGACCTGCCGAAGAACCTTGACCGCGCAGTGCTGGACCGTCTGAAGGACACACGCATCTCCGGCCAGCTGATTAACATCGCCAAGGACACCGGCCGCCCGCCGCGCCGCGATGGCGATGACCGTGGCGGACGCGGCGGCCGTGGTGGTTACCGTGATGATCGTCGCGGAGGCCGTGGGCGCCGTGACGACCGTGGCGGACGGGGTGGCCGTGGTGGCTACCGTGACCGTGATGACCGTCGTGGCGGTTGGCACGACTAACACGCGCAAAGCGTTACCGCCGTCCTTTTTCTTCCGCGGTACCTTAGAGGTGCAGCAAACCAGGGAGAATGGGGGGACGGCGGTTTCGCCGTTTTAGCGCAACTTCAAATGCTGTATGCCCGCGATGATGCCTTCGCGCCATGGGGCATAATCGTGGCCGCCGACGAATTGGCGCGATACCTGGTGAGGTGACTGCAAGCAACGCGCGAACTCTTGATTGACACTGCCCATGGAATCCTTTTTCGTGGGGGTGCTGGAACTCAATGCGGTCTCTAGGGTGCCAATCTCATGGAAGATTCGCCGCGGTGGCCCGGCAAGCGGCTTTTGCCAAGCCGCAAGTTCTTCTGGATCAAACCAAAAGGACGCCGACTGCACGATGGCATTTTCTAGCAGGTCCGGACGCCTGCGCACGGTGCGAGCGGCGGCGAGCCCGCCGAAGGAAGCGCCGGCGATGGCGGTGTCCGCAGGTCGCATATTTACCCCGAGACCATGCAGCCAGGGAAGCAACTGATCGGCGAGAAAAGGCTCAAGCACCGCCGCGTTGCACAGCAAGGTGCCGCGGTCTTGCGCATTCGTGGTGCTGAAATATGCGGTGCTGCACTGCGGCGCGAACGGGTAGGAGTTTACGTACCTGTTGCCATCTGTGAGCAACAGAAGCGAAGGGCCGCCGGTGATATCAGCCCAGGCCTCCACACTAAAGCGGTGGCCGTCGGGGGCGGCAATATCGAAAAGCGTGTGGTGTTGGGGCTTGCGAACGGGATAAGGCGCGGCCGGAACTTCACCAGACGCTGGCACGCGCAGGCAAGTAAGGTTTCCCACCCTCTCGGATTCTTGGTCGAGTGCTGTGGCAGTTTCAATGTGTTTAATCCATTGCTCCCGTTCGGTTGAAATTGGCTTGCCTGCAGGAATTAGCCCGGCACTCATTACGAGACCGCGCGGTAGCGCGAAAGCGCCGACGAACCAGTCGCGGTAAGGCCGTAGCCGGAAATGCTCGAGGTCTTCGCGATGGACGTGAGTGATTGTGTCGAAGAAAACGTAAGCGTCGTGAGGCGAAGCGATGAGTACAACCGCTTGGTCATCGGTGTGCGAAAGCACCTGGTAACGCGCATAGACCTTTTCGGGATTAACTTCGTCCCAATCGAAATCAATGCGCTGAGCTGCACTAAGAAGGCTAATTTCGGATAACATAACGAGTTAGTATAGCATCACCTAAATAAATAATGGGTTACTTTAGTTCGGTGGGAGGTTTGCCTCGTGCTCACAGTTCGGCGTATTGCCGTCTTAGTGCTGACCTGCGCAATTCTTGCCTTGTTGTGTTTTGCTTCTTTAGCTATCGGTTCATCCCACATTCCGCTAGCCAACGTGTGGCACTTGCTCCTTCATCCTGATGGCTCCGGTGAAAGCTACAACGTCAATGGGTTGCGTCTGCAGCGGACGGTGGTGGGCGTGCTCGTGGGAGTAGCCCTTGCAGTCGCAGGTGCAGTAATGCAGGTGATTACTAGGAACCCGATGGCAGACCCAGGCTTACTGGGCGTCAACTCTGGGGCTTCGCTCGCCATCGTGGTGGGTGCGTGCTTGGGTAGCGCTGATAGTGCCCACATGCAATTTCTCCTCGCTGCGGTGGGCGCGGCCGGCGCTGCGACTTTGGTGTACTTCGTTGGCGGTGCCTCGCAAGTGGGCGGTGCCTCGCCCGTGCGGCTGGTGCTCGCTGGCGCCGCCTTTTCCGCCGCGTCCGGCGGCGTCGTTTCGGCACTATTGTTGTTGCGCGAAGATGCATTTCAAACGTTTCGCTACTGGGACGTGGGCGCGCTAACTCGCAACGACGTCAACCTGTGGTGGTTTGCGGTACCGCTCGCCGCTGGGCTCGTCATCATCTTTGCAACGTTCCCGCAGCTTTCAAACATGGCGCTTGGCGACGACGTCGCTGCCGCCTTGGGCACCGATGTGGTGCGAACCCGAGGCCTTGCCTTGGTGGGGCTGACCTTGCTTTGTGCTGCCGCAACTGCGATTGCTGGCCCCATCAGCTTCGTGGGGCTCATGGTCCCACTGTGGGCGGGATGGCTGATGGGCTCACACCTTGCCTGGACCATCTCCTTGTGCTTGGTATTCGGACCGTGCTTGATGCTCACTGCAGACATCCTGGGCCGCGTCATCGCCAGGCCCTCCGAGATCCCAGTGGGTGTCCTTACTGCCTTTGTCGGAGCGCCCTTCTTGTTCTTTATGGCAACTCGAATGAAGACTCGGAGCTGACATGTCACACCTAATACAGCGAGGTGGTCTGCCGAAAGGTCAGTGGCGAGTGGGAACGGGGAAGTACTCGGTCATTGTCCATTTCCGCAGTTGGGGCGTTTGTTTAGCATGTTCCATACTTCTATTGGCATTGAGCCTTGTCGCTTTACGCGTTGGTACCACTAGTTATGGATTTGCGGACTTGTGGGAAGTTCTTAGCGGAGGCGGGGAAAAGCGCGCTCGCTTGGTGATAGTGGAGTGGCGTCTACCGCGCATCCTTGCGGGCATCGTGGTAGGAGCGCTGTTGGGTATGTCGGGTGTTGTTTTCCAAACGATAACTCGCAACCCCTTGGGCAGCCCGGACATCATCGGGTTTTCCATGGGCGCACAGACGGGAATCTTGGTGAGCGTCCTCGTCTTTGGCGGCAGCATCATTGGTTCTTCCTTCGCGGCAATGGTGGGCGGAACCCTAGCCGGGGCAGTGATCTTTGCTTTGTCCAGCAAAGGAGGCTTTGGCGGTGTGCGCCTGATTTTGGCCGGCATCGCGCTGTCGGCGATGCTGGGCTCTTTAAATCGCTGGCTCCTGCTCCAGGCCGATAGCGATGCCGCCTATGGCGCGGCTCGTGCTATTACGGGAACGCTTACCGCAGTCGAGTGGAAGGAAGTGACCGTTGCTCTCGCCGCTGGCGGGGTGGTGATGCTCCTCCTGCTGTGTGCGCAGCGCCAGCTGCACCTTTTAGCGCTGGGGGAGCAACGCGCTAGCACACTCGGTATGCGCGTTAACACGGAACGCGCTTGGTTGGTTATCTTGGCAACGCTCATGGTCGCCATCGCGACTACAACCGCGGGCCCCATCGCGTTCATTGCGTTACTAGCTCCTCATATTTCGAAACAGCTTACCGGTTGTAACACCCCAGTTGTTCCGGCGGCTGCCGTCGGATCAACGTTGCTCTTAGGCGCCGATGTCATGGGGCAGGTCTGGGCTTCCGAACTACCCGTGGGAGTCATCACTGCTGCAGTAGGCGGGTTTTACTTTTTCGGTCTGTTGCTGCGGAAGGAAACAAGATGAAGACAAAACTAAAGCTGAGCGAAGTGCGCACTACCTATGGCAAGAACGTGATTTCTGAATCGGTGACGCTGGAGATTCCGGCAGCGGAATTTACCGCAATCATTGGTCCAAACGCCTGCGGCAAGTCAACGCTGCTCAGTGCCATCGCCCGATTACACAAGCCTGACGAAGGCTCCATCGTGCTGGATGGGCGGGAAGTCTATGCCACCGCGCCCCGGCAACTCGCGCGAAGGCTTGGGCTGCTGCCGCAGGAGGCCAAGGCGCCAGAGAAGATGACCGTGCGTGAACTGGTGGCGCATGGCCGCTCGCCACACCAAAGCCTTTTCCGCCAGTGGTCGAGCGCGGACCGTGAAGCTGTAGATCTGGCCATGGCACAAACTGGTGTTGCCGACTTGGCAGATAGAGAGGTAGATGCTCTTTCAGGCGGTCAGCGCCAACGCGTCTGGCTTGCACTCGTGTTGGCTCAGCAGACTGAGACCATCCTGCTCGATGAGCCGGTGAGCTTTCTCGACCTTGCACATCACATCGACATCTTGGAACTGTGCCAGAAGTTGTGCAATGAAGGCCGAACGGTGGTGGCGGTCTTGCACGATCTCAATCTTGCGCTGCGCTATGCCTCCAATCTGGTGGTCATGAAAGACGGAGCCGTCGTGGGGCAGGGGCCGCCTCGTGAGGTGGTCACTGAGCAGCTGCTCGAACATGTCTACGGTGTGCGCTGCCTTGTCACCCCAGACCCACTCACCCACGAGCCGATGGTCATTCCCAGGCCGCGGTTGAAGCCAAATTCCTGATCTCGAACCCCTAAACAAAGTCCATCCGATTTCTCAAGGAGAAAAATTGAAACGACATCTCAACGCTATTACGGCGCTAACGGTTGTATTAGCTACCAGCGTGGCGCTTGTTAGCTGCAGCAGCCAAGACGCTGGTGAGCAGGAAAGACCTGAGGCTCAGACGCAAGCGACGCAGACGGGGCAGTGGCCCCGCACCGTAGAAACCGATGACGGCAACCTAGAGATTGAGGCACAGCCACAGCGCATCGTCTCGACCTCGACGACACTGACCGGTTCGCTCCTCGCCCTAGGAGCACCCGTCGTGGCCTCGGGCGCGACCAAGCCCAATATCGAGGGATTGTCCGATGATCAGGGCTTTTTCAATCAATACTCGGAGGAGGCCAAAGCCAAAGGGGTGGAAAAGCTGTGGTCGAATTCTTCACCAAACCCAGAAGACGTTCTGCCTTACGAGCCGGATCTAATCATCGTTTCAAAAAATGGCGGCGATTCAGCCTATGACCAGGTGGATCAGCTGAGGAAGATCGCGCCAGTGATGGTGGTGGATTATACGAAGGCCTCGTGGCAAGACGTCACGACCATGCTGGCGAAGGCAACCGGCAAGGAGGACAAGGCCAAACAAATTCTTGCGGACTTCGACCAGAAAGTGGACAAGGTCGCGAATTCCATCAAGGTCCCAGATCATGCGGTGTCGCCGCTAACCGTCTTTGGAGATGGCTCGGGCGCAGCTGCACTGACGCACAAGGCTGCGCAATCGCAGCTCCTGGAAAGACTTGGCTTCACGCTGACGGATATCCCTGAGCAAGTAAAGGGTGATACTTCGATGGGCAAGTCGCGCGGCGACATCGTCCAGCTGTCCTTGGAAAACGTGCAAAAAGGTCTGCCAGGCGAATCTTGGATCGTCGTCGCTGGCGATAAGAAAACCCAAGCGACAATGGAAAAGGAACAAGCCTTCAACACTTCACCGGCATATAAGAATAAGCAGGTCTACTTTTTGCCAGGGGAGACCTTCCGCCTTGATTACTTCTCCGCGCAGCTGATGCTCGATTCCCTGGCCAAGCAGTTTGCTGAATAAGCGCAAGGCCCCAACAGCATAAATAGGCCGCGATCCCCACGGATCGCGGCCTATTTATGCTGTTGGCTGATTAGACAAACATCAAGATTGCGCAGATCATCCACAGCAGGTTGAAGATGCCGGAGAAAGCGGAAAGCTGCTTCTTCAGACCTTCAGCGTCCATGTCTTCGGCGCCGTCGAGAGCAGCGAGGGCCTTCTTCTGCTTCGGCACGATGAGGAAGAACAGCAGGCACCAAGCGATAACTGCCAGCAGGATCGCGATGTGGAACTGGACTGCGGACTTGTAGGCTTCGAGGTCCGTCAGGAAGACAGCGACGCCCAGAACCGGCACGATGGCGGAGATGTAGCCATAAGTGTTGGTGATCTTGTGCAGGATGCGCGCTGCACCGACTGCTACGTGCTCACCATTGGCGGCGCTAAACATCTGACCAGGGAAGGCAGAAGTTGCCACGCAGACCGGGCCGATGAGCAGCACTGCTGCGAGGACGTGCAGAATTACTAGAAGACTAGTCATGGAGGCCTTTCACTTCAGTTTGGGGTTCGCAAGAAGTTTAGTCAGTGGTGAGCTGGAAATCGAACCGACACTGCCTGCGCATTACCCGTACATCCGCAGCTGGAAGGGGCAAATCATATTTGCGTGCCACGGCCGCAAGCCGGCGGGAGTAGTCGCAGCGGTTGGCAGGCGGTAGCCACTCGGAAGGCAGGGAATCGGACTTGTCCTGGTTGAGATCTTTTGCAGTTGCTACCAAGTTGAGCGGGTCATTGGCAAAGGCTGTCTTGCGCTGCCTATCCCAGCGGTAGGCGCCCATGTCCCACGCCGCCGAAAGAGGGAAGACGTGGTCGACCTCAACGGTGGCTGGGTTGTGTTTACCCGAATAAGGATCGTATAGGCCGTAGGCGGTGGCCTGGGCATCTCGTACATTGTCCTTTGTATCGGGTAGCCAGCCGCCGAAGGCTTCGCGTTCGTAGCCGATGATGCGAACTCGCATATCTGCTTCAGCCACGCCCAAGGGCGGGCCCGGCAGGAAGTGGTTTAGGCCCCACAACGCAGTAACCGCGCACAGCCCGGCAAGAAAATAGTGCTTCATAGACTATTTAGACTTGTGCCGTGCTGTGCGCGGTTCCCGGTGGGGAGATATAAGGGTGGCTTAGCCTTGTACCTTCTCTGCTGCTTCCTCGAAGTCCAAGTTTTTGTTGTTTTCAACAAGCTTGGCCAGCTGGGAAGCTTCTTCGAACTCGGTGACGACCTTGGTATCTGGTGCCTTGGTCACTAGGGAGACCACGCCGGTGACCACCAGGGAGATGGCAAAGCCTGGGACCAGCTCGTAGAGGGCATCGGAAAGCGCAGACATGCCCCAGCCGATAGCCACGATGGCACCGGTCACCATGCCGGCAATCGCGCCGGTGGAGTTCAGGCGCTTCCAGTACAGGGACAGCAGCACCAGCGGGCCGAATGCGGAACCGAAGCCGGCCCAAGCGAAGCCGACCAAGCCCAGGATGGAATCGGAAGGATTAATCGCCAGGACTGTCGCGATGATGGCAATGGCAACCACAGCCGTACGCGATAGGTTAATGAGAACGTCCTGGGAGGGCTTCTTCTTTGCCACGATCATGAACAGATCCTCGATCAGAGAGGTGGAAACCACGAGCATCTGTGAGGACATGGTGGACATGATGGCGGCCAGAACCGCAGTCAGAACCAGACCTGCAAAAAGTGGGTGGAACATGACCTGGGCCATGTCAAGGAAGATGGTTTCGTAGTTTTCCTGATCGGTAATGGCGTGATCAGTGTTGGTGAAAAATACCGTGCCGGCCAGGGCCACGAAGATGGCGCCAATCAGGGAAAGGAACATCCAGCTGATGCCGTAGAAGCGGCCCGCGCGGGCGTCGGCAGGCTTGCGCAGCGCCATGAAGCGCACGATGATGTGCGGCTGACCAAAATACCCCAAGCCCCAGGCTATGTTGCCGATGATAACTGCTGCGGAAACACCGGAGAAGAGCGAGAAGTACTCAGGGTTTTCAATGACTCCGCCGGAAGCATAAGGATTCTCCGCCGCGAAGCTGAAGATATCGCCAGGATTATCCAAAGTCATGATTGCCATGATCGGAACGATGATGAGCGAGGCGAACATGAGCAAGCCCTGCACGGTATCGGTGTAGGAGACCGCGAGGAAGCCGCCGACGAAGGTGTAGAACACGGTAACGGCCGCAACGATCAGCATGCCGACCAAGTAATCGCCGCCGAAGGTGGACTCGAAATAGCGGCCGCCGGAGACCATGCCGGAAGAGACATAGAAGGTAAAGAAGAAGATGATGATGGCGGCCGAGAGAATGCGCAGCACGCGGGATTTGTCATGCAGGCGGTTCTCAAAGAAGGACGGAACGGTAATCGAGTTACCGGCAATCTCAGAGTAGGAGCGCAGGCGTGGGGCGACCCATTTCCAGTTGGCCCATGCGCCAACCAGCAGGCCGATGGCCATCCATAGCTCCGACATGCCCGTTAAGAACAATGCGCCAGGCAGGCCCATGAGCAGCCAGCCGGACATGTCCGAGGCGCCGGCGGACAGTGCCGCGACGAAGGGGTGGAGTCCACGCCCGCCCAGGACGTAATCGTCGTACTGGTCTGTTTGTTTATAGCTCCAGAAACCGATGGCGGCCATCGCGAGCAGATAGAGAATCATCGCCACGACGTACCAAGTGGAATCTTGCACGGATTTCTCCTCGTTGTTTGAGAGTAGGACCCTCCCACGCTAACGTGACGCGCATTACAACCCAACGAGATTCTGTCCCGTTACCAAAAATATGTGACTCCATACACAGGTAAATCTCATGGTCTATCAGTGGAAACGTAAGAATGTAACGAGATTATAACGATTGCGCTTTCTTGCAATTTTCGCCCTTAAAGCTCTCGCCCTGCCCCCAAAAGGTGCGCTGCTAGACTGGCAGCTATGGCTTCTTACCTCCTCCACGGCCTTTGGCTCCCAGTCTCAGGGCTTAGCCTATGGATTGAGCAGGTGGAAGGGCACAAGATCATCATGCCTTCGGCAGTGCCAGAGGGGACTTTCCCCGAGGTGGTGGAGACAATTCTTGCCAAGAAGTCCTTCCGCAACCGCGCCCGAGTCTCTTTGCGCACGCCAAAGGGCAAGGACGTCTCCCTCATGGTCCCCATGGCCATGTTTGCTCCCGAGGAAGCCGTGGCCACCCTGGCCAAGATGGAGTTTTTAGACTCACTAAGCCAAGCGGCAACACCGGAACAAAAAGCCACCATCGCCCCAGATCTTCTGTGGCTGATTCGCGCCTACCGGGGACTTAGCAAGTTCGTGCGCGCCGGGCGCGTGACCATCCGCCTTTCCTATCAGGGCGGCGAGTGGTTCCCCATGTGGCAGCTGACCTCGGGCTTGGGCGAGCGCGGATGGCTCGCCGAGATGCTGGCTGCCGCGCCGGGCATTTTGACCATCAATAACCGCGCGCTTTCTGATGACATGGCAGACGAGCTGACCCACTGGATCGCATTTACACAGTTGCGCTCGCTTGCCGACGCCCCCCGTCCCGCACCGTGGCACGACTTCGCGCAGGCCATGCTCACGACCGCGCCGGTGAAAAAGGGGCGCGCGCAGCTGCTGCGTGCTCTAAACGAGTGGAAAGACTCGATTACCTCTGTCGACCTGCAGCTGGTGTTCATTGTGGAAGAGCCCGGCCACGATGAAGATCCAGAATCCAGCGTCTGGCCCATCCGCGTGCAGGTCCGTTCCGGCACCGACGCCCCGCGCCCCATCATCGAGGAGCAGCTGGACAGAGGCAGCGTGGTCAAGCTGCGCGACTCGCAGCGCAAGGCACTTAGCCTGGCGCCGCGCCTGCGCGAGTCTTCGGCCGTTCCGGACTATGACGCCGGCGATTGGGATGTATTCTTGGGCACCGATCAGCTGGTGGAGTTCGTTTCCAAGGACGTCGCCCAGCTCAAGGCAGCCGGCTTTACCGTGCTGCTGCCTAAGGCATGGGCGCACATGGAAACCAAAGCCAAACTGGAAACCCGCGAGGTGCGTGACCCTGCCGAAGGATCCACCAAGGCCCACCTCGGCATGGACAAGCTGGTGGAATATGATTGGCATCTTTCCGTAGGCGATATTGAGCTCACCGAGGAAGAGATGCGCCAGCTGGTGGCGTCCAAGTCCGGCCTGATTCGCCTCCGCGGCGAGTGGGTGACCGCCGATACCCAGGCGTTGTCCAAGATTTCCGAGTACATGGACAAGCTGGCGGAAACCGCCAAGAAGCGTAAGAAGAAGGAACTCGAGCGGCTTAGCGCCGCCGCCGAGCGCGCTCGGAAGCTAGAACAGCCGGGCTGGCAGGAACTTGTCGCGGACGTCGAAAAGCGCTTGCAAGAATTCAACGAGGGCGAAACCTCCCAGGTCTCCGTGGCGGAGCTGCGCGAGTTGGCCCTGCAATCCATGGCCGAGGAGCCAGTGGAATTTACCGGCTCGACGTGGCATACCTCTCTGCTCGGCGGCATGGATTCTCCCGCGCCCGCGCGCATCGAGCTGCCCGATACCGTCCAGGCGGAGCTGCGCGAGTATCAGCGCCGCGGCGTGGATTGGCTCTACTGGATGTCCCGCAACAACATTGGAGCAGTGCTCGCCGACGACATGGGCTTGGGCAAAACCCTCCAGCTGCTTACGCTGCTTGCCATCGAGCGCCAAGAAAACCCGGAGCTCAAGCCAACCATTGTCGTGGCGCCTACTTCCGTAGTGGGCAACTGGGCGCGCGAGGCCGCGAAGTTCGTGCCGAGCCTCAAAGTCCTGGTGCAGCACGGCTCGGATCGCCTCAAGGATGAAGCACTCATCAAAGCCGCGGAGAAGGCAGACCTCGTCATCACCTCCTACGGAACAGTCGGCCGTGACTTCCTTACCTTGGGCAAGGTGGAATGGGACCGCGTGGTGCTCGATGAGGCACAGGCGATTAAGAATGCCGCGACGCGTTCCTCGAAGGCGGTGCGCTCGCTGCCTTCGCGCCACCGTATCGCGTTGACCGGCACGCCGGTGGAAAACCGTTTGTCGGAGATGCGCTCCATCCTGGATTTCTGCAATCCCGGCGTTCTGGGCAGCGCGTCCTTCTTCCGTAATCATTTTGCCAAGGCCATCGAGCGTGAAAACGACGAGACCATGGCCGAGCGCCTGCGCCAGCTGACAGCGCCGTTTATCCTGCGCCGTCTCAAGACGGATCCGAACATCATCGATGACCTGCCAGAGAAATCGGAGCAGATCATCACCGTGGCGATGACGGCCGAGCAGGCGGCGTTGTACAAGGCGCTTGTTGACGACGTGCAAAAGGCCTTGGAGGTACGTGAGGGCATGTCGCGCCGCGGCCTGGTGTTGGCCTCGCTGACTCGCATCAAGCAGATCTGCAACCATCCGGCACACTATCTGGGCGATGGCTCCGCCATCACCATTAAGGGAAAGCACCGCTCGGGCAAGGTCGAAGAGCTGATGCGGATTGTGGACCAAGCTGTAGAAAGCGAAGAACGCATCCTCATCTTTACCCAGTACAAGGCCTTCGGCGACCTTTTGCAGCCTTATCTCACCCAGCAGCTGGGCAGGGACATCCCGTTCCTGCACGGTGGGGTGACAAAGAACCGTCGTGACCGAATGGTGGAGGAATTCCAGGCGCCGGACGGGCCGCCGGCGATGATCCTCTCGCTCAAGGCAGGCGGCACGGGCCTGAACCTGACCGCGGCGTCGATTGTTGTGCACATGGATCGCTGGTGGAATCCCGCCGTGGAAAACCAGGCGACCGACCGTGCCTTCCGCATTGGTCAGCAACGCAACGTGCAGGTCTACAAGATGATTACTGCGGGCACGCTCGAGGAATCCATCCAGGACATTTTGGACGGCAAGACGCACCTGGTCGGCGCCGTGGTAGGCGAGGGCGAAGGCTGGCTAACCGAGCTGGATCCGGAGCAATTGGCACAGCTGATGAGCTACAGGGAGGCTGACTAATGGCGCAGCATACTAAGTCTGAGGAACACGACAACGTCATCTATGCCAACTTCGGCGCGCGCAAACGCGTGAGCACGCCGGAGGAGGCCGGCCGCGTCTCTCGCGTGCGCAGTATGGCTCCTGCGGCAACGCGCATCGTCTCCTTCGTGAACAAGGAGGCCGATTCCGGGCGCATTACCCGTGGACGCCAGTACGCCAACGGCGGTCATGTGGTGGGCCTGGACGTGCGCAACGGCGCAGTACACGGCAAGGTTGCCGGTTCCCAGAACGAGCCTTTCACCGTGTTGTTGCAGGTGCCGTATCGCACCAACGATGACGTGGCGGAGCTGAGCCAAATGTTTGCCCGCACGCCGAACTCGATCGCGAACGCACGCGACGGCCTGCTCAGTGAGGAAGCGCTCGACATTCTCATTGCGCAAGACCCAGCCGATATGCGGTTTTCATGCACCTGCCCGGACCCCGAGTACGTGTGCAAGCACGTGGTTGCCGTGGCCGACCGGCTGGCGGCGCGCATGGATGCCGATCCCTCGGTAATCTTTGCCCTGCGTGGCTTGGACTTTGCGCGCCTCGAGCAGGCTGTGATGGAGCAGGCGAAAAATGTCTCCCAGGACAGTTTTTCCGGTAGCAGCCTCAGCCCCGAAGAGCGCAACGAGCTGTTTTGGGAAGGCCGGCAGTTGCCCGATATGCCGCGCCCGAAAGTGGCACCGGCAGTTGATGACTCTGACCCAGATCTGCTGCGTAAGGCCATGCGCGCCGTCAGCCATACGAACATAGATTTGCTTCGCGCGGTCTCTGATGTCGAGGACCTTTACTATCATCTGACTCACCAATAGGCATAAGGGCTTAGCGCCTGCTGCCGGAGACTTTAAAAGGGGAGAGTTTCATCCATGGTGACCTTCATCCATACCTCGGACTTTCAGTTGGGCATGACCCGCTGGTTCCTCGAGGGCGAGGCCCAGGTGCGCTTCAACGATGACCGTGAGGCGGCCGTTGTCAGGCTCGGCGAATTAGCCGCGGAAACCGGCGCGGAATTCATCGTGGTGGCAGGTGACGTATTTGAGCATAATTCGCTCAGCAAGGCCACCTTGGGGCGTGCCAAGGAGGCCTTTCGCAATCTGCCGGTGCCTGTTTATCTGTTGCCCGGCAACCACGATCCGCTGGTGGCGGATTCCATCCTGCGCAAGCCTTTTGCGGACAACGTCCACGTCATCGCGGATTCCACCCCGATTGAGGTGCGCGAAGGAGTGGAGATCGTCGGCGCCCCGTATCTCTCCAAGCGCGCAAACTATGACCTCGTGCAGGCAGCGCTCGCCCCGCTCGAGCCTTACGACGGAGTGCGCATCGCCGTGGGCCACGGGCAGGTGGAAGCACGCGAGTCTGAGGCTGACGTTATTGACTTAAGGTTTGTTGAAAACCAGATTTCTGAGGGCGTCATCGATTACCTAGCTCTGGGAGATACCCACTCCACGCAGGCCTTGGGGCAGTCGGGGCGCGTCTGGTTCTCCGGCAGCCCGGAGACCACCGCTTTTGATGACCGCGAGCGCGATTCCGGCAATGCACTGGTCGTGGTAATCGACAATGGGCAGGTTGAGGTCACCCCGCACCACATCGGCCGCTGGGCTTTTCGCGCGGTGGCGGCAGACGTCAACTCCGACGAGGATGTCGAGCGCTTCCTCACTGTTCTCGATGACATGCCGAACAAGTCCCGTACCGCAGTGAAGTATGGCTTGCGCGGCACGGTGGGGTTGGGCGCCCAAGCGCGTTTGGAGCAAGGCTTGGCCGAGCTCGAGCCGGTCTTCGCCTCGCTGCGCCCGCGTGAGCGAACCATGGACTTGCACCTTGCTCCCGATGAGGAGGAACTTGCCAGTCTTGAGCTTTCCGGCTTCGCCGCTGATGCCTTGGCGGAGTTGGTGGAAAACCTGGAGGACCCTGTAGCCCGCGACGCAGCCAACCTGTTGTTCCGTCTCAGCGTGAAGGAGGCTTAAAGCCATGATGCGTCTACACAGCTTGGAAATCTGGAACGTCCGCGGCGTCGAGCATCTGC
This sequence comes from Corynebacterium sp. HMSC08C04, assembly GCF_001807495.1. Classification (NCBI taxonomy): domain Bacteria; kingdom Bacillati; phylum Actinomycetota; class Actinomycetes; order Mycobacteriales; family Corynebacteriaceae; genus Corynebacterium; species Corynebacterium sp. HMSC08C04. The sequence continues at coordinate 119,730 of NZ_KV789226.1, read as the reverse complement.
GTATCGAACAGCTGCCGGAGACCGGCGTCGTGGTCATCCACGGTGAGAACGAGGCCGGCAAGTCCACCATCGTGGAAGCCATCGATACCGTGCTGACGGAAAAGCACACGGGTGCCGCTAAGAAGATTAAGGCGCTCAAACCGGTGGACCGAGATGCGGGCCCTGAGGTAGAGCTTGAGGTCACCGTGGGGCCGTATCACTTCCGCATCCACAAGCGCTGGCTCAAGAAAAAGATGTCTGAACTGCGCGTTCTAGCACCGCGTGCGGCGCAATTTACTGGCGGCGAGGCCGATGACGAGCTGGATCGCATCTTGAACGAGCATCTTGACCGCCAGCTCCTTGACGCTCTGTTCCTCCGCCAGGATGACCTAGGCTCCGGCGTGGCTGCCGTGGGTATTCCTTCGGTGACGAATGCCTTGGAAGAAGCTAGCGGTATGGATACCGCGGCCGCGGAAGACTCTGAGCTGGTCAATCGCGTGCAGAAGGAATACGAAAAATACTTCACCGCGCGCACCGGGCAGCCGGCTAAAGAACTAAAGGATGCCCAAGAGCGCTACAACGCGGCAGAACTTGCGCACAATGAGGCCACGGAAGCATTGCGCCAGCTTGACGATGTCGTGGTCAAACATGAGGCTGCACAACTTGCCAAGCGCGACGCCGAGGAAGCATTGCCGGCAGCGCAGGCAGAGCTAGCCGAGCGCGAAAAGGACGTTGTTGAGGCCCGCGCCGCCCTCGAAAAGATCGAAGCCCAGCGCGAAGTGGTTGACCGCGCTGCGGCAGATTTGGAGGCCAAGAAAGAAGCACTTGAACGCCGCCGCAGCGCGGTGGAGGAGGTTTCCAGGGCCGCTGCGAATCTCACGGCTTTAGCCACCAAGGTCGAAGAACTTAGCGCGAGCGTCGAAGATGAGAAAGAAGCCCGCAGCGCGCTCGAGGAAAAGCTCGAGCGCGCAAATCAAACCTATGAGAAGGCACGCGCCAACCTCCAATACGCGCGAAAGGCGCACAAGAAGAAGGAGCGGGAGGCCCTTGGCGAGCGCCTTGAACACCTAGGCAAGCTCGACAAAGAACTAGCTGACCGCCGCGCCGAGGTAGCTCAAGCACCAGAGGTTGCAAACCTCAAAGACATCGAGCAAGCCGCTAACGAAGTCCAGGTCCAAGAACGCGTTTTTGCCGCAGCCGCTGCCAAGCTGGTCATCAGCGGTGAAGGCGAGTTCGAGGTCGACGGCGAAGTCCAACAAACCGACGACAACACACAAACCATCCAGCTACGCGATGGCATGAAGTTTGCATTCGGCAAGATTCAGGCAACTTTTCAAGCAGCAGCCGGTGATACCTCGGCCGACACCGTGGCACAGGCGCGCACGCGCCTTGCGCAACTGCTTGAAGACGCTGGCTGCGAAGACCTCGCTGCAGCACAGAAGCTGCGCGAGGAATTCTTGGAAAAGCAGCGCGCCGTCGTACAAGCTCAGCGCGAATTCAAGGCGGCCTTGGGCACCGACGACCTTGGCGAGCTCGAAGCAAAATATGCCGCACAGTCAGCGGACTTTGAAGAGCCTCGCGAGCACGAGGGCACGGACGTATCTGAGGAAGCACTCGACTTGTCCAGTGCCGAGGCTGCTGAGGAGGCCGCGCGCAGCGAAGTCACCATGGCGGAAAAGGAGCTGGCCCCGTACCGAGATAGTCAGGCAGCCACGCAGCTGGCTGCGGCGACGGCGCGGCATGAATCCGCTGCCAACCAGTATGCTGCAGCTGAGGAAGCTTTGCGTAACGCCCGCGATGCAGCAACGGATGCAGACGTTGAAGAGGCTCTCCATGCGGCGAAGGTGCAGCTGGAGCAGCAGCGCGAACGCCTGCGAGAACTAAGCGCCATCGACGTCGATACGGTCTTTGCTCTGCACAAGGGCGCGGAGGAACAGGTACGTAGCCTGAACAACGCAATTTTGAGTGCCGACGGCGACATGCGCGAATATGTCGGCCGAATCGAGATGCACTCTGGTGTGGCCGAACGCCTGGCTGCAGCCAGCGCCGAGCTAGAAATCTCACGGGAGGTACTCGCGGCCGTCGAAAAGCGTGCAAATGCTGCCCGCTATCTGCGGGAGCTGTTGCTTAAGCATCGCGATGCTGCGCGCCAGCGCTACGCCGCGCCTTTCGTGACAAAGCTTAATGCTCTCGCGCGCACCGTCTTCGGCGGTGACGTCGACTTCGAGCTCTCCGAGGAGCTCGTTGTCACCGCGCGTAGCCGCAACGGCCAAACCATTGATATGGGTTCGCTTTCCGGCGGCGCGAAGGAACAGCTGGCCATCCTTACACGGTTTGCTATCGCCGGGCTCGTTCAAGAGTCCGGTGTGCCCGTCATCGTGGACGATGCGCTGGGCTCTACCGACTCGACACGCCTGAACCTGATGTCGACGCTCTTCGCCCAGGTAGGCAAGCATTCGCAGGTGCTCGTGCTTACATGTATGCCGCAGCGATACGCGCGTGTACCGGAGCGCACGGAGCTTGCCATGGACGCGCTGAAGGTTTAGTTTTTCTCAGTAAAGCCAGTGTGTACTGTTATTTGCATGACTACGGGAACCCGCTGGCTTAACGAGGAGGAACAGGAGCTTTGGCGCCTGCTTCTTGGATCCATCCGCAAGATCAATCGCGGCATGGAAGAAACTCTCATGTCCGGTGGGGAAGTCTCTGCTTCTGAGTTCGCCGTCCTAGTGACGTTGTCCGAGCAAAAAGACCATCAGATGCGCCTGCGCGAGCTGTGTGCCGAGCTGGATTGGGACCGTTCCCGCACATCCCACCAAGTAACGCGCATGGAAAAGCGCGGGCTCGTCACCAAGTGCAAGAGCGTCGGCGATGCCCGCGGCGTGGTGGTAAAGATAACGGATGACGGTTTTACCCGCCTCGAGCGCGCCGTGCCTGAGCACGTCGAGTCCGTGCGCCGTCTTGTCTTTGATCACCTAAGCGAGGAAGATGTTCCCTCGTTGGTTAACTTCTTCAAAGGGGTGCTAGCAGTAAAGAACGTCCCTGGCTACGAGGGATTCGTACCCGAGGAACTTCTGCACGGTCAAGCAGAGCCTCAGGTTTAGGCTTGCAAGGTTGCCGGCCAAAACACGACCAAAGCTGACCTATCATGTGGCTTAGCGCCACAGCCTAACTCATATGTAGCCCAAAAGGAGACACCACCATGATGGGACAAGAGCTCTTCGAGCACCCTAAGCGCCAGTACCCGCACTACAACATCACTGTTCTCGATGACCTGGGCGACCCAGAAGCTCACCTTGAGGGAATTGCTACGGAAGAACAGGCGGCTGCCATGGACGCCGCTTTGGAGAAGTTTCCAGACGCTGCAATTACCTTTGACGAGGAAAGCGGCCACTGGATTGTTGGTGAAGAAGCCGATATCAACCGCATGTTCGCCGATAGAGACGCTTTTGTCGACGCCCTCGAAAACAACGAGGACCCTGGTATTTAAAACAGGCCGCAATGGTGTCAATCAAACGGTGGATAACTACAAATTCATAACGATCTACTGCTAAAGTTAGTGCCAGTGATTACTCTTGCTAGGCGAGGTGTGCCTAGGGAGTACAAGGCGCAGTGAAAGGAAACAACGGATTATGAACGAATACGAGGCACAGGAACAGCGCGAAGCAGCTGCACGTGACAAGGCTGACGGCTGGGTATCTGTGTTCGTCCAGTGGATCCCGAACATGCTCCTGGTTTTCGTTCTCGTTACCGCTATGTTCCTCGGCATGTTCTACATCGAGCACGGCTCCCTGGACATCACCCAGGAGATCGTAAACCCGTTCATCAAGTAGTACTTGGAGAACTCAAAGCTCAATAGCTAAATATTAAAATGGCGGCCCATCTTCTGGACCGCCATTTTGTCGTTTTAAAAGCCTGCCGCAATTAGTGCTGCTCGTTCGGATCGTTGTCCGCGTCTTCCTTGGTCTCGTGAATGGTGCCCTTAACGTGATCCGGTGCGGTGTAGATGGAGTAGAGCTTTGCCGGCTCGGAGCCCTCGTTGACGAAGTTGTGCCACTTGCCAGCTGGTACGAAGATGGCAAAGTCGTCTTCGACTACCTGGTCGATGTCTAGGTTGTCCTTGTCTTCACCAATCATGATGCGGCCCTGGCCGGACTCGAGGCGCAGGAACTGGTCATGGTCATCGTGGACCTCCGCGCCGATTTCGCCGCCGGCAGGAATAGACATGACGGTCATCTGCAGGTATTGGCCGGTCCACAGGGTGTCACGGAAAGCATCGTTAGCCAGGGTGGTCTCTTCGATGTTGAGAACATAAGGGGTCGGGCCATGGTCGGTGCGCAGATCTGACATGTCAGGTACCTCCTTGTAGGGATTATGGGTCTTTAACACCAGCTTATGCGCGCCCGCGTATTAATGCTGAGGATTTTCTTTTCTCGTATCTTCGCCGCCGTCCTGCCATTGCCTCTTATGCTGTTCGGACTTTTTGTGGTTGCGGATGGATATCACGCCGATGACGATACCGATGACGATGGGCACCCACACTTTCGAGTTGTCGAGCAAGAAAACCATCCACTCGGGCAGCGCCGGGAGGTCAGGGAAATCGATGTTCGGCCAGTTGATGCCTGGCCAATCGATACTGATGGTTGGCAGATGGATTTGGGGAAGCTCGGGGAGATCTGGCAGATCCGGCCAGTTGATGTCGGGGATAGGCAGCAAGTCCAACAGCTTGCGCAGGATTGGGCCGAGCACGATAACGGCCAACGCCCAACCGCCTTTACCAAGGCCCGCGAGGAGGGGATAGGCCACGCGTTTAACGGGGCTTTGCTCCATTGCTTCGCGACGCCGCGCACCCCGGCTGCCAGCTGGTGGCTCGAATTCGACCACCTCTGAGCCGTTGTGATATGTCACCTCGAGCAACTCGTCGAGAGCATTCGCGTGCAGCTTGAGGTGCGGCTTCGTGCGGTTGACAAGCTCTAAGCTGCGTAGCTCGTCGGTATCGATTTGTTTTAGTGCCACTCGCGCCGAAGACAACGAGGTGTACCTTCCAAGGACTTCGCCATCGCGGCAAACTTGCACGCGAATAGGTGGATTATCAATGAATGCCCGGATTCTATCTTTAAGCGGCATGTTGGCGTCTAGGGCGGTGTATTCTTGCTCGCTCGGTTCTTGCGGCCAGTTTTCATAAGCTGCAGCAAACTCCACATCGGGGCCGACCATGACCTCGAGCCTTCCCGCCTCAGGATGGTTCAGAATCCACGTTTCCATGACCTAGGCCTTCCTTCCGGTTAACCAGCTGCCCAACCACGCAAGCAGGACGACCTCAACTGCGTAAATCCACGTACCGGTGTTGTAGTAGACCTTGGTAGAAAGCCAAAACATAAAGGCCGCAATGAGCGGAAAGGACAGCGTATAGCGGAAGAGCCGGCCATCCAGCATGCCCAATGCCAACGCCATCACTGGCAGTAGCACCAGCATGGTCACAGTCGCTGTATTCCCACTAAGAGCCGCGCCCACAATCCCCGGCACCACGAAGAACGCTAACGCGACCGCGAGAAACGAGAGGTAGGCCCGCGTGGGGCGAGATGTTGATTCCATGGCCCTGACCTTACAGCCCGCGGGATCATTCTTAGGAATGATTCTTTGACTTCGAGTGGTAGGGGGGAATTCCTAATATCGAGCGACGGCGATGCGCTAGAGATTTCTGGAAGCTGCAAGAAATGGAAAATGTGGATACGAAGCTGAAACCCTCGCCTGCCGGGTTGAACGCCGAGCAAGCGAAGGGAGAAATTGTGCCCCCGACAGGGATCGAACCTGCGACCTTCGGTACCGGAAACCGATGCTCTAATCCGCTGAGCTACGGAGGCAAATGATAGGTGGCATGCGCCAGATATCAACGGTGTGATTCTAGCGCATGCCAGTAGTTAGAAGCTAATGCGGGGTGAGTTCCGCATACGAGCCTTACTTCACGATGATGACTATGAGATCGCGTGGACCGTGCACGCCCTCGACGCGGGAGAGCTCAATATCGGAAGTAGCAGACGGGCCGGAAATCCAGGTTGCTGGGAAGTCCGGATTGATGCGCGAGACCATCTCCGGCACGCCGTAGACCACCTGCTCCTTGCGTACGATGCATACATGGCGGTCTGGGACCAGCGTGAGAGCGCGGCGGCCGCACAGCGGGCCCGCCTCCAACACGATGGTGCCGGTCTGTGCGGAAGTTACGTGGGACTCGGTGAGCACGGCGTCGACAGTATCCAGCTCGCGCGGGTCAGACGTGGGATCGTCGGCGGTTAATGTGACGTCGGAGGTGATGGCGTCGATAAGCGCGGTGTCCATGCCCTGTGCATAGGTCACCGTAGAACAATCCTTGTCCGTGAAGACCTGCGAGATGGTCTTGGCCAGGGACGCCTCATCCGTGACGTGGACCTCCGCCTTGTAATCCTCAAGGCGGTCAACCAGCATGTCACGCAGCTCATCCGCGTTTAGCGTGCCCTGCGTTTCGTACTCGCGCGGGATGTCGACGTGTTCAGACAGGCCTGCCTGCTTCTGCGCGGTGCGAATGCGCTTCAGGATCTCTTCTTTGGGGGTACTCACTTGATGCCCTCCTTCTTGGCTTGGGCGAGCAATTCTTTAGCTTCATCGGAGTCAAACCACTGACGGAAAGACTTCTTCGGGGGGACTGCAGTATCGCGGGCGTCGGACCAGCCGGAGAGGAACAAAGGCAAGTTATCGATGACGCCGTTGAAGCCGCCCAATACGCGGCCGAGGGCAACCATGTGGGTGATCTGGTTCCAGACCTTTGGGTGGCCCCACACGAGCTGAACCGCGCTAAACAGCTTGGATTCCACCGGCGGGGTAGCGTGGGTGACCTTTTGGTGGCGGTTCTCCAGGATGACCTCAGAAAGCGGAATCTTCACCGGGCAAACCTCGTCGCAGCGTCCACACAGGGAGCATGCATAAGGCAGGCTGGCGGAAGGATCGTGGTGGTCCTTGATACCGGTTAGCTGCGGGGTAATGGAGATGCCGATGGGGCCTGGGTAGACCGAGCCGTAGGCGTGGCCGCCGGCGCGTTCGTAGACTGGGCATACGTTCAGGCAAGCGGAGCAGCGGATGCACTTGAGCGCCTGGTGGCCGATTGGACTGGATAGTGCCGCGGTACGGCCGTTATCCAGCAGGACGAGGTGGAAGTTCTTCGGGCCATCGTTTTCAGTTATGCCCGCCCACATCGAGGTATACGGGTTCATACGCTCTGCCGTGGAAGAACGCGGCAAAAGCTGCAGGAAGACCTCAAGGTCTTGGAATGTTGGCACGAGCTTTTCGATGCCCATCACGGTAATCAGGGTCTCCGGCAGGGTAAGGCACATGCGGCCGTTGCCCTCAGACTCCACGATATTGATGGTGCCGGTTTCTGCGACACCAAAGTTAGCGCCGGAGATGGCGACCTTGGCCTTCATGAACTGCTCGCGCAGGAAGATACGAGAAGCCTCCGCGAGTTCGGCTGGCTCAGCCTTTAGGGATTCATCCGTGTGCGGCATTTTGTTGACGAAGATGTCACGGATTTCGGCACGGTTGCGGTGGATGGCTGGAACCAGGATGTGGGAGGGCTTATCCTCGCCCAGCTGAACGATGAGCTCAGCCAGGTCGGTTTCGCGGGCATTGATCCCTACAGACTCGAGGTGCTCGTTCAGGCCGATTTCCTGGGTTGCCATGGACTTGACCTTGACGACGTCGGTCTCACCGGTCTCGCGGATAAGCCCCTCGATGATCTCGTTGGCTTCCTTGGCGTCGCGGGCCCAGTGAACAATGCCGCCGCGCTTGGTTACCTCTTCCTCAAACTGGAGGAGGAGCTCAGGCATCCGGGCTGCCACGTCCTCTTTGAGGGCGGAGCCAGCGTCACGCAGTTGCTGCCAATCCGGTAGCTCTTCGACGGCGTTGGCGCGCTTATTACGAATAGTGGTGGTGGCGTGGTACAGGTTGTGGCGCTGCGTAGCGTTGTTCAGGCCGACGTGTGCCAGCGGCACGAATGCCTTGCTGCCGCGCAGGTTGCCGTAGCCTTCGGGCGCCCGCGGTGGGGTGGTATCGAGGAAGGAAGTCATTAGAGCATTTTCTCCTTGGAATATGCGGCCGTATCAGGGGTCCATGGGCGCTCCTTGGTGGAAGCCAGGATTTCGGCCATGTGGATAACGCGCACGCCACTGCGCTGGCGGGAGAGGGCGCCGCCGATGTTCATCAGGCAGGAAGAGTCACCGCCGGTCAAGTACTCAGCCTCGGTGTCCTTTACGTGGCGGGTCTTGTCCGAGACCATGGCCTGGGAGACCTCAGGATTCTTAATAGAGAAGGTACCGCCGAAGCCGCAGCACTCTTCCACGTTTTCTAGCGGCACGAGGTCGATGCCTTCGACCTTGCTCAGCAGCTGGTACGGGCGGTCACCCAACTTCAAAAAGCGCAGGCCATGGCAGGAAGCGTGGTAGGTGACCTTATGTGGGAAGAAGGCACCTAAGTCGGTGCGCTGCTCGATGTCGACCAAGAACTCCGGGAGGTCCAAGGTCTTCTGGGAAGCAATCTTGGCTCCGTCGACGTCAGCGGAGGTACCGAAGCGGTCAGCAATCTTGACGTGCTGTTCGCGGACTGCGCCGACGCAGGAGCCAGAAGCGGAGACTACGTAGTCAATGGAAGGATCCGCGAAGGCGTCCGCATAGCTGCGGATCATCCCTAGGGTTTCCTTCTGATAACCGGTATTGATATGCATTTGTCCGCAGCAGGTCTGCTCTTCCGGGAAGACCACTTCGTGGCCCAAGCGGGAGAGGATTAGTGCGGTTGCTTTGTGTGCGTCCGGGAAGAGGGCGTCACCAATGCACGTGGAAAATAGTGCAATTCGCATACTTTGCGCTCCTTTTACTGCCCAAGTTTCCTCCGATGAGCTGGATGCATGAGGCTCAGGCAAATGTTTTTCGTTGTGGGATAAATACTACCGATAACTCCGCAGATATTCTGTCGAAAAAGACCTGTTTAACTGGGGTTATTACACAACACTAGTGTTGCGAAATTGCTCACGTGCGCAGATGGACGCACGGCTTTTGTCAAAGTCCGATCTGCGGCATCAAGTGAGTCATGCGTCACTGGCAAGTTCAAACCTTTTGGGGGTATACAAAAGTCGCCACACCTAATAACCGGGTAGGTGCGGCGACTTTGTGGCTTTGAAAATTGCGGCTATGGAACCAGGAAGCCCAGCACGTTGGTCATAAGGAACACGATGATGCAGACCGTGGCTAGGAAGGCCAGAGAGTAGCCCACCACGGCCTTCAGGATGCGGGATTCCTCGCCTTCCATTTTGACGGCCGTTGCGGCGATGGCCAGAGACTGCGGGGAAATCATCTTGCCCACCACGCCGCCGGCGGTGTTAGCAGCAAGCATGAGGTCTGGATTGACGGAGATGCGCTCGGCGGCGGTGACTTGGAGGTTAGCAAAGAGAGCGTTGGACGAGGTGTCCGAGCCGGTGACGGCCGTGCCAATCCAGCCCAGGGCGGGTGCGAAGAGAGCGAAGATGCCGCCTGCCGACGCCACGAACTCACCAATAGAGATGGTCTGGCCGGAGTAATTCATGGTGTAAGCCAAGGCTAGGACCAAGATAATCGTAAGCGCCGAGAACTTCATGCGGGCGCAAACCTCGCCAAACTTGGCAAGCGGCGCGGACTTTGCCAAATGGTAGTGGCCGCCATCGTTGAAAATCCAGAAGATGATTGCCACGATTAGCCCAGAAATCAGCAGCAAGGTGCCGGGATTACCAAAGACGTTGAAGCTAAACGAGGTGTCCATGGCCTTGCCGGCAGAGTCAAGGACTGTGCTATCCAGGCCCGGCCAGGCGAACTTAATCTTCCAGAAACCAAAGAGCTTGGGCACGGCGGTGGCAAGCGCAAAGACTGCGGTAACCACGGCGTAGGGAAGCAGCGCCATCCAGATGCGGACGCCGGAAAGATCGGTGACTTCCTCCTGCGCTGGGATCTCCATGCGCTGACGCAGTTCGGCAACGCCCTTTGGCTTCCACATGCGCAGGAACACGAATGCGCAGCCCAGGGAAACGATGCAGGCCACGACGTTAGTCAGCTGGTAGGCAAAGAAGTTGGCCGCGGCCCACTGGGCGATGGCGAAGGAGCCGCCGATGACTGCGGCGGCCGGGGCTGCCTCCCTGACGCCGCGCATGCCGTCCAGGATAAAGAGGATGAAAAATGGCACTGCGGCTGCGATTAGTAGGACCTGCAAGGAAATCAAGCCCGCAATATCGGCGGTCTGCTCCGCGGTGCGGCCGCCAACTTCACCTGCGGTGGTAACGGGGATACCCACGGCGCCGAAGGCAACGGGCGCGGTATTGGCAATAAGGACGGTGGTGGCAGCCTTCAGTGGTTTGACACCCAATGCCAGAATCATCGTTGCGGTAATCGCTACCGGAGCGCCGAAGCCTGCCAGGGCTTCGAGGAGGCCGCCGAAGCAGAACGCGATGAGGATGGCCTGGATGCGGATATCGCCTTCGCCAAGCAAGTCGAAGGTTTTGCGCAGATCCTCAAAGCGGCCGGAAGCTACGGTGATCTCGTAGAACCAGATGGCGGTGATGATGACCCAGACGATGGGAAGCAGGCCAAACAGGCCGCCGCGCACCGCAGAGGAAAAGGCCATGCCTGCTGGCATATCGAAGCCGAAGGTGGCGATGAGGAGTGCGACGGTGAGGGCAACTGCGCCCGAGGTGTGTGCGCGGGCCTTAAAACCCAGCAACATGATGAAGAAGGCGATAAGCGGTAGCGTCGCTACGGCAGCGGAAAGGCCAAGGCTACCGCCGATCGCATCCGTCGATATTTGGAAAGTGTTCATAGTTACCCAAGTCTCTAGAAGGAAAACGAGTGTTTTATTTAATACTTAGTCTTCCTAAAGCCTAAAACTTGAGCGAGCCTTCTCGCGACAGTTTCGCAATAAGGGGCAAATGTCACACAAGTTGCTTGCTGTTATAAAAGGCCCCAATGCGTGCCTGATGCTGCTCATGTCAGCGCGGGACGATAGACTTTGACGCTATGAATCCCGTAGATCTTTCTGTGCTTATTAAAGAGACCGCAGTCGCTGTATTGAGCGAACACGAGCTCGACACCGCCGTCCTTCCTGAGACCGTGACCGTGGAGCGTCCGCGTAATCCCGAGCACGGTGACTACGCCACCAACTTGGCCCTGCAGGTAGCCAAGAAGGCTGGCGTGAATCCGCGTGATCTGGCCACCTGGCTCGCTGAGGCGCTGGCAGAAAACGCCGCTATCGACGTCGCGGAGATTGCCGGCCCTGGATTTTTGAACATCCGTCTGGCTGCTGCCGCGCAGGGCGCAATCGTCAGCCAGGTTCGCGAGGCTGGCACTTCTTATGGCCACAATGATGCTTATAAAGATCAGAAGATCAACCTGGAGTTCGTTTCTGCGAACCCCACCGGCCCAATCCACCTGGGCGGCACCCGCTGGGCAGCAGTAGGTGACTCCCTGGGTCGTGTGCTCGAGGCGTCGGGAGCTGAGGTTACTCGCGAGTACTACTTCAACGATCACGGTCGCCAGATCGACCGTTTCTCCAACTCCCTCGTTGCTGCGGCCAAGGGCGAGCCGACCCCGGAAGATGGCTACGGCGGAGACTACATCCAGGAGATTGCGGCCAAGGTTGTCGAGCAGGTCCCGAACGCACTGGAAGGCTCTGAGGACGAGGTCCGCGAGAAGTTCCGCGCCTCCGGCGTGGAGATGATGTTCGCGCACATCAAGGATTCTCTCCACGAGTTTGGCGTTGACTTCGACGTCTACTTCCACGAGAACTCGCTTTTCGAGTCCGGCGCAGTCGAAAAGGCCGTCGCTCACCTGAAGGACAACGAAAAGCTCTACTTCGAAGATGGTGCATGGTGGCTGAAGTCCACCGACTACGGCGATGACAAGGACCGCGTGGTTATCAAGTCCGATGGCGATGCTGCCTACATCGCTGGTGATATTGCTTATGTAGCTGACAAGTTCGACCGCGGCCACGATCTGGCCATATACATGCTGGGCGCGGATCACCACGGTTACATCGCCCGCCTGCGCGCGGCCGCCGCCGCCATGGGCTATAACCCAGAGCAAGTCGAGGTACTCATCGGCCAGATGGTCAACCTCCTGCGTGACGGTCAGGCAGTAAAGATGTCCAAGCGTGCCGGCACCGTCATCACCCTCGACGATCTCGTCGAGGCCATCGGCGTCGATGGCGCACGCTACTCCCTGGTGCGTTCTTCCGTGGATCAGTCCATCGACATCGACCTGGGCCTGTGGGCTTCCCAGTCCTCCGATAACCCTGTTTACTACGTTCAGTACGGCCACGCGCGCATCTGCTCCATCCTGCGCAAGGCGCAAGAGCTGGGCCTTGACGCCGCGGCTATGGCAGATGCAGATCTTGCGCTTCTCACACACGAGAAGGAAGGCGATCTCATTCGCACTCTGGGCGAGTTCCCTGAGGTTGTCTCCACCGCAGCGACCTTGCGCGAGCCGCACCGCATCGCCCGCTTTGCCGAGGAGTTGGCGGCTGTGTTCCACCGCTTCTACGACCAGTGCCAGGTGCTGCCGAAGGCGGACGAGACAACGCAGCCAATCCATATCGCACGCCTCGCGCTTGCCGACGCCGCACGTCAGGTCCTCTCCAACGCTCTGACCATGGTGGGCGTCAGCGCCCCGGAGAAGATGTAGATGGATTTCAACCAGCTTCCAGCCCACGTCTGGCCACGCAACGCTAAGCGCCAGGACGATGGCGTGGTCACCATCGCCGGCCTGCCACTTACAGAGCTCGCGCAGGAATACGGCACGCCGCTCTATGTCTTCGATGAGGACGATTTCCGCTCTCGTTGCCGCGACATGGCACGTGCTTTCGGCGGGCCTGAGCACGTGCACTACGCATCGAAGGCATTTTTGACCAAGCGCGTCGTGAAGTGGGTGGCCGAGGAAGGCCTATGTCTTGACGTGGCTTCCCTCAATGAGGCCAAGGTAGCCCTGGCAGCTGGTTTCCCGCCGGAGCGCATGACCGCGCACGGCAACAACAAGGAGCGCGAGTACCTACAGCTGTGTGTGGACAATGGTGTAGCGCACGTCGTGCTCGACAACGAAGGTGAACTGGCGCAGCTTGATGAAATCGCGCGTGCGGCCGGCCGTGTTCAGCCAGTCATGATTCGCGTCAAGCCCGGCGTCGACGCCCACACCCACGAATTCATCGCAACCTCGCATGAGGATCAAAAGTTCGGCATCTCCCTGGCCACGGGTGCGGCATTTGGTGCCTCTAAGGCAGCTCTGGAAGCTGAAAACTTGGAGCTGGTGGGGCTGCACTGTCACGTGGGTTCGTCTGTTTTCAATGCTGATGGCTTTAAATTGGCCGCCGAACGCGTGCTTTCGCTCTATAAGCGCATTCATACCGAGCTGGGGGTAGCGCTCAAGGAGCTCGACCTGGGCGGCGGTTTCGGCATTCCATACATGGAGTACGAGGAAGCTCTCGACGTCGCCAAGCTGGCCCAAGATCTGCTTGCCGCAGTGGAGCGCACCGCTCGCGAACTGGGCATCGATGCGCCTTTCGTTCTGGTCGAGCCGGGCCGCTCGCTGGTCGGCGCCTCTGCGGTAACCGTGTACTCGGTGGGCACCGTCAAAGACGTAGAGACCGGCAAGGCCGAGCTGCCGATGCGCCGTTATCTCTCAGTCGATGGCGGAATGTCGGATAATATCCGCCCCGCGCTCTATGAGTCGGAATATGACGTGCGTGTGGTTAACCGGTTGACTCAAGGTGAGCCAGTGGATTCCCGCGTGGTGGGCTTCCACTGCGAGTCCGGTGACATCTTGGTTAGTGAACGCAAGCTGCCGGGCGACATTAAGACAGGGGATCTGCTGACCTTCGCCACCACCGGCGCCTATCAGTACATGATGGCCTCGCGCTACAACGGCGCGCTGCGCCCGGCCGTGGTCTCCGTGCGCGATGGTGAGGCTAGTCTGATGCTGCGTCGCGAGACAGTCGAGGACCTAATGGCCCTTGAAATTGATTAAATTCACCGCTTTTAACTGTTGAGCAAAAGAATCTTCTGGAAGCGCAAAAACTAGACAGCTCGTTCCGTATAGTGTGGGTAGCAATTTAACTACCAAAGATTAAGGGACGATATGACTTCACAGACCAAGAGCCGCACTGGTAAAGGCGAAGGCGAAGCTGTAGGCATCGCGCTGCTTGGTTTCGGCACCGTTGGTGCCGAGGTCTTCCGCCTGCTGGGGGAAAACGCTGATGCCTTTGCCCACCGCATTGGCGGTCCCGCAGAAATCCGGGGCGTCGCCGTGCAGAATAAAAATAAGCTGCGTCCTGGTGTGCCGAAGGATCTGCTCACCGACGATGCGAAGGCCCTAGTCATGCGCGACGACATCGACTTGGTTGTCGAGGTCATCGGCGGTATCGATTTCCCCCGCGAGCTCGTGCTGGCTGCGCTGAATGCTGGTAAGTCTGTGGTTACCGCGAACAAGGCGCTGGTGGCTGCTCATGCGGACGAGCTGGCAGAAGCTGCCGATAACGCTGGCGTGGACCTCTACTTCGAGGCTGCAGTGGCTGCCGCCATCCCGGTCGTGGGAATGCTTCGTCGTTCGCTCGCGGGCGACCAGATTCAACGCATTTCCGGCATTGTCAACGGCACCACCAACTTTATTTTGGACGCGATGGAGTCCACGGGTGCCTCCTACGCGGACGCGCTCGCTGAGGCCACGCGGCTAGGCTATGCCGAGGCCGATCCAACTGCCGATGTCGAGGGTCATGATGCCGCCTCGAAGGCGGCCATCCTCGCGTCTTTGGGCTTTCATACCCGCGTTACCTTCGATGATGTTTATTGCGAGGGCATTTCCAACATCACTGCTGAGGATATTTCCGCCGCACAGCAGGCAGGCTATTCCATCAAGCTGCTGGCCATCTGCGAGCGCCTGCGTGATGCGGAAGGCAATGAGTCCGTCAACGCGCGCGTGCACCCGACCTTGGTCCCTAAGGAGCACCCGCTGGCCTCCGTCAGCAAGTCCTATAACGCTATCTTCGTCGAGGCCGAGGCAGCTGGCTCCCTGATGTTCTACGGCAACGGTGCCGGCGGTAACCCGACGGCGTCTGCGGTGCTTGGCGACGTCGTCGGCGCCTCCCGCAACATCGTTCACGGCGGCCGTGCGCCGGGGGAGAACACCTACGCTAACCTGCCGATAGCAGACTTTGGTCAGGTATACACCCGCTATCACATCGATATGGAAGTCGTAGACCGCACAGGCGTGCTCTCTGCGATCTCCGCGCTATTTGCCAAGCACAACGTCTCCCTGCGCACTGTGCGCCAGGAAGACGGCGACGGAATCGCTCGCCTCATCGTGGTCACCCACACCGCGTTGGAGCATGAGATGCAGGGCATCGTCGAGGAGCTGGGCCAGCTTGATGATGTCAAGGCGGTCCACTCCGTTATTCGCTTGGACGGTGGCCAGCTGTGAGCACGGAGGTAGAGGTAGGTGTCAAGGCCACGGTAAAAGTCCCTGCTTCCTCAGCTAATCTGGGCCCCGGCTATGACACCCTCGGCATTGCGTTAAGCCTTTATGACACCGTCGAGGTTGAGGTCATCCCCGCTGGGCTGGAGGTAGAAATCTTCGGTGAGGGAGCAGAGGACTTGCCACGCGATGACTCTCATCTGGTAGTTAAAGCCATCCGTTCCGCGCTGAATGCGGCGGATGCTGCGGTGCCGGGTCTGCGCGTTACCTGCAATAACAACATCCCACAGTCGCGTGGTCTTGGTTCTTCGGCCGCCGCTGCCGTCGCCGGCGTTGCAGCGGGCAATGCCTTGGCAGGCTCACCGCTAAACAGCGATCAGCTAGTGCAGCTGTCTTCTGCTTTTGAAGGGCACCCCGATAACGCCGCGGCGTCCGTGCTAGGCAATGCCGTGGTCTCCTGGACCACAGTGCCGGTTGACGGCCGATCTTTGCCAGAATATCGCGCTGTCAGTGTGGATGTACACGAGTCCATCCAGGCCACAGCCTTGGTACCGGATTTCCATGCCTCCACCCAAGCCGTTCGCCGCGTCCTGCCTTCGCACGTGACGCACGGCGATGCTTCCTTCAACGTCTCGCGCACTGCCGTGCAGGTGGTCGCACTGCAAAAGTATCCGGAGCTGTTGTGGGAAGGCACCCGTGACAGGCTGCACCAGCCTTATCGTGCTGATGTGTTGCCTATTACCGCGGAATGGGTCAACCGTCTGCGCAACCGCGGCTATGCGGCCTACCTTTCAGGTGCGGGCCCTACCGCGATGGTGCTGCACACTGAGCCTATTGAGGAATCAATCTTGCAGGATGCGCGCGAAGCGGGCCTGCGAGTACTCCCACTGGAGGTTGCAGGCCCGGTCGAGGTCCATGCAGCGCGGGCTTAAGCAGTCTGCTTGACGTTTACGCAGCAGGTTCCGTTGCCTGACTTCGGAACCAGCGTAAGCGAGAGGTGCTCGCCGGAATCAGCTGCGACTTGTTCCAAGAAACCATCGTGGATAGCGCAGACGAACGGGGAGGGCTTGATGCCTGCCGCTACGAATGGGCAGGCATGCAGCTCCATGTCGGTCTGACCATTTTCTTCGAGCTCGGTAGTCGATGCAGTGGGGTCAAATCCCATATCGCGCATCTTGCGATATAGCGGGGTCAGCGCGTTGGCGGAGGGAAACTGGTCCTGGTGCGTTGAGGCAGCCCACTTGCGGCCAATTGCGCGTGCCTGTTCGGAGGCGTAATCGTTGAGCTCTTCCTTATCTGCCAACATCTCTGCCAAAACGCTAATGAGGGTGACGTATTCTTCTGCCACTGAGCGGTTATCAGGGATGCGCACCTGGAAAATCAGCGAAGGGCGTCCGCGGCCCTTGGCCGGTGCGGTAATAACGCGGACTGCGCCTACATGTACCAGCTCATCGAGGTGGCCGCGCGCGGTATTGACATGCATGTCCATGTCTTTGGCGATGTCCGCCGCGCGTGCTCCTTGCGGATATTCCTGCAGAACGTTTAAAACTTCTCGCTGTTTGGGTGACAGGCGTAGTGCTTCTGGGAAAAGTTCTGTGGAGGACCGCGGTGCATGGACGGGCATGTTTCTCCTCGAATAATTTATAAGGTTAATCGGTTGTTAATAATGACGATACAGCGCTGACCCGTAGAAAAGACAATGATAGAGGTGCGATATGTGCCACTACGTGCCGCGACGGTAATTTATTTAGTGCAGATCTCGCAGTAAACCGTCTCGCCCACGCTCAATGTTTTGGCTTGATCGATGCCAATCGCCGCCTCGACGTGTTGGCCGCTAAGGTCTAGCGCGGCGATTACACGGTCTAAGGAATGGGCACGAATATCCTTTATTTTCGCCTGCCACCTGCCCGACTCAGTGAGAGTTATCTCCTCCGGACTTAGCACAAAGCGAGTTGGCCCGGTGGTATCGGGGATCACGGCGCCTTGTTCGAGTCTTCCCTGGATAACCACCCTGCCGAGCAGCCTTGCGACGAAGTGATTGGGCGGGTTTTCTACGATCTCGTTTGTTGGAGCGTGGAGGAGAATCTTGCCGCGTTCTACCACTGCGACCTCGTCGGCCAGGCTCAAAAGGTCTAGCACATTATGGGTGACCATGACGGTGGTCCGGTCGTGGCTCGCCGCAGCTAGCAGCTTGCGCCATTGCGCAGCAGCTGCGGCGTCGACAGCAGCTAGCGGTTCATCCAACAATAAGATGGAAGGGCGTGCAGCCAGCGCGCGGACGAGGCCAGCTTGGGCAGCCTGGCCGCCCGAGAGATCGCGTGCTTTTATCTCCGCAATCTCGCTTAAGCCCGCCGCAGCAATCAATTCGGCAGTAGCGGCCTTATCGTGAGTGACCATAGTGATAGCCTCCGCGACCGTCGAGTGGGGCGGCAGCGCTGGCTTTTGCGTCAGCATCACGGCGTGGGACTCATCAGAGAGGCGACGCAGCAGTGTGGTCTTGCCGGCACCGTTGATGCCAACGACCGCCGTGGTGGCTGCTTCCTTGAAAGGCGCCAATTGGCCTGCGGCGGGCGGCAGGCTGAGTTGGCGCAGCTTGGCGACGTCGATGTCAGACTGCGCATGCGCCTGCGGCGAAGGCTCACGGTGTAGCAGCGATGGGATGCCCGCGCAGGCGAGACAGACCACAGCGAGGCCGATGAGAATCGCAGACAGCGCATAAGCGTTGTCCGCACTGACCTCGCGTTCTAGATAGATGCCGCTCGACATCGTGCGGGTGAGCCCCGGCATGGAACCGGCGAAGGTAATCGTGGTGCCAAACTCGCCGAGGCTGCGTGCAAAGGCGAGTGCTTCACCCGTGAAGATTGCCGGTGCGATGGTCGGCAGCATGACTTTGCGCCAGATGGCCCCGCGTGTCATGCCAACCCGGCGCGCGGACAGGGCCACTTCATGGTCGGTCTGGCGCAGCGCGGAGTCCACCGCCACCACTACGAAAGGAAGGGCGACGAAGGTTTGCGCCACGACGACGCCGGCGAAGGCGAAGGCGAAGTTTAGCTGCAAGGCATCCAAGAGTGGGGCCAAAAGGCCGCGGCGGCCCAACGCCGCGCTGAGCGCCAACCCTCCGACCACCGGCGGCATCGCCAGTGGCAAGTACACCAGCAGGCGCACCGCCTGGCCAATGCGGTTTTGCCCGTGCAACCAGATGGCTAGGCCGGTGCCGAAGAAGGTGGCAAGCAGTGCAGAAATAGCAGCCGAGGTTAGCGTGATGCGTAACAGGTCGTGGGTAGTTTCTTGAGAAAGCACCGTGCCAAGGCCCGTCCACGGAACGCGGGTGGCCAAAGCAAGTACTGGTACCGCGACGTATAAAACCGCCAAGGCGCCCGCCACGGCGAAAGGCCAGGGGGCGCGAGGTGGGGTGGTGCGCACATGCATGGAAAGCAGTTTAGTCGGCGGGCACGAAGCCATAGCGCGACCAGGTCTCGTCGAAGTCGTTAGCGAGCATGTCCAGCAACGAAGAGGCGGCATCCTGGTGCGGGCTGTTTTTGACTACGGCACCCAAGATTTGGTTGCGGAATTTCTCCGCGCCCTCGATGGGGATTACCTCCAGGTCAGGATTGGCTGCTGCATCGGTGGAGTATACCCATCCAGCATCCGCCTCGCCGCTGGCCACTTTGCCTACTACGTCGGCGACCTGGCCCTCTTTGGAATCGGCGCTCACGTGCAGGTGCTGATCTGCCATGATTTTATCGGCGATCGCCCCGCAGGGGACCGAAGGGTCGCAGCGCACGAAGTAGTCGGTCTCATCCAAGTCGTGGACGGAGTGGATATGCCCAGGATTGCCCGGCGGTACCACCATCACCATGGAGTTGGTGGCCAGTACGCGAGGCTGCTCGACATCGCCTGCGGCCACCGCCTTGTCCATGGTCTCCTGGGACGCGGTAAGCAGCACGTCGGCAGGCGCGCCTTGATGGATTTGTTCTACCAGGGAAGCAGAACCGCCATTGTTAATCAGCATGGGCGTGACGGCCTCAAGCTCATGGTTGAGCACGCGCGTTGAAGAGGCGGCGAAGACGTTGAGCTTATCCCCGCCGCCTGCGCAACCGGTAAGCGCGCAGGCGGCTAGGGCAGCAAGGCAAATAGCAGCAGATTTTTTCATAATCACCAAATTTACGCACCTGCACGATTTCGAGTGAGAGATGGGGAGGGGAAGTCGCAGAAAACTGCTACGCCACGCGGGTGAACTTGATGTGGAAGTCCTGTGGTTGTTCCTTCAGGTATTCCAGCTCAAAGGACTCTTCGCGGGCTTCGATTTCTTTGAGCAGTGGCACTGGGTTGTGCGGTGCGATAAGGATCATTGCTTCGCCGACGTTGAGGGTGCCCAGCGCGCCGTGGATAGCGCCGTGGCGCACGGCGTGTGGGATTTCGGAGGCGTTTAGGGTTGGCACTTCGCTTGCTTTGTGGGCATCAGTAATTGGCAGTTGCATGATGGTCCTTTCATTTGGTTTGAAGGCTTTGGTTTTCACCTTAGCGCCAATATTAGTACGATAAAACTCGTGAAAAATATTGCGCATCGTTTCGTGTTTCTGGCCTTTGCCGGAGCGGCGTTGCTCGTTGGTCTTTATGCGGGCGCGGCACTGCTGGGCGTCGCACCAACGTCCACAGCTGCACGTGCGCATGGACCGCTCATGGTCTTTGGCTTCGTCGGCGGAGCAATCGGCTTAGAGCGCGTAGTCGCTGTCAAGAAAACGTGGGCCTGGGCAGGGCCCATCTGCCACGTCGTGGCGGTGGTGAGCCTGCTAGTGGGCGCACCCCGGTTTGTCCCCGCCATCTTCTTTGCATGGAGCTTCCTCATCCTCGGTGCAATTTATCTCGAGATTCATCGCCGGCAGCCCACGCTAGCCGTGCTCGTGCAGGCGGCGGGTGTTATCGGCGGCGTGGCGGCCAGCCTGTTGTGGGCCATGGCTGATTCCTTTGCCATGGCCATGCCGCTGTGCGTGCTGTACGTGGTGAGCACCATCATCGGAGAGCGCATGGAGCTTGCCCGTGTGACCATGGCCGGTACAAAAGCGGAAAACCTCATCACCGTGCTCGTTCTGGCGCTAGCAGCCGCCGGTGTCATCTTCGTCCTAGTCCCCGCGGTGGGCTACCGCTTGATGGGCCTTTTCCTCTTCGCGATTTCGGTGACCACCGTCCGCGTGGATGTGGCCAAGAATTTGGTGCACGGCACCGGCCTGCCGCGCTATTCCACAGTCTGCATGCTGGCAGGTTACTTCTGGTTGGCGCTCGCCGGAGTCATCTGGCTGGCGTTCGGCCAAGCAACGGGCTTTGCCTATGACGCCTCGGTGCACACGGTCTTCCTGGGGTTTGTGATGTCGATGATTTTCGCACACGCGCCCATCATCCTGACCTCCGTCATTCGCAAGAAGCTGCCATATCGCACCGTGCTCTACCTGCCGGTCGCACTATTGCACGGCGGTCTTGTCCTGCGCATCGCCGCGGACGCACTCGCGCAAACAACTGTCTTCCGTGTGGGCGGCATGACTAACGTAATAGCAGTCTTGCTCTTTGTCTTAAGCGGTTTTATTTTGACCATGTGGGAGGCACATCGTGCACATCGCTGACGTTTCTTTGGCCGCACGCGGGCGCTGGCACATGATTGCCGCCTGCGTCATCGGCTTCTGGGTAGTAGCTGGGATAGTCATCAACATCGCCAGCCACCTAGGCGCAAGCGTGGTGTGGTGGGACCTCATCCATCCCTTCACCATCGGTGCGATGACCACCGCCATCATCGTCTATTCCACGCACTTCACGGAGGCACTCACGCGCATGCAGGCCCGCGGGTACAAGGGCGTGGCCTGGCGCGTGGGGATTGTCCAGGTTGGCTTGGTACTGCTGCTCGTTGACCGCGCCGGGTTTGACTGGGGCCCGCTTTCCGACGCCGCATCGCTTCTTATCATCGCTACCTTCTGCTGGCATGGCTTCGATATCTACCGGGCGCTTCGGGGATCACTGGCCGGTTTATTCGCGGTGACGGTGCCTTTCTACATCGCGGCCGCAGCATTCGTGATTGTTTCCGTGTTGCTCGTGGTGCTAGCAGCCAATGGTGTGGGCAACTATTCACTCCTGGTAGCCGCCCACTCGCGGGGCATGGTCTGGGGCTTTGCCTGGCTGACCATCGTGGCAACCGTGGTCACGCTTTTGCCTACTTTGAGCGGCACCAAGATTGCCCCCGCCGCGCGGGCGCGCTGCACTAGGGCGCTCATCGTCCACTGCGTTGGCTTGGCGCTCGCGTTGGGCCTTAATTCTTTCGGGCTTAGCCGCGCAGCAGGTATGACACAGCTGCTGGTGGTGCTAGCGGCATTGCTCATCATCCAGCCCATCCTCGCCACGCTGCTGGCGGGCAAGCCACAGCTGACCACGGCGACGGTCTCGGTCGTCGCCGGACTGTTGTGGATGCTTAGCCTCTGCGCCGCCGACGCGGTCTGCGCCATTTTAGGGGTCTACCCACGCGTGGTGACGTTGCTGCTCATGCCAGCATTCGTAGGCGCAGGTCTCATGCAACTGGTTACGGGCGTGCTGCACCACTTGTTGCCCACCCTCGTCGGCGGCGGCCCGGCCAAGGTGACACTGGGCAGAAAGGTCGCTGATTACGGCGGATACGCCCGCTTGGTGCTTATCAACCTAGGTGCGATGTTGTGCTTGCTCGGGGCCGATATAGCCGGGCTTATCATGATGGGGCTTGGCCTTATCACCAACATCTTGGCCATCGCGGTGGCCGTTTCCAAACAGAAAAGACTGGAGAACTAAATGCTCAGCGTTTCTTCTAATCAACCTCAAAAGCCACCGGCTCAGAACAACTGGGCATCGTGGATTCTCATCGGCATCGCCCTGGCCGCGGTGATTGCTCTAGCGGTTTTCAATAGCACCTCCAAGGCACAACGGGCGTCGGAAAGCGAAGGCGTTGATGCCACCGTCGTTGAGGTTAGTGTGGAAGGCATGTCCTTCGTGCCTTCTTCCATCGATGTGCCAAAGGGCACCCACCTGGTGGTGAAGTTCACGAACACCGGAGATATGGTCCATGACCTGAAGATCGGCGACAACGAAACCGGCCGCGTCGAACCCGGCAAGACCGTCGAGCTAGACGCCGGCCTCATCGAGGAGACCACCCAGGGCTACTGCACCATCGCGGGGCATAAGGCGCAGGGCATGGTCTTTGACGTCAACGTCACCGACGCGCCTGCAGAAGGCGACGCCATGGCTGGCATGCACCATCACTCAGCTAGCCACCCAGACGTGCCCAGCGCTGCCGAGCGCACCCAGGAACGGGAGGGATTTAAGGCCTTCGATGCTGCGCTGCCGGCTGCAAAGGCAACCACGCACGAGGAAACCTGGACCATGACCGAGGACGAGGTCGAGGTAGCGCCAGGTGTAAAACAAACGCGGTGGCTATTCAACGGCCAAGCCCCAGGGCCAACCTTGCGCGGCAAGGTGGGCGATAAGTTCAAGATCACCATCAAGAACGAGGGAACCATGGGCCACTCCGTGGACTTCCACGCCGGCGAGGTCAACCCGGATGAGAACATGAAGACCATCGCGCCGGGCGAGTCCCTGACTTATGAGTTCACCGCGCACCGCTCCGGCATCTGGATGTATCACTGCTCCACGGCGCCGATGAGCCTGCACATTGCCAACGGCATGGCCGGCGCGGTGGTCATCGATCCGCCAGAGCTTGGCGACGCCGATGCGGAGTACGCAATGATTGCGGACGAAATCTTCCTGGGCGACGAAAATGGCGCCGACGCCGACCGCGTCTCAAACGGCGAGTACGACCTGATGGCGTTTAATTACTATCCGAATCAGTACGACCTTGAGCCGCTGCATGCCAAGGTGGGCGATAAGGTACGCATCTGGCTGCTCAACGTGGGCCCAGACCAGCCGTTGTCTTTCCACGTGGTGGGCGAGCAATTCGACACCGTCTACAAGGAAGGCGACTTCCTCATCAAGGACCTGGATGATGCCGGCTCTCAGGCCGTGGATCTCCTACCCGCGCAGGGTGGATTCGTGGAGATGACCTTCAATGAACCCGGCACCTATAGCTTTGTCAATCACATCATGACCTCGGCTGAAAAGGGCCAGCACGGAAAGATTGTGGTCTCGCGGTAGTCATTGCTCGGCGGCGCTCCCATTCGGCGAGTTCAGCCAAGGTATCGTAGTCCTCTTCCGCGCCTGTACCCGGCACCGCGATGAGGCGAGGGACTGCGTGCAACAGCCTGCGGGCTGACTTGTTGTGCAGGCAGTCGAAGGAATCTACCGCTTGGCGCAGGCCGTTGTAGTGCCATAGCGCGCACAGTGGCTGGATAAAATCGCCGCTTAAAGCCGCCGCTACCGAGGGAATCGAGCTTTGCGCTTCGCAGGCGGCGAGTTTTTCCAACAACTTTGGCAGCATTTGGGGCGAATCCGGCGCATCCACAGATAACACTGCGATATAGCGAAGTGGCGCTAAACTACGTGCTTCCAGGTTCTTCAGGCCTGCTGCGATGCCAGCTGCAGGCCCACCAAAAAGCGGATTTTCGCATACCTGCGGCAGGCCCAGCGGAAACGGGGAAACCACGCAGACCGGCGCGCCATAAGGAAGCTGCCTGCGCACGACGTCGACAAGCCTTTCGCCCCGCACACGCACCGAGCCCTTATCGCGCCCGCCCATCCTGGTGCCGTGGCCGCCTGCCAGGATGATGACTCCTAGCTCGTGCGGTTTGTAGTTCAGCATTGCCTAGGTTTTAGGAAGCTCGCGGCTCCAGTCGCCGGAACGGCCACCGGACTTTGCGGTGATCCCACAGCGGCGGATAAATGCGGAGCGGTCGACGCCTTTGACCATATCGATGATGGACAGCGCCGCAACGTTGACCGCGGTAAGCGCCTCCATCTCCACACCGGTGCGATCGGCGGTTCGCACCGTTGCCTCGATGAAGACATGGTCGTCTCGGATTTCCAGATCGACCGAGCAACCATGCACGCCGATGGTGTGGGCGAGGGGAAGCAGTTCCGGGACCTTCTTGGCCGCCGAGATGCCGGCGATGCGCGCGACCGCTAGCACGTCGCCCTTGGGAACCGTGCCGTCGCGAAGCGCAGAAAGAACCTCAGGAGAACATGCAACCTCGCCTTGCGCGGTAGCGGAGCGGACGGTGGGCTGCTTTTCTGTCACATCCACCATGTAGGCGGAGCCGGAAGAATTGAGATGGGTAAATTTCATGGGGTCTAGTCTAATTAAGTCCTAATCGAGAATTAATAGACAACCACGCGGACTTCATCGCCAGCCTGAATTTCAGAGGTCACCTCAACCAAGCCGCACGTGCCGTGGAGCGAGGCCACGAAGTGGCTGCTCAACCCCCTGGCAAAGGGGTACGCCACGACGGCCTCGCCGAACTCCAAACGCGTGGGCACAAATGCCGTGCCGTGCTTGTGCGCCATGGGGAACGCCTCCCCGGCGCGCGCGACGATGGTGCGCCCGCTGCAGACCTTCGTGCGGGCAGGGCGCCCGCTCAAGGCCTCGAGGAAAGGCGAAACATAAAGGTGGTAGGAAACAAACGCCGCTACGGGATTGCCCGGCAGGGAGATAACTGGCAAACCTCCATAGAGGGAAAAACCTTGCGGCGTGCCCGGCTTTTGCTTGACCCCGCCGAACCAAGCCTCACAGTCCTCTGCGGCCTGAAGCGCGGTCTGCGTGACGTCGAAGGCGCCGGCGGAAACTCCGCCCGTCGTGATTACTACCTCGTGGGAATTAAACAGCTGCTCAATCGTCTCGCGCAGCTGCTCCGGGGAGTCGGAAGAGCGCATGTGCGTTACCACCGCATGCGGGATGGTGGAGCGAATCAGCGACTCGATCATCGGCCCATTCGAATCGGGTAGCTGGCCCGGCTCGAGGCTCGAGCCCTCGACCAGTTCGTCGCCGGAGGAGACCACGCCTACGAGAACGGGGCGGTGGACGCGAACATGCGTGATGCCAGCCGAAATCAGCGCGGCAATAAGGCTGGCATCGACCACGGTGCCCGGCTTGGCGATGGTCGCGCCCTCCCGAACGTTTTCTGCCTTCGGGCGGATGTGTGTGCGCCTTGGCGTCTCGTTGATGGTGACCTCACTCGGCAGCTCGTGTGGGCCGGCTGGAATATCGGTCAACTCCACCGGGACTACGACTAGGCCATCGTTGTCCTCCGGAACCGGCGCGCCGGTCATGATGCGCACCGCCTTGCCCGCTGGCACCTCCATGGGTGCCTGGCCCGCCGGAACGTCGCCTGCGACGGGCAAACGCGCAGGCAGCTCAACCAGATCCTTTACGTGTACCACGAAGCCATCCATCGCAGAGTTGCTAAAAGGCGGCACCGCTAGGCGCGCAGTAACGTCTTCTGCAATAACGCGGCCCAGAAGCTTCTCGTTGACCGGCTGGGCTTCCGGAAATACCTCTACCGGCACCGGCCGGGCGTGAGACATTATCGCCTCGAAGTGTTCTTGTGGGGTGCGCATGCTTTTCAAACTAGTTCCTTAGCCTTTAGCCACCGATTGCTGCCATCAAGCGATCCGGCTGCAAGAAACCCTCGTCATTCACGCCGTGGCCGGGCAGCTTCGCCCACATTTCTGCGGCCCATGCCTCCATGAGCTCTTCATCGCTGGCGCCCGCGCGCATGAGGTCGCGAAGAGAGGTCTCCGAATTGCCGAATAGGCAATTGCGCACCGCGCCGTCGGTTGTCAGGCGCGTGCGATCGCAGGAACCGCAGAAGGAGCGAGTGACTGAGGCGATGACGCCGACTTGTCCTATCTCGCGGCCTCCGCGATAGGCATTCCACAGTGACGCCGGGGCAGAGCCGCGCGGCTCGTCAGCGGGGGAGAGCTCGAAGGACTCGCCGAGGCGGGCCAAGATATCGTCCGCGGTCACCATATCCTCGCGCCGCCACTTATCGCGGGGTCCCAGCGGCATCTGCTCGATAAAACGCAGCTGTGCGCCTGCCTCAATGCAGTATTCCGCCAGCGGGATAATAGAATCCTCGTTAATGCCCGGCATCACTACCGCGTTGACCTTGACCGGGTGCAGCCCGGCGCGGGTAGCGGCTTCGATGGCTGTGAAGACATCCTGGATGCGGTCGCGCCGGGTTAGCCGGGTATAAAGCTCGCGGTCGGTGGTATCGAGCGAGATGTTCACGCGGTCGAGGCCTGCTTCCACCAATCCATCGATACGCCGGTCGAGGCCCAAGCCGTTCGTGGTCAGTGCGGTAGACGGTGATTTACCTTCGTCGGTGCGCAATTGCTTAGTAGCAGCGACAATCTTCTCCAAAGACTTGCGCAGGAGCGGTTCGCCGCCGGTGAAACGTACCTGGCGGATGCCTAGCTTTTCGACGCCGATGCGGATGAGGCGGATCGTTTCCTCATCGCTCAAGGTTTCTGCGGTGGGAAACCACTCGAGACCTTCGGCCGGCATGCAATACGTGCAGCGGAGGTTGCAGCGATCAGTAAGCGAAACGCGCAGGTCGCGGGCCCTGCGGCCGTATTTGTCTAGAAGCGGATAAGTCATTGTCGTCCTAGTCTATAAGGAGAGTGGTCTTATCCATATTAACCCGGAAATATTCGCGTTTAATCCGGGGTCTAATCACGGGGCGGGAAATGCTGTGGCAAGTCATCCAGGCGGTGCGACTCGCCAGGGCCTTTCAGCCGAATGATGTTGTATTCGCCTTCAGCCAAGTGCGAACGCAGGTCCTTCTTATCGAACTTGCCCACCGAGGTTTTGTCGATGTGCTTTACGAAGGTCCAGTACTCCGGCAGCATCCACGAAGGCAGCTCCTTGCGCATACCCTCGCGGATGCGCTCGGCGGTTTCGATTGTCGGAGAAAACCCTGGCGCCAACACCGTTACCGCCAGAGGGCGTTCCACCCACTGTTTATCTGGATAGCCGATGACGGCGGCCTCCACGACGACGGGATTAGCCATGATGAGGTTTTCGAGCTGGACCGAATAGATCCACTCGCCGCCAGAGCGGATGACGTCGCGGGCGCGGTCTTCGACGGTCAAGAAGCCGTCTTCCGTTACCGAGCCGACGTCGCCAGTGCGCAGCCAGCCATCTGCGGTGAATTTGGATTCGGCATCCTCGACTTGCTTGCCGCGGAACTCGTCGGCACTACCGCCCGGTTCAGAAGTGGGCGAGTGGTAGTAGGAGCCGGTAACGAGGTTGCCGCGGACCTGGATCTCGCCGGCATTGCGGTCGGACTTGGGCACGACGACGCCGTCATTGACCACACGGTATTGCAAGGAGGCCGGGAAGCGTCCTTGGGATATGCGGTATGCCCAGCGGGTATCGCCGTCGGCACCCTGGGGCGGGCGGGCCACCGTGCCCACCGTGGTGGTTTCCACCATGCCCCACACGTGCACGACGTCGACGCCGTAGCGCTCCTCCCACATTTTGATCAGCTGCGGCGGGACGGGAGAGCCGCCGGCGAAGATCTCGGTCAGCGTCATGCGGCTTGGGGGATTCTTGAGATAGTGCGCGAAAAGCTGAATCCAAATGGTGGGCACGCCATGCGCCACGCGGGGCGAGGTGGCAGCAATGATGCTGGCAAGCGTCGGTGCGGATACGTCGGCGTCGGGAAGCACTAGTGGCGTGCCCGTCATAAAGGCGGCAAAGGGAACGCCCCAGCTGAGCACGTGATAAATCGGGATGCAGCACAGGAAGGTCTCGCCGTGGGTAACACACAGCGAATCGGAGGCGCGCAACTGCATGCTCTCCAGGTAGAGCGCGCGGTGGGAATAGACCACGCCTTTGGGCGCGCCAGTGGTGCCGGTGGAATAGCACAAGGCGGCCGACGTCCGCTCGTCTAGCTCAGGCCAGTTGTACTCGGTAGGGCGGCCGTCGAGTAGCGCCTCATAGGAATAGACCTCGACGCCAGCGCCAAACTTGCCCAGGTAGTCGGCGGGATCGGTTAGGCCAATGAGAACCACCGCACGCACGGTTTTTACGCCGTTTAAGACCTTAGCCAGCTGATCTTTTAAGCGCGGATCGGCAACTACAATTTCCGCTTCGGAGTGGTTAATGATGTGGCGAATCTGATCATTCATTAACTGCTTGTTTAGCGGGGTGAAAATAGCACCCTTGCAGGCAGTGGCGAACATGACCTCTAGGTGTTCAGCACAGTTCCACATGAAAGATGCCACGCGCTGGTCCCCAGTAATGCCCAACTCATCGTGCAATGCGTGCGCGAATGCGGCCGCGCGTGCGCCGATGGCGGCGAAGTCGGTGGTTTCCGGCTCGCTATGGTTGCGCCACGTGGTCACCTGCGTCTGCCCATGCACCGTCGATCCGTATTCCAGGATGCGGGTCAGGGACAGGGGGATATCCTGCATGGTAGAAAGCATGAGTTCTACTTTAGCGGTGTCACTTCCGGCGCGGGATGCTAATACGGTATAGTGGCTCGTGACTGACGCGGACTAGCCCGAATTTTAGGAAAGCTCCCGCGTAACCGAGTATTGCAGAACCGCCGCAGAGCGTTTCTTTTTTCTCGCTCGCAGTCGCCTTCTATCAATTCTCCTCCGTGGCATTCCTTTTCCCAGAGGAGAGGCCTAGATATTTCACCGCCCGCGGCTTCCCGCTTGTGGCGGCATGCACCATAAAAATACAGATTGGCTTCCAGCGCTTAAGCCGGACTGCAGGCGAAAAGCATTTAGACGCTGGTGAAGCGACGAAAGGATATCCGTGAGCAATACGGACAAAGCCGCAGCACAGGATTACGCATCCATGAAGCTGCCGGAACTGCGCAAGCTGGCTGCAGAGCGCGGCCTGCGCGGCATCTCGGGTCTGCGCAAGGGCGATCTGATCACCGCCCTGAGCACTGGCCAGGTACCTGCGAAGGCGGAAAAGGCGGAAAAGCCACAGCGCCGCACACGTAAGCCTGCTGAAGAGAAGCCGGCAAAGGCTGAGGATAACGCCAAGGATAGTGGCGAAGACAAGGCTCAAGAAAAGGCCCAAGAAAAGGGGGAGAAGAACGAGGAGCAGCGCTACGAGTCGCGCTCCCAGGCTCGCCGTGCCCGCCGCAACCGCGCCCGCCGCCAGGAGCGCGAGAACGCCGAGGCAAAGCAGGAGGGCGCTAAGGAAGAGGCCAAGGAGTCGAACAAGGATTCCGAGAACTCTAACGACAATCGCGACAACAATAACCGTGATAACCGTGACAACCGTGATAACGGCGAGCGCAGCCGCGGCAACCGCAACCGCCGCCATGATGACGATGACAACAACGGTGGCGGCCGCCGCAACCGCCGCAACCGCCGCAACCGCCGCAACCGCGGTGGTAATGACAACAACGGTGGCGGCAACGATCTCCAGATCCGCGAGGGCGATGAAGTCCAGGCAGTAGGCGGCATCCTCGAGGTCGTCGACAACAACGTGGCTTTCCTGCGCACCACCGGTTACCGCGCGGCAAGCTCTGACGTCTTTGTCAACAACAACTTGGTCCGGCGCTTGGGCCTGCGCTCTGGCGACGCCGTGACCGGCCAGGTCAAGGTCTCTGGCCCAACTCATACCCACGGCAATGGCCGTAATCGCCGCAAGTACAACCAGTTGGTGCAGGTTGACACGGTAAACGGCATGGAGCCATCAGCGGCACAGGACCGTCCTCACTTCTCTAAGCTGACCCCGCTGTACCCGAACCAGCGTCTGCGCCTGGAAACGGATCCGAAGATCCTGACCACCCGCGTTATCGACCTCATCATGCCTATCGGCAAGGGCCAGCGTGCGCTGATTGTTTCCCCGCCGAAGGCCGGTAAGACCACCATTTTGCAGAACATCGCCAACGCGATTTCCGCAAATAACCCAGAGTGCTACCTCATGGTCGTCCTGGTAGACGAGCGCCCAGAAGAGGTCACCGACATGCAGCGCAGCGTCAAGGGTGAGGTCATTGCCTCTACCTTCGACCGCCCGCCATCAGAGCACACCTCCGTTGCCGAGCTGGCCATCGAGCGCGCGAAGCGCTTGGTGGAGCAGGGCAAGGACGTTGTGGTTCTCCTAGACTCGATTACCCGCCTGGGCCGTGCCTACAACAACTCCTCCCCAGCATCCGGCCGCATCCTCTCCGGTGGCGTGGACTCCAATGCGCTCTACCCACCGAAGCGCTTCCTGGGTGCTGCCCGCAATATCGAAAACGGCGGTTCCCTCACCATCATCGCCACCGCGATGGTGGAGACCGGCTCCACCGGTGACACGGTCATCTTCGAGGAGTTCAAGGGCACCGGCAACGCCGAGCTCAAGCTCGACCGCGCCATTTCCGAGCGTCGCATCTTCCCGGCCGTGGACGTTAACCCATCCGGCACCCGCAAGGACGAGCTGCTGCTCGTTCCGGAGGAAGCGCGCATCATGACTAAGCTGCGTCGCATCCTTTCTGGTTTGGATTCCTTCGCCGCTATCGACTTGCTCATCAAGCAGCTGAAGAAGACCCGCTCCAACGGCGAGTTCTTGATGCAGGTGGCAAGCTCGGCGCCGATGGTCGCTGACAAGGAAGCTGAGGATTACATCTAATGGCTAATCAAGTTTCCCTCGTAGACGACATTGTCTCCGAGTACCAGGGCATCGAGATGCAGATGGGCGATCCTGAGGTCGCTGGCGATCAGACGATGTTCCGTAAGCTGTCTAAACGCTATGCCGAGCTGCGTCCAATCGTTGCAGTCAACAACGAGCTAGAGCAGGCTCGTCAGGACCTCGAAGATGCCAAGGAAATGGCCTACGAGGACCATGATTTCCAGGACGAAGTCGACCGCCTCGAGCCGCTCGTCGTTGAACTGGAGGAAAAGCTCGCTGACCTACTCGCTCCGCGTGACGAGCACGACTCCGAAGACATCATTATGGAGATCAAGGCTGGCGCCGGCGGCGAGGAGGCCGCATTGTTCGCAGGCGATCTCGCGCGCATGTACGAGCGTTATGCTGACAAAGCTGGTTTCCAGTGGGAGGTCTTGGGCCTCAACGAGTCCGACTTGGGCGGCGTGAAGGACATGTCCATCTCGTTTAAGTCCAAGACCCCGTCTCGCGACGGCGCTTGGTCCGTATTCAAGTTCGAGGGCGGCGTCCACCGCGTCCAGCGCGTTCCGGTGACCGAGTCTCAGGGCCGCATTCAGACCTCAGCTGCCGGCGTGCTGGTTTACCCGGAGCCGGATGAGGTCGAATCCGTCAACATCGACGAAAAGGACCTGCGTATCGACGTCTACCGCTCGTCCGGTAAGGGCGGCCAGGGCGTTAACACCACTGACTCCGCAGTCCGCATTACCCACCTGCCGACTGGCCTGGTGGTCACCTGCCAGAAGGAGCGTTCCCAGATTCAGAACAAGGCCCGCGCACTGCAGGTGCTGCAGGCACGCCTGGATCAGATCGAGCGCGAAGCCCGTGAGGCTGAGGCAGGGGAGCAACGTGCATCCCAGGTGCGCACCTTGGACCGCTCCGAGCGTATCCGCACCTATAACTGGCCGGAAAACCGCATCACTGATCACCGCATCGGCTACAAGGCGAATAACCTGGATTCCGTTCTCAACGGCGATATGCAGGACCTGATCACCGCTTTGCAGGCTCAAGAGCGCGCCGAGCGCTTGGAGGCGGAAGACTAGAGGTGGATACCTACGCAATGGCGCTTCGCGATGCCGCGGAGCGCTTTCGCGCATCTGGAGTACCTAGCCCGGAGTGGGACGCACGAGTGCTTGCCGCCGAGCTCATTGGATGTGGTCATATGGACATCCCACTGGATGCCCAACCAATTCCCGGCTTTGCCATCGCCTATGAGGGCTGGGTCGCACGCCGTGAGGCCCGCGAGCCGCTGCAGCACATTCTGGGCACTGCCTGGTTTGGCCCGCTCGAGCTCAAGGTAGGCCCGGGCGTGTTTATTCCACGCCCAGAAACGGAAGTCCTGGCGGATTGGGGAGTGCGGGGGCTTCGCGACGTCGCCAAGCCCCGCGTTGTCGATCTGTGTACCGGCAGCGGGGCATTGGCCGCCTATGTAAGGAATGAGCGGGCGGACGCGGATGTATTCGCGGTCGAGCTTTCTGAAGATGCGCTGCCTTTTGCCCGCAGCAATCTTGCCCAAGGCGTGCATCTGGTCCACGGCGATGCAACAGACTTCTCGCTTCTGGCCGAACTCGACGGCACCGTGGATCTCGTGCTCACGAATCCGCCTTATGTTCCGGAGACGCCGGACCTAGAGCCCGAGGTCTACCGCGACCCGCACATGGCGGTCTTCGGCGGCGCCGATGGCATGGAGGTCATCGACCGTCTCGTGCCTCGCATTGCGAAGTTACTGCGTCCCGGCGGGAAAGTGGGCATCGAGCACGACGATGCCACGAGCGAAGCTGTGCAAGTTGCGTTGCTGAATTCTGGGCGGTTCCACGATGTCGCAGTGCTGCGAGACCTAACAGGTACCGCGCGTTTTGTAACTGCTATTAAAAGTGCGACCGCCACCCCGGCGGGAGTACAGTAGGTTGGTCTGAACACACGAAGTGAGGAAAGAATGCAGGGAAAGATTTATAACTGTGCCGATAAGGCGGAGCGTGAAGAAGGCCTAGCCATCGCGGTCAAAGCAGCAAAGTCTGGCCGCCTCGTCGTGATGCCTACTGACACGTTGTACGGCCTCGGCTGTGACGCCTTCGACAACGACGCTGTGGCCAGCCTCCTTGCAACCAAGCAGCGTGGCCCCGATATGCCCGTTCCGGTCCTCGTGGGGTCCTGGGACACCATCCGCGGTCTCGTCGCGGAGTACACCGATACTGCGCGAGCACTCGTCGAGGCTTTTTGGCCCGGTGGACTTTCCATCGTGGTCCCGCAGGCGCCTTCCTTGCCGTGGAACTTGGGAGATACCCGCGGGACGGTGATGTTGCGCATGCCGCTGCATCCTATTGCCATCGAGCTTCTGCGCGAGGTTGGCCCAATGGCTGTGTCCTCCGCGAATATTTCCGGCCACCAGCCACCGACCACCGCGCTGGCTGCAAAGCAGCAGCTTGGTAAAGCCGTTACCGTTTACTTGGACGGTGGTGAGACTGCCGTTGGCAAGCCTTCCACCATCATCGATCTCTCCGGTGAGCACCCATACCTGCTGCGTGAGGGCGCGCTTTCTGCCGAAGAAATCGCTGAGGTCATTGGCGTGAGCGCCGAGTCGCTGCGCACTCGCCCTACTGCCTAGACAAAAGGAGATTGTGTGAGTGGCACCGGTGTACCGCTGCGCGAGCTAGCGCTTGTCATTTTGGTTGCAGCGACCTTTACCTACCTCGCCACGGGCTTGGTACGTAGCTTCCTCGTCCGCACTGGGCGGGTAGCAGAGATTCGCCTGCGCGATTCGCATTCCCAGCCCACTCCGCAGATGGGTGGCGTGGCAATGTTTACCGGTTTCGGCGCCTCAGTGTTCCTAGCCGCCCAGCTTCCAGCCTTGACTCGCGGTTTCATGCCCGTGACCCCTGAGATGAATGCCGTGGTTTGGGCGGCGCTGGCCATCGTGCTCGTGGGCGTCATCGACGACGCCCTCGAACTGGGTGCGATAGTGAAGTTGGTCGGCCAATTGCTCGCCGCTGGAATCATGAGCGGCCTTGGCCTTACATGGACGCTTCTGTTTATTCCATTTGGCGGCGGAACTACGGTGTTGCTCGATCAAATCCAGGGCACACTCTTGACAACCTTCTTTACGGTGCTGCTCATTAACGCAATGAACTTTGTGGACGGCCTTGATGGTCTCGCCGCCGGCTTAGGGCTTATTGCAGGCGGCGCCATATTGATCTTTTCCCTCACGGTTCTGCATGACCAGGGTGGGGCAGTCTCTGCCTATCCGCCGGCGATCATCTCTGCCGCGTTGGTCGGTATCTGTGCAGGCTTCCTGCCGCACAATTTTGAGCCTTCGCGCATCTTTATGGGCGACAGTGGATCGATGCTTATTGGTCTCCTGCTGGCCGCAGCTTCTACCTCTGCTTCCGGCAAGATCAACATGTCGCTGTATGGCACCGTTGACATGGTGGCGCTCGCATCGCCTTTCATTGTGGTCGCCGCAGCTGTGTTTATTCCAGTCTTGGACCTTGTCTGGGCGGTTATTCGCCGCCTTTCGCAGGGCCGATCGCCCTTTTCTGCCGATAAGGCGCACATTCATCACCGCCTACTTTCGCTCGGCCATACCCACCGCCGCACTGTCTTGGTGCTATACCTGTGGGTCTCGGCGGTAGCTTTCGGCGCGGTGTCCTTTTCCATCGTCCCGTGGCCCGTTGCAGTCGCCCTTACCGCCATCGCGCTGGGGGTGGCATTCGGCGTCACGCTCATTCCTCTGCGCCGGGGCAAGCTTGGCCCAAGTAAACGGGCTACCACGGTGGTGGCGCATACCGATCCCGCCTAGGAGTCTCGGGCTGTCGTAGTGCGGTAGGCTTTTGGCCTATGACTGATCCGATGACAAACGCGGCAATAAACAACGTGGATGACTTTGACGACCCAGTTTTGCCGCTCAAGCGTGCACTGCGCTTCGGTTCGATTGCGCTGGTGGCCATCACGATTATCTCGCTCGCCGTTTGGGGTGGCATGCGTGGAATGCCGGGGATTTGGGGAGTGCTCGTCGGTGCCGGCATCGGCGGCGGTTTTGTCCTGCTGACGGTTCTTTCCGTGCTTGCCGCATCGAAGACTAGCCCCACCAACACGATCATCGTCGTTATGGGTAGCTGGCTCATCAAACTGCTGGTGCTGATTGTCATCCTCGCGGTCATCCGCGACATGGACTTCTACGATAAGATGGCGCTCTTTGTCACCGTAGTGATGGCCCTTATCGCAACGCTGGGCACCGAGGCCTGGGGCGTCGTCAGCGCCCGCGTCTCTTATGTGCATTAGCCACCCTGAAGAAGGGCGGCGGGGATAAAACACGAGCCCTTTAGTCTTAATTTCCTTGGGGGAAGATGTGGAAAGGGTGTTAATTCCACCCCCGAGGTGGTGTACAAAAACCGTTTGTGACAAAGGCCATACGGGGGCTTTTGCCTAGTCATGGGCGCTATTTCAGCCAAAAAATCGCCCGCGAGCTACGGGTGCCAACCCGTGCCTACCCTGGTACACGTGAATGAGGCCCTGAACTGATATTATTTCTCGCGGGTTACCACGGGACCGAGATTTTTGCATTGGATCCCGCGCGGTCAATCCCTGTCACTTCTTCGAAGATGTGCGACGGAGTCCGAAGTCGTGGCAGAGAGCTTGAGACGTCCATCGCACCGTCCGCAAAGTTATTTTGCGGCGGCCCTAACACGGGAGAGAACGCTGAGCGTTACAACATTGGCCATGAAAGGGCACTTCCACGCGCCTGATCTGGGTGAAGAATTCTTCCCGGGGCAAGTAGATGCTGACCATCTGTTCTTCGGCGACTTTGCCGACGGATGGTTCGCGCTTGATCGCCTTATGCTGGTGCGCATCTTGATGACGCTGGTATTGGTGGTTCTTTTCATGCTGGCCTTCAAGAACCCGAAGCTGGTTCCGAAGGGTCTGCAGAACGTCGGCGAAAATGCGGTCGATTTCGTCCGTATCCACATCGCCGAAGATATTTTGGGTACTAAGGAGGCCAAGCGATTCCTTCCGGTAATCGCGACGATCTTCTTCGCAGTCCTGTTTATGAATGTGCCGACCATCATCCCGGGACTCAACGTCTCGCCGAATGGTCGTATCGGCATGCCTATCGTCCTTGCAGTCGTGTCGTACATCGCAATGATTTACGCCGGCGCAAAGCGCTATGGCTTCGGCAAGTTCATCAAGTCCTCGGTGGTTATTCCTAACCTGCCGCCGGCTTTGCACTTGCTCGTTGTGCCGATCGAGTTCTTCTCGACCTTCATTCTGCGACCAGTTACCCTCGCCATTCGTCTCATGGCGAACTTCTTGGCAGGACACATCATTCTGGTCCTTCTCTTCTCTGCTTCGAACTTCTTCTTCTGGCAGCTGAACGGTTGGACGGCACTGTCCGGTTTGACCATTGTTCTGGGACTGGCTTTCAGCCTGTTCGAGCTCCTGGTCATCTTCCTGCAGGCCTACATCTTCGCGCTTTTGACGGCGGTGTACATCGAACTGTCCCTGCACGCGGATTCGCACTAAGGACGAGGTCGACGAGCGCGACCGAGAATAATCTCAACTTCACAGAAACTATCTCCCTGTCCGTAAACCTGCGGGCAGGACATACGAAAGGGAACGACTTTCACCATGAACGAAATCATTCTTGCACAGGATGCTGCCGCTAACCTCGACAGCCTGAAGGCTGTTGGCTACGGCCTCGCCGCAATCGGCCCTGGTATCGGTATCGGCATCGTTGCCGGCAAGACCGTTGAGGCTATGGCACGCCAGCCTGAAATGGCCGGCCAGCTGCGTACCACCATGTTCCTGGGTATCGCCTTCACCGAGGCTCTTGCACTTATCGGCCTCGTTGCAGGCTTCCTGTTCTAAAAAGTTCGCGTTTTCCTAAACCAACCTTTTAAGACTGGAGACCACATGAACAACGTCTTTTATACGCTTGCGGCGGGGGAGGAGAACCCGGGTTCCGGCAGCTTCTCCGTTCTTCTGCCCAAGAACTATGACATTTTCTGGTCTTTGATCTGTTTCGTTGTCATCTTGATTTTGTTCTGGAAGTTCGTTCTTCCGGCATACAACAAGATGCTCCAGGAGCGCGAGGACCGCATCGAGGGCGGCATGAAGCGTGCTGAGGCTCAGCAGGCTGAAGCTAAGGCTGCTCTCGAGAAGTACAACGCACAGCTTGCTGACGCACGTGCAGAAGCTGCAGAGATCCGCGAGCAGGCGCGCGAGCGCGGCAAGCAGATCGAGGCTGAGGCTAAGACCCAGGCTGAGGAAGAATCCCGCCGCATTGTCGCCTCTGGCGAGAAGCAGCTGGAAGCTTCCCGTGCACAGGTCATCTCTGAGCTGCGTTCCGATATCGGACAGAACTCCATCAACTTGGCTGAGAAGCTGCTGGGCGGCGAACTTTCTTCCGCAACCAAGCAGTCCTCCACGATTGACAACTTCCTGTCCGAGCTCGATTCTGTGGCACCGGCCGGAAAGTAGGCAACTATGAAGGCAGCTAGCCGCGAAGCCCTCGCACACGTAGAGTCCCAGCTGGATCAGATTCTGGCGCAGGACGATGCGATTGCGACGGCGGCACAGGCAGGTCTCGACCTTTTCGAGGTCGTTGATGTCCTTGATGCTGACCGCGAACTGCGCGTCGCGCTAACCGACGCCGCCGTTCCGGCTGCAAACCGCAAGTCACTGGTGCAGAACCTCTTCGGTGCAAAGATTGCTCCGGTCGCCACCCAGGTGATCGAAGCTTCTGCTGCCGAGCAGTGGTCCACCTCCCGTGACTTCGTCAAGGGTCTCGTGTCTCTCGGCCGCCGCGCTCTTCTGCGCGGTGCTGAGGCTCAGGGCCAGCTGGGCCCGGTGGAAGACGAGCTCTTCCGCCTGTCTAGCATCCTGAAGAACGAGGCAGAGCTGACCCAGCTGCTTTCCGACCGAACTGCTACGTCCGCACGTAAGCGCGGATTGCTGGCAAGCGTGCTCTACGGCAAGGTAACGATGTTCTCTGAGGCGCTCGCGCTCCAGGCCATCGGCCGCCCTGAGCAGAACCCGATCGATGATGTCGCGGCACTGGCCGACTACGCAGCTAAGCTGCAGGGTCGCACCATTGCTCGTGTTACCACCGCGGGTGAGCTGAATGATAGCCAGCGTGCAGCACTCGCTGAGAAGCTGGGCAAAATTTATGGTCGTGCGATGTCCATTCACTCTGAGGTTGACACCAGCCTCCTCGGTGGTATGACCATCCGCGTCGGCGACGAAGTTATCGACGGCTCCACGGCAGGCAAGATTGCCCGCCTGCGTGCCAAGATGGCTTAAGTCAGGCCGAAACGACAGAAATGATTAAGTAATTGCTGGAAGATACTACCGAGAGCAGGAAGAACATGGCGGAGCTGACGATCTCCTCCGATGAGATTCGTAGCGCGATTGCGAACTACACCTCGAGCTACTCCGCGGAGGCCTCCCGTGAGGAGGTCGGCGTGGTCATTTCGGCAGCTGACGGTATTGCGCAGGTTTCTGGCCTGCCATCCGTTATGGCGAATGAGCTGCTCGAGTTCCCAGGCGGCGTTATCGGCGTCGCACAGAACCTTGACACCAACTCCATCGGTGTCGTTGTCCTGGGTAACTTCGAGTCCCTCACCGAGGGCGACGAGGTCAAGAGGACTGGCGAAGTCCTTTCCATCCCTGTGGGCGAGGAATTCCTCGGCCGCGTTATCAACCCACTGGGCCAGCCGATCGACGGTCTGGGCCCAATCGCCGCTGAAGAGGACCGCGTCCTCGAGCTGCAGGCACCTTCCGTGCTGCAGCGTCAGCCGGTTGAAGAGCCGATGCAGACTGGCATCAAGGCTATTGACGCAATGACCCCGATTGGTCGTGGTCAGCGTCAGTTGGTCATTGGTGACCGTAAGACTGGTAAGACCGCAGTCTGCATCGACACCATCCTGAACCAGAAGGCTAACTGGGAGTCTGGCGACAAGGACAAGCAGGTACGTTGTATCTACGTCGCTATCGGCCAGAAGGGCTCCACCATTGCTGGAGTCCGCCACACCCTGGAGCAGCACGGCGCACTGGAGTACACCACCATCGTGGCAGCTCCGGCTTCCGACGCCGCCGGCTTCAAGTGGCTGGCACCGTTCTCCGGTGCAGCCCTGGGTCAGCACTGGATGTACCAGGGCAACCACGTCCTGGTCATCTACGATGATCTCACCAAGCAGGCTGAGGCCTACCGTGCGATTTCCCTTCTGCTGCGCCGTCCGCCGGGCCGCGAGGCATACCCGGGCGACGTCTTCTACCTCCACTCCCGTCTGCTGGAGCGTGCTGCAAAGCTCTCCGACGATATGGGTGCAGGTTCCATGACCGCACTGCCGATCATCGAGACCAAGGCGAACGACGTTTCCGCCTTCATCCCGACCAACGTTATTTCCATTACCGACGGCCAGGTCTTCCTGGAGTCCGACCTGTTCAACCAGGGCGTCCGTCCGGCAATTAACGTCGGTGTCTCCGTCTCCCGTGTGGGTGGCGCTGCACAGACCAAGGGCATGAAGAAGGTCGCCGGTAACCTGCGTCTTGAGCTTGCTGCTTACCGTGACCTGCAGGCATTCGCTGCCTTCGCTTCCGACCTCGACCCTGCCTCCAAGGCACAGCTCGAGCGCGGTGAGCGTCTGGTTGAGCTGCTCAAGCAGGCGGAGTCCTCCCCGCAGCCAGTCGAGTTCCAGATGGTTTCCATCTACTTGGCTGACCAGGGCATCTTCGACGTCGTTCCCGTCGAGGATGTACGTCGCTTCGAGGCTGAGGTACACGAGTACCTGCACTCGAATACCCCGCAGGTATTCGAGCAGATCGCTGGTGGCCAGCCTCTGTCCGACGAATCCAAGGATGCGCTCGTCAAGGCTGCTAAGGACTTCATCCCGACCTTCCGCACCACCGAGGGCCATAACTTGGGCTCCGAGGCAGAGGTCGAGGCACTCGATGCAGCAGAGGTAAAGAAGACCGAGCTCAGCGTCTCCCGTAAGACGGCTAAATAGAGTCCGCACAGCTCTAAGAATCAACCGTCGAGATAATAGAAGGGAGGAGCGAACACCATGGCTAATCTTCGTGAACTGCGCGACCGAATCCGGTCCGTCAATTCCACTAAGAAGATCACCAAGGCACAGGAGCTCATTGCTACCTCGCGCATTACCAAGGCACAGGCTAGGGTTGAGGCTTCACAGCCTTACGCACACGAGCTTGCGAATGTGATGAACAAGCTCGCAGCGGCCAGCTCGCTGGATCACCCGATGCTTCGTGAACGTGAAGATGGCAAGGTCGCCGCTATTCTCGTGGTCTCTTCTGACCGCGGTATGTGTGGTGGCTACAACAACAACATCTTCAAGAAGGCAGCCGAGCTC
The DNA here is from genome assembly GCF_001807495.1 of Corynebacterium sp. HMSC08C04. Taxonomy (NCBI): domain Bacteria; kingdom Bacillati; phylum Actinomycetota; class Actinomycetes; order Mycobacteriales; family Corynebacteriaceae; genus Corynebacterium; species Corynebacterium sp. HMSC08C04. Next base: position 79,315 of record NZ_KV789226.1, on the reverse strand, counting down.
GAAGCCCTGCTCAAGAAGCAAGGCTACGAGACCGTCCGCTACGTCACGGGTAATAAGGGCGTTGGCTTCTACAAGTTCCGTGAAGCTGATGTCGCAGGCAGCTGGGCTGGTTTCTCGCAGGATCCGTCCTGGGAGACCACCCACGATGTCCGTCGTCACATGATCGACGGCTTCATTGCAGGTTCCAAAGGTACTGCCAAGTACCGCGACGGCCTCAACACCGAGGGCGAAGGCATCCGTGGCTTCGACCAGGTTCACGTTGTGTACACCGAGTTTGAGTCCATGCTGACCCAAACCGCGCGTGCACAGCAGTTGTTGCCGGTGGTTCCGGTTATTGAGGATGAGGAATTCCACCTCGGAGAGTCCGCGCTTTCCGACTCCGAGCCTACGGATCAGGTCTCGCCTGATTTCGAGTTCGAGCCGGATGCTGACACTCTTATGGAGGCACTGCTTCCGCAGTACGTCTCTCGTATCCTCTTTGCGATGTTCTTGGAGGCTTCCGCTTCCGAGTCCGCAGCACGCCGTACCGCAATGAAGTCTGCTACTGACAATGCAACCGAGCTGGTCAAGGACCTCTCGCGCGTGGCCAACCAGGCTCGTCAGGCACAGATTACCCAGGAAATTACAGAGATCGTCGGTGGCGCTGGGGCGCTCGCCGAAAGCGCAGAAAGTGACTAGATTATGACTTCAGCTCTGCAAGAGCAGAACACACAGTCGTCGGCTGTTGCCGGCCGTGTGGTGCGCGTCATCGGTCCGGTCGTCGACGTGGAATTCCCGCGTGGCGGACTGCCGGCACTGTACAACGCACTGACCGTCGAGATTTCTCTCGAGGCTGTTGCAAAGACCGTCACCCTCGAGGTCGCTCAGCACCTCGGTGACAACCTCGTCCGTACCGTTTCCATGGCACCGACCGACGGCCTCGTCCGCGGCGCTACCGTGACCGATACTGGCAAGCCAATCTCCGTTCCAGTCGGCGATGTGGTCAAGGGCCACGTCTTCAACGCACTGGGCGACTGCCTCGACCAGCCTGGTCTGGGCCGCGACGGCGAGCAGTGGGGCATCCACCGTGAGCCGCCAGCATTCGACCAGCTCGAGGGCAAAACCGAAATCCTGGAGACCGGTATTAAGGTTATCGACCTCCTGACCCCGTACGTGAAGGGCGGCAAGATCGGCCTCTTCGGCGGTGCAGGTGTTGGTAAGACCGTTCTCATCCAGGAGATGATTACTCGTATCGCACGCGAGTTCTCCGGTACCTCCGTCTTCGCCGGCGTCGGCGAGCGTACCCGTGAGGGCACCGACCTCTTCCTCGAGATGGAAGAGATGGGCGTTCTCCAGGACACCGCCCTCGTGTTCGGCCAGATGGATGAGCCGCCAGGAGTCCGTATGCGCGTGGCTCTGTCCGGCCTGACCATGGCGGAGTACTTCCGCGATGTGCAGAACCAGGACGTGCTGCTGTTCATTGACAACATCTTCCGTTTCACCCAGGCTGGCTCTGAGGTTTCGACCCTGCTGGGTCGTATGCCTTCCGCCGTTGGCTACCAGCCAACCTTGGCTGACGAGATGGGTGTCCTGCAGGAGCGCATTACCTCCACGAAGGGCAAGTCGATTACCTCTCTGCAGGCCGTTTACGTCCCTGCGGATGACTACACCGACCCGGCTCCGGCCACCACCTTCGCCCACCTCGATGCAACCACCGAGTTGGATCGTGGTATTGCTTCCAAGGGTATTTACCCGGCTGTGAACCCGCTGACCTCGACCTCTCGTATTCTGGAGCCGTCCATCGTGGGCGAGCACCACTACGAGGTTGCGCAGCGCGTCATTCACATCCTGCAGAAGAACAAGGAACTCCAGGACATCATCGCCATCCTTGGTATGGACGAGCTGTCCGAGGAGGACAAGGTCACCGTTCAGCGCGCACGTCGTATCGAGCGCTTCCTAGGCCAGAACTTCTTCGTCGCAGAGAAGTTCACCGGCCTGCCGGGCTCCTACGTCCCGCTGACCGAGACCATCGATGCTTTCGAGCGCATCTGCAACGGCGAGTTCGATCACTACCCAGAGCAGGCATTCAACGGCCTGGGTGGCTTGGACGACGTCGAGGCTGCGTACAAGAAGCTTTCCGAGAAGTAGGGAGTGGCACATGGCTGACATCACCGCTGAATTGGTATCCGTCGAGCGTAAGCTGTGGGCTGGTAAGGCCACGCTGGTTACGGCTGAGACCACTGAGGGTGAGATCGGCGTGCTTCCTGGCCACGAGCCATTGGTCGGTCAGCTGGCCGACAATGGTGTTGTGACCATCCACCCAGTCGACGGCGAGCGCCTCGTCGCCGCGGTCCAGGGTGGCTTCCTCTCCGTGTCCAAGGACAAGATCACTGTCCTCGCCAACTGGGCTACTTGGTCCACTGAAGTTGATGAGGCACAGGCTTCCGAAGACCAGAAGTCCGAGGAGTTTATTGTCCACAACCGTGGTGAAGCCGCTCAGCGAGCACTTCGTCGCGCCAAGGGCTAGGTAGAGTAACGGGCAGCAAAGCCCTTCCGCTCTCATAAGCGCCCCACCTTTCTTTCACCAGAAAGGTGGGGCGCTTTTTCGTTGGCTTTTGCTACGGGGTTTAGTGGCATAACGGCTGGGGAAGATACTAGAATTTTACCTAATATCTTTCAGGTTCAGGATTAAAAGGAGCGGCAGCATATGTACATTTCAGGTCTAGGCTGGTTGTTCCTCATCGTGGCGGCTTTTGTCCTTTTGTGCCTTATCCTTGCTGCTCGCCGCTTTTTCAAGTTGCGTGCGCGCGGGACCTCTGTATTGCTGAGAACCCTTCCCGCTAAAAACTCTCATTCTTGGCGTCATGGCGTGATGCGCTATAACGGAGAATACGTGGAGTACTTCAAGCTGCGCTCGGTTTCGGTCCAAGCAGACCTTCGTTTCAATCGCCTCGGCGTCGAACTAATTGGCACTCGTCAATTAGACGATGACGAGGCTGCTTTTATGTCCGCCGCCAACCAGGTCATCCGCTTTTCCTTCGCGGATCAGGAATACGAAATCGCCACTGACCTACACGGAATCATGGGTCTTACCGCCTGGATTGAGGCGGCGCCTTCCAAGCGCTTGCAACGTCCTGACTATCGGCGTCTGCGCCAGCGCGCTACCCGTTTTACTAAGGAGTAGGCGGCTACCTATAGGGTAGAGAGCATGCGTTTAGTCATCGCTCGTTGCTCAGTTGATTATGTCGGCCGTTTGGATGCCCATTTGCCCGTCGCCGATCGCCTCATCCTCGTCAAGGCAGACGGTTCCGTGTCGATCCACGCCGACGACCGCGCTTATAAGCCGCTGAATTGGATGACTCCGCCGTGCACGCTGGAGGAATCCGCCATCACTGACATCGACGGCGAGGACACTGGCGAACAGCTGTGGCTCGTTGAAAACCCCAAGGGCGAGCAGCTGCGTATCACGATCGCGGAGATTCACCAAGACTTCTCCGTCGAATTGGGCGCGGATCCGGGGCTTGTTAAGGACGGCGTCGAGGCGCACCTGCAGGAGCTGCTCGCCGAGCACATCGATACCCTGGGCGAGGACTATTCACTCGTGCGCCGCGAGTATCCAACTGCAATTGGACCAGTCGATATCATGGCCAAAGACCAAGACAATAAGTTCGTTGCGGTTGAGGTCAAGCGCCGCGGTGGTATCGACGGCGTCGAGCAGCTCACACGCTATCTGGAGCTTCTCAACCGTGACGAGCTACTGGCACCCGTGCAAGGCGTCTTTGCAGCCCAGGAAATCAAGCCGCAGGCCCGTACGCTGGCCGAGGACCGCGGTATTCGCTGCGTCATCCTTGACTACCAAGATCTGCGCGGCATTGAGTCGAACGAGCTACGTCTTTTCTAATGCCACGCCGCAACAGGAGAAACCGCGTCAGCCCGCGCCCGCTGCCTAAGGATGGCTCTACTTTTCTAGGCTCGCAGACCGTCGAGGGCCCAAAGTGGACCCACGGCGAGCCCTTCGTTATGCGCCACATCGGCAGCGCTGCAGCTACAAAGTTCTATATCTGCCCCGGCTGCAACCAAAATATTCCGCCTCGCGTTGCCCATATCGTGGCTTGGCCGCGTGATACAGGCGGCAGGGAAGATGACCGCCGCCACTGGCACCGTCACTGCTGGGAGCGTAGGTAGGATAGCGGGCATGATTGTTGCTTTTTCTGTCGCGCCAACCGTGGTGGGCGAGGAAACTGCGGAGATGTCTGCAGCCGTCGCCGAAGCCGTCCGCGTGGTGCGCGCATCCGGCTTGCCCAACGAGACCAATGCCATGTTTACCCTTATAGAAGGCGAATGGGATGAGGTCTTTGCCGTAATCAAGGAAGCCACCGATGCGGTACGCAAGGTTTCGCCGCGTACCTCGCTTGTAGTCAAGGCCGATATCCGCGAAGGTGTGACTGGCCAGTTGACGCAAAAGGTGGAGTCTGTGAATCGACGTTTGGAGGAAAACAAGTGACCGGACCTTATGTAGGCGGTGCCCTTGACTTGGGCGCGCTGAAGCAGCAAAAGGAGACTGAGGAAGCGCCTTCCGGGGTATCTGCATTTTTCGAGGTAACCGAGGCTAACTTCGAATCCGAATTGATTCGCCGTTCCGCCGAGGTCCCCGTTATTGCGCTCATCGGTTCTTCGCGTTCGCCCGCCTCCGAGCAACTGAAGAATGACCTGCGCGCTGTCGCAGAGGCCGGTGGGCTCAAGTTCATCGTTGGCTACATCGACGCTGATGCTATCCCGCAGGTAGCGCAGGTCTTTGGCGTGCGAAACCTGCCGACCACCGTCGCCCTAGCTGCCGGCCAGCCGATTACCAACTTCGAGGGAGCCCAGCCCAAGGATGCGCTGGAGCAGTGGACTGCCACGCTCGTCGAGAAGCTTGGGCCGCAATTGAGTGGTCTCAGCACCGAGACCCCAGAACCAGAAACTGCCGCGGACCCACGCGTGCAGGCCGCCGAGGAGTCCCTAAACCACGGCGATTTCGACGCAGCCATCGCCCACTACGACGCCATTTTGGCCGACGATCCAGACAACGCCGAGGTCAAGCAGGCCCGCAACACCACCCAGGTTTTGCGTCGTCTGGACCCAGCCAACCGCACCGAGGACCCGATTGCTGCTGCCGACGCTGCGCCAGCCGACGTCGCCAAGCAGTGCGATGCCGCCGACGCCGAGGTCGTCGCCGGTGCGCCCGAGAAAGCCTTCGAGCGCCTCATCTCGGCGATGCAAAGAACCGCAGGCGACGACAAGCAAGCCCTCAAGGTTCGCTTGCTCGAGCTCTTCGCGCTTTTCGACGCCTCCGATTCCCGTGTCCTGCAAGCGCGCACCAAGCTCGCAAGCGCTCTTTATTAGCGAAGGGGTAACTAGAGCACCCCCGGCTTTCTGGAATTTCTGGATCGCTTTTATCCGGTTCTATTATCAGGGCAGAAATCCTTGACAGAGCCAATTAAAAGGCCAATTAAAAGGGAGTGCTCTATGCCGACTTTGCAACCAATTAATGGTCCAAAAATCCCGGAGCCCAAAGCCCCGAAGAAGGACCGTACCCACTGGCTCTACATCGGCGTTATCGTTGCGGTGATTGCCGGTATTGCCTTGGGTCTAGTCGCCCCGGGCGTTGCCGTTAACTTCAAGCCATTGGGCACGATGTTCGTCAGCCTCATCAAGATGGTCATCGCGCCAATCATCTTCTGCACCATCGTGCTGGGCATCGGCTCGGTGCGCGCTGCGGCATCGGTCGGTAAGGCCGGCGGCATCGCTCTGGCGTACTTCATCACGATGTCCACCTTTGCGCTGGCGATCGGCCTCGTGGTCGGAAACTTCATCGATCCCGGCGCTGGCCTTCATATTAGCGGCGGTGATGGCTCTAAGTACATCAAGGCAGGTGCGGAAGGCGAGGGTCTTTGGGGCTTTGTCAGCTCCATCGTCCCAGAGACCATGTTCTCGGCATTTACCTCGGGATCGGTTCTCCAGGTCCTGTTTATCGCGTTGCTGTGTGGCTTCGCCGTGCAGTCCATGGGCGAAGCAGGCGAACCTATTCTTGGCTTCGTCGCCAGCCTGCAGCGCCTCGTCTTCAAGATCCTCAACATGATTTTGTGGCTGGCTCCGCTCGGCTCTTTCGGAGCTATGGCAGGCGTCGTTGGTGAGACCGGCATGGATGCCGTGAAGTCCTTGGCCACCCTGATGCTGGCTTTTTACATCACCTGCTTCCTCTTCGTATTCGTGGTACTCGGCCTCATCGCCCGTGTATTCGGCGGTATCAGCATGTGGAAGCTCTGCAAGTATCTGGGCCGCGAGTTCCTGCTCATCGTTGCTACTTCTTCCTCTGAATCCGCATTGCCGAACCTCATGCGCAAGATGGAGCACCTCGGCGTGGAGAAGCCGACCGTGGGTATCGTTGTACCGACCGGTTATTCCTTCAACCTGGACGGCACCGCTATTTATCTGACGCTTTCCGCCATCTTCATTTCCGAGGCAATGCATATGCCGATGAACTTGGGCGAGCAGGTGGGCCTGCTGGTCTTTATGATCATCGCGTCCAAGGGCGCAGCGGGTGTCTCCGGAGCCGGCATCGCAACGCTGGCTGCGGGCTTGCAGTCCCACCGCCCTGAGCTCCTCGGCGGCGTCGACGTCATCATGGGCATCGACCGCTTTATGTCCGAGGCTCGCGCTCTGACCAACTTTGCCGGCAACGCGCTCGCAACCATCCTGGTTGGCCGTTGGACCAAGACCGTGGACATGGACCGCGTCACGAAGGTCCTCAACGGTGAGGAACCATACGCTGATTCCGGCAAGGACAGCACCGTTAACCTGCGCATGCCAGACGTGGAGAACCCAGCCCACGAACGCCTGCAGCCAACGCAGCAGGTTGACTTGGAACGCTACAAAGACGGCTCTGAGATGTACTACAAGTAGTTCTCGCTATACTGCGAGGCTATGACGAAAGTACTCTTCCTCTGCAATTCCAACCGCGGCAAGTCCCAAATGGCCGCAGCTTTGGCGAAGCTGCACGCTCCCTCGTGGGAGGTTTATTCGGCAGGCGTCCAAGTGGCCGAACCGGGCCAGTCCGGCGACGTAAATCTCGAGGCGTCTCATTGCCTGGCCGAAGTGGGTGCCGACATGTCTGAGGGTACGCCCAAGCCTGTCGACCCGGAGCTTGCCGCCAATGTCGACCACGTCATCATCGTCGGCGGCGCCGAGTACGATGGACCCGCCGAGCGCTGGGAGATTGAAGATCCCTCCCAGCGTGGCGTCGAGGGGAAGCAAAGGATGGTCGAGCTGCGCGATGACATCGACGCCCGCGTCAAAGAATTGATTGCGCGCCATAATTAATTTGGATACTAAAAACCTAGAAATAGGTAACATTTTCTAATAAGGTGCGGTGCATGACTAGTCCGCACCGAGCACCGATTTCGCCCGATCCTAGGCAGCAAGCCTTTGCAATCCGTGGCCTTAACAAATCCTTCAATGGTTCTCCCGCCGTCCGCAATCTAGATCTCGACGTCCCGCGGGGTTCTATTTATGGCATCGTCGGCCCCAACGGTGCGGGCAAGACCACCATGCTGACCATGGGCTGCGGTCTTCTGCGCCCCGATAGCGGCGAGTCATTCGTTGCCGGTCACCGCGTGTGGCACGATCCAATCCCTGCGAAGGCATCGATGGGCTTGCTCATGGACGGCGCACCCGTATTCGACCGCCTCACCGGCGCCGAGTATCTCTACTACTTGGGCGCGCTACGCAAGCTCGACGAGGGGGAGGCACAGCGCCGCGCCGCCGAGCTCCTGCACGTGCTCGCGCTTGACGACGCCGCCTCCAAACGCATCGCCGACTATTCCGCTGGCATGACCAAGAAGATTCTGCTTGCCGGCGCAGTACTCCATAATCCCGAGGTGCTCATCCTCGATGAGCCGCTCGAGGCAGTCGATCCAGTATCCGGCCGCCTCATCCAAAACGTGCTCGTGAACTTCGCTGCCCGGGGTGGCACCGTGGTGATTTCCTCCCACGTCATGTCCCTAGTCGAAGGACTTTGTACCTCCGTGGCAATCATTAATGATGGCCAAGTGCTTACCTCCGGCACCGTCGATGAGGTCCGCGGTGACAAGAGCCTCACAGACGTCTTCATCGAGCTCGTCGGCGGCGCTGATCTCGATTCCAACGCCTTCCAGTGGTTGGGTGGAAATTAGGCCATGATGGACACCAGCAAAACCCTCGTCAAGCTGCACCGCACACTATGGAGCAGGACCTTCAAAGAGAACACCGCGCAGTGGATGATGGTGGTCCTCTTCGTCATCTATGGCCTGATTGGTCTCGCCAACACTGGGCTTATGGCTGGCTTAGATCTGAGCGAAGGCACGCGCAATGCTCACGCTCTCACCACTGTCAACCTCATCGGCGTAGCGATTTACCTCATGCTCGCGATGATCATGCCCGCCGGTGAAAAGCAGCTTTACCCGGATACCTTGAAAGGCCTGCCGCTTTCTTTAGAAGAGGTCCGGCCCGCCATGCTGCGCATTTCTTTCCTTAACTCCCGTGCCTGGCTTTCTGCAGGTTTTAGCATCATCTGGGCAATCGTCGGTGCGATCATGCTCGTGAGCATCGGTGACTTCAATGTCATTGCCGTACCCGCATTCGTGCTCGGCATGGCGCTTTCGTGGTTTATCACCATCTGTTTGTCGGAGTGCCTGATGAGCATTGCCAGCAACGTGGTCAGCTTGGAAAGCGACCGCAGCAAGTTCATTGGCGGCATTCTCGGTACCGTATTGATGCTCTGCGTCATTCTCTTAAACGGTCAGATTGAAGATGCAGTGCCGCTCGGCACCATCGGCAAGTATGCCGCGTGGACGCCGTTTACCGCAGCGACCGGTTGGGCCACAGCGCTTGGCAATGGCTCTTACATGGAAGCACTCGCGCAGCTTCTAATCGCAATTGTCACCGCAGTGGGGCTCTTCGCGGTCTGGCGGCACTTAATCAAAACAGAATTCGCCCAAAGCCAGCAGCACGCCCGGCCTGCGCCAGCCACAAAGACAAAGCAGCACGGCGTATCCCGCCTCCGCCTGATGGGCCTGGCCTATCGCAGTCCCGCCATGATGGAGTACTCGCGCTCGTTGCTTTATATCGTCCGCGATATGCGCCTAGTAAATACCTTGATCTTCTTGCCGGTGCTCGCAGGATTCTGTCTCTACCACATCTTTAACGGCAACTTGGCCGCTGGTTTAGGCGTGCTCGTGATGCTCGGTCTCGTGGGCGGCCTACTCGGCGTCAACGACTATGGCTACGATGGCCCCTCCGGCTGGCTGAAGATGATGGCACCTTGTGCACCAAGCAAATTTCTGCTGGCCCGCCATCGCGCTCACCTGACGCCTTCTGCAGTTGTCATCCTCATTTGCGTCATCCTGGCGCTCATCATCAGCCCTGAACGCCTGAAGGTATTGGCCTTTGGTTGTGCTGCACTAGGAATGCTGCTTTCGGTCAGCGCCTGTTCACTAGCTTTGTCAGTTTATAACCCTTATCCAGTCTCTGCGCCGGGTACCAACGCGTGGACTGATAAGTCTGGCTACTCCGCACCCGCCTTTGTGGCCAGCCTCTTCGGACTCATCTTCGGCTGGATTGCAGTGGCCCCAGGTCTTGTTTGCCTAGGCATCGCCGTTACCCAAGACAAGGCTCCGTTGCTAGCAGTCGGTGTCATCTTGAGCCTTGCCGTACCGGCTATCGTGCACGCACTGGTGGCATATATCGCCGGCAAGCGGGTCGACGCCCGGATGCCGGAGATCTACGCCAAGGTCGACACCTGGGTCAGCTAGCCCACAAAGCGATACCACTGCACGGAGTTAGCCGGGAGGTGTAGCTCCGCGGAATTCGACGCGGAGTGCACCTTAATCGGCAGTGCATTACCCGCGCCCTCATAGACGGCGTCGTCAGTGTTGAGCACCATCTCCCACGCGCCATCCCGGGGCAGCCACAAGTGGTAATTCGGAATGGAGTTGCCTGAGAAATTGCACACGGCGAGCAGCGCCGAGCCATCGTTGCCGTAGCGCACGTAACCCAAGACGTTATTGTTCGAGTCATCGGCCTTGACCCACTGGAAACCATCCTGCGTGAAGTCCTGGGACCACAGGGCAGGGGTGTTCTTGTAGACGGCATTGATATCGCGCACCAAGCGCTTGATGCCGCGATGCCATTCACCGCCCCAGCCTTCGAGGTTGGCCCAGTCCACAGAGCTGGATTCGTTCCACTCCGCGACCTGGCCAAACTCTTGCCCCATAAACAGCAGGTTCTTGCCCGGATGCGAGAACATATATCCGTACAGCGCACGCAAGCCTGCGGCCTTGTTCCAATCGTCGCCAGGCATGCGCGTCCACAGCGAGCCCTTGCCATGGACGACCTCGTCGTGACTAAACGGCAGCACGTAGCGTTCCGAATAGGCATAGACCATGGAGAAAGTCAGCTCGCCATGATGATGCTGGCGGTAGATGGGCTCGTGCTTGAAGTACTCGAGGGTGTCATTCATCCAGCCCATATTCCACTTCAGGGAAAAGCCGAGGCCGTCCTCCGAGGTGGGAGCAGTAACGCCCGGCCAAGAGGTCGATTCCTCGGCGATGGTCAGCACGCCGGGATGCAGGCGTTGCAGGGTAGCGTTTGTCTCCTGCAAGAACTGTACCGCTTCCAGGTTTTCGCGTCCGCCGTACTGGTTGGGCAGCCATACTTCACGTGAGTAGTCCAAGTAAAGCATCGAGGCCACCGCATCCACGCGCAGGCCGTCGACGTGGAATTCTTCGGCCCAATACAGCGCATTTGCTACCAAGAAGTTGCGCACCTCGTTGCGGCCAAAGTCAAAGACGTAGGTTCCCCAGTCGGCCTGCTCGCCGCGGCGGGGGTCGGGGTGCTCGTAGAGTGCCTGGCCGTCAAAGCGTCCCAGTGCAAATTCGTCTTTGGGAAAGTGCGCTGGGACCCAGTCGATGAGGACGCCGATGCCGGCGTTATGCAGGGCGTCGATAAGCGCACGCAACTCATCCGGGCAGCCCCAGCGTGCCGACGGAGCGTAGTAGCCCGAGACCTGGTAGCCCCAAGAACCGCCGAAGGGGTGCTCTGCCACCGGAAGCAGCTCGACGTGGGTGAAGCCATGCTCGAGGACGTAATCGATGAGCTCAGCGCGCAGTCTGTTGTAGTCGGCGCCTTGCTTCCAAGAACCCACATGCAGCTCGTAGATGCTCATCGGTACATCGAGATTGCCGTTACGAGCATCCATCCATGCGGAGTCATTCCATTCGTAATCGTTTGCCATGACTACCGAGACTGTCTCCGGCGGAGCAATCGTTTGCTTCGCCATCGGATCAGCCTTATCGATGCGCCGGCCGTCCGCGGTTTGAATCGCGAACTTATAGCGCTCGCCGGGACCGATGCCGGGGACGAAGAGCTCCCAGACCCCGGTTGCGCCCAAACAGCGCATCGGCGACTGCGCGGGATTCCAGCCGTTGAAGTCGCCTACTACGGCAACGCCTTTGGCATTCGGCGCCCACACCGCAAACGAAACACCTTCAACCCGGCCCAAATGCGTGTCGTAGCTGTGCAGATTCGCGCCAAGTACCTCCCAAAGCCGCTCGTGGCGACCTTCCGAAATCAGGTGCAGATCGAAAGTGCTGGCAGTGGGCAAGAACCGGTAGCCGTCGGCCACCTCGACCGGAGCCTGGCCTGGGTAAGTCACCCGGAAACGGTAATCCTGCTCCTGGTCTAGTGCGCTCTCCCATAGGTCGTGGCCTACAGCATTCATCTCGTGCACGGCAGTTTCGGTGACCAGCTCCACCTTCTCGGCGCCGGGGCGACGAGTTAAAACCGTGCCGTCGTGCCAGCCATAAAAGTCATGTGGGGCATGGTGGCGACACTCGTTGAGGCGGGCGAGATCTGCTTCCGGAATGTTCATGTGTTCACGTTACCTAAATCGAAGGAGACAGGACTTAAGGTCGATAATCGTTGACGTCGCGCCAGGCAAGGCGGTCCAAGGAATGCGGGTCAGCCTGCGGCAGCACGAACAGATGGGCGACGTCGCGCATTGGTTCGAGTCGCACGAAGTTGCGGTTGGACCAGTTATAGGCGGCGCCGGTAATGGCATCGTGGACGGTGTAGACGTCACCGTCGGCTCTGCCGATCGCTTCCATTTCTACGGTAACGGTGGCTTCTTGGGCATTGCGCGGATCCAGGTTGATCACGGCCAGGATCACGTTGCCCGTCGCAGGATCTGCCTTGGAGTAGGCAATGATTTTTTCGTTATCGACGTCGTGGAATTTGAGGTTGCGCAGTTGCTGCAGCGCGGGGTTCTCACGGCGGATGAGATTGAGAAGGCGAATATAGGATTCCAGCGATGCGCCACGGGTAGCCGCCTCCTGGAAGTTGCGCGGGCGCAGCTCGTACTTCTCAGAGTCCATGTACTCCTCACTGCCCGGCGCCACGGCCTCGTGCTCATAAAGCTCATAGCCGGAGTACACGCCCCATAGCGGAGACAGAGTCGCGGCCAAAGCCGCGCGGATAGCGAACATGGCCCGCCCGCCGGTCTGCAAAGACTCGTGCAGGATGTCAGGCGTATTCACAAAGAGGTTGGGGCGGCAAATATCCGCCTGCTCCACGTGCATCTTGGCAAACTCGGTCAGCTCGCGCTTCGAGGTTTGCCAGGTGAAATAGGTATAGGACTGGGTAAAGCCTGCCTTCGCCAAGCCGAACAGCCGTGGCGCGCGGGTAAAGGCCTCCGCAAGGAAGATGACCTCCGGATGGGTCACGTGCACCTTGTCTATGAGCCAGGTCCAAAAGTTTGCCGGCTTGGTGTGCGGGTTATCCACGCGGAAGGTGGTTACGCCCGCCTCGATCCAGATCATCACGATGCGGAAGATCTCGTTGTAGATCGCGTCTGGGTCGTTGTCGAAGTTCAGGGGATAGATGTCCTGGTACTTTTTCGGCGGATTCTCCGCATAAGCGATGGTGCCGTCAGCCAAGACCGTGAAAAACTCTGGGTTCGTCTTGGCCCACGGATGATCCGGTGCGGCCTGGAGCGCCAGATCCAGCGCTACCTCGAGCCCCAGGTCCTGCGCGCGAGAAACCAGCTTTTTGAAATCGTCCATCGTGCCCAAGTCTGGGTGAGTGGTGGAATGATCTTGAATTGCCCACGGCGAGCCGACGTCGCCCGGTTCAGCCACCACCGAGTTGTTCTTGCCCTTGCGGTGAACCTTTCCGATGGGGTGAATCGGCGGGAAATACACTGTGTCGAAGCCCATGTCTGCGACTCGCTCCAACGCTTTGGCCGTGGTCTTGAAAGTGCCGTGGACTGGGTTGCCTTCTTCATCCCAACCGCCCGTAGAACGCGGGAAGAGCTCATACCAAGAGTTATAAAGCGCTTCTCGGCGCTCGACCAGTACCTCGTGGACCTCGCCTTCCACGAGCAAATCCCGCAAGGGGTGCGCATGCAGTTTCTTTGCCACGGCGTCGGAAAGCGCTGCCTCGACGCGCGAGGACAGGTCCAAAGACTCATTCGCTAGCGACTTAGCAACATCGGGCATTCCCGCCCGCTCAAAAAGCTCCGCGCCATGGAGGAGATCGTTGGAAAGCTCGGCGGCCGTCTGCCCCGCAGCCATCTTCTTTTCCACCGCATTGCGCCACGTTGCCATCGGGTCTGACCACGCATCGATACGGAAGAACCAGCGCCCACAGGTAAGCGGAGTAAACACACCATGCCTACGGTCAGGGTCAATTGGGTCTTGGTCCATGGTCACCGAGGAAACCGAAGGGGATTCGGTATTCCACACCGAAAGGGTTGCCGACACCGCATCATGGCCTTCCCGCCAGACCAACGCGGTTACCGGAACCACCTCATTAACCACGGCCTTAGTGGGAGAGAAGCTAGGACGGACATCATCGATGGCGAGGCGTGTAGTCATGCCCTTTAGAGTAGTGCAGCTGTGTCAGTTTCACCGGGCAACCAGAATTTCCGCAACAATATAGGACGTGAATGCTGTGAATAACGAAACAATGCCCGTAACTGACGAAGATTGGCTCATCGACTTCCGCGGCGTCGAGCTGCGCCGTGGCGGAAAAACCTTGGTGGGTCCAGTCGATTGGCAAGTAGAGCTCGACGAGCGTTGGGTCATCATCGGCCCAAACGGCGCCGGCAAGACCAGCTTGGTCCGCATTGCCTCTGCGGAAGAGTTTCCTTCTAAAGGAACTGCCTTTTTGATGGGCGAGCAGATCGGCAAGACCGACATGCGCGATCTGCGTGCCGCCATCGGCATTTCTTCCGCCGCAGTACAGCACCGCATTCCCGACGGCGAACGAGTCGACGACCTCGTTATCTCCGCCGGCTACGCAGTCCTGGGACGCTTCCGCGAGGAGTACCAAGACATGGACTTTAGCCGCGCCTTCGAAATCCTTGACCAGGTGGGCGCCCGCCACTTGGCCGAGCGCACCTGGGGAACCCTATCGGAGGGAGAAAAGAAGCGCGTCATCTTGGCACGTGCCCTTATGTCCAACCCTGAGCTACTCATCCTCGACGAGCCTTCCGCCGGCATGGACCTAGGAGGCCGCGAGGATCTCGTGGGCTACTTGGGCGAGCTGGCAATGGATGCCGATGCACCAGCAATCGTCATGATTACCCACCACGTCGAGGAAATCCCTTATGGATTTACCCATGCGATGATCCTCGATGAGGGTAAGGTCGTGGCGAAGGGACTAATCAATACGGTCCTTACCTCAGAAAACCTTACGCAGGCTTTCCACCAACCAATTCAGGTGGATCGAATCGGTGAACGTTACTTCGCTCGCCGCATACGCTAAACGGAACTTTGCATGACCCGACCCATTCACGAGCGCCTTGACGCGATCGACCACAGCGAAACCACCGGTTTTAACGGTGGACGCTTGGCCGCTACCGTCCTGCTGCTGCGCGACGGCCAAGAAGGGCTCGAGGTTTGGCTCCAGGAACGGGTCTCCACGATGCGCAATTACCCGGGGCACGCAGTGTTTCCGGGCGGGGGAGTAGACCCCCGCGATTTCCCGCCAAGAATGTGGAGTTCCGGCGATCTCTGGGCGGGCCGCTCCGTTATTTCCTTGGCCCGTCGCATGGGCGTTACCAAATACAAGACCCATGCCTTGGTCTTCGCCGCCATCCGAGAACTCTTCGAGGAATCCGGTACCTTGCTCGCCGTTCGCGATGACGGAATCGTCTCCGACGCCTCGCGCTATCACCGCGAACGCGTCATGCTGGAAACTCACGAGATTTCCTTTACCGAATTCCTCATGAACAACGGCATGCGCGCCGACGCCGACATGCTCATGCCGTGGTCTCGGTGGGCGGGCGAAGACTGCGGACAATGGTTCGATACCTTTTTCTTCATCGCCGTTCTACCGGAAGGCCAAGAGCCCGACGGCGATACCACGGAGGCAGACGACGCCGGATGGTTCCCGCCCCGCCTCGTCCTCGACGGGTGGCGCGCCGGGCTTGTCCGCTTGGCTCTTCCCACTTGGGCGCAAATGCTGCGCCTGAGCAATTACTCCACGGTGCGAGAAGCGCTTGACGACGCCTCTTTCTCCGACCTTCGCCCCATCATCGGCGACCCCGAGCACGACCCGCGCTACCGCGAATTCTTCAGCACTCAACCCGTAGACAGAATATGAGTTATACCCTCGCCGAGATCGACTTCTTAGTCCAGCACCAACCGGAGATAGCGGGCCTTGACCTTGAATTCAGCAAGGCTTCCCAATTAGGCGACGTCGCCAAGCTCCAGCAACAATTCGGTGAGCACGCCCGTGCCGTAGCCGAACTCATCAAAGCCCGAAACAGTAAAAAGCTGCCCAGCGACTGGCTTATGGACTCCGATTCCGTGCAGCAGGCCACCCCGCTCGAGGTAGCCAAACATCGTGCCGCTTTCTTGACAAGCCTGGGGGTCGAACTCGTCCACGATGTCACCTGTTCCATCGGTACCGAAGGGGCTGCGTGGGCTCCAGGAAAATATGTAGGCTCTGACCTCGACCGTTCGCGCATCAAGATGGCGCAGCACAACACCCCGCATCCCTTCTTCTGCGCAGACGCTTTGACGCAGAGCTCAACGGCACCCGTTATCATCGCCGATCCAGCGCGCCGAAGCGGCGGCAAACGCATTACCGATCCCGCAAAGCTCCTGCCGCCGTTGCCCGATCTTCTGGCGGCACACGAGTGCGAACTCGCCGTCAAGTGTGCCCCCGGCCTCGACTTTTCAGATTGGCAAGGTTTGGTATCCGTCGCCAGCGTCGACGGCAACGTCAAAGAGGCCTGCCTGTATACACCTGGTCTGGGCGTTGGCCGCAGCGCAGTCATGATCAAAGGTGGAAAGGCTGATGTTCTCTCCAGCACCGACTTCGACGAGGCCGACCTGCCCGAAGCCGGCGACATTGGCACCTACATCATGGACCCAGACGGCGCGGTTGTACGCGCGGGGCTTGTGCGCCACTACGCCAAGCGCGAAGGCCTCCATCAGCTGGACCCGCGCATCGCTTACCTGACAGGGCAACGCATCCCGGCAGGCACGTCCGGATTTGAATTCATCGAGGCGGTGCCAGTCAAGAAACTCAAAGCCGCACTGCAGTCACACGATGCTGGCTCCCTCGAGATACTGGTCCGCGGTCTAGACGTCGACCCCGATCAGCTGCGGAAGAAGCTTAAGCTCAAGGGAAGCCGTTCCATGGCCGTCATCATGACACGCATCGGAACTAAGGGAATCGCGTTGCTGTGCGGACCACGAGTAGTATCGTCCGAGGATAATTACGCAACATAAATCTATCGGAAAGGGAAGTGTCCAATGCCCGCAATCGTGGCTCTGGTCAAACACGTACCGGATACCTGGTCCACCAAGTCCCTCGAGGAAGACCACACCCTCGACCGCACGAGCGTCGACAACGTCATCGACGAGGTCAACGAGTATTCCGTCGAGCAGGCACTGCGCATCAAGGAAGCAAACCCAGACTTCCGCGTCGTCGCAGTGACCATGGGCCCTGCCGGCGCTGACGAAGCTTTGCGCAAGGCCCTCGCGATGGGCGCAGACGACGCAGTACACGTGCTTGACGACGCCCTTTCCGGCGCCGATGCACTCTCTACCGCCTGGACGCTCAACGCGGCCATCAACACCATCGAGGACGTCCAGATCATCACCCTGGGCAACTACTCCTCGGATGCTTCCACCGGCCTGCTGGCTGGCCTGCTCGCTGAGTACCGCCAGCTCCCGGCGATGACCGAGCTGAAGTCCCTGAGCCTCGAGGGCGGCGTCCTGCGCGGTGTGCGCGAGGACGCTCACGGCCACTGGGAGCTGGAGGCAGCCCTGCCAGCCATCGTCACCTTCACCGATAAGGCCGATAAGCCGCGCTTCCCGAACTTCAAGGGACTCATGGCGGCCAAGAAGGCCGAGATCACCACCCTCGACGTGGCCTCCCTTGGCATCGATGCCGTGGCACCAACCACCACGGTGACAGCCGCCGCCCAGCGTCCTGCCCGCACCGCGGGTGAGGTCATCACCGAGCCGAATCCGCAGGAAGCCGCAAAGCAGATTGCCGACTTCCTCGCCGCGAAGAACCTTATCTAGGAGCCGAAATGTCTCACGTATACGTACTTGTAGAGCACGAAGATAACGCCCTTAGCCCTGTTACCGGTGAGCTGATTACCGCAGCGCGTGCGCTGGGTACCGTTTCCGCAGTCGTCGTCGGCAAGCAAGCAGATGCCTTCGATTCCGAGCTGGCAGCCCTGGGCGCCGCACAGATCGTGCAGGCAAGCGCTGAGGACTACGAGCGCCGCATCATCCTGCCCGAGGTCGATGCCCTGCACGCCCTCGCCGCCGCGAACCCAGCCCCAATCGTGCTAGCTGCGACCCCGACCAACAACGAGATTGCCGGCCGCCTTTCCGCGCGTCTGGCTTCCGGCGCCCTCGTCAACGTCGACGAGATTAACGCCGACGGCTCCGCACACCTGACCATCTTCGGCGGTTCCTACGAGACCACTGCTACAGCGTCTGGCGCGAGCCCGATCTACACCCTGCGCCCAGGCGCAGTCGCCGCGGATCCGCAGCCGGTGGCCGTCGCTCCGGCGCCGATGCCCCTGCCGGCCGCAACTGCCAAGGACGTCACCGTCACCTCCTTTACCCCGCATGAGAAGTCTGCTCGTCCGGAGCTGACTGCCGCGAAGGTAGTTGTCTCTGGTGGCCGCGGCGTCGACGACAACTTCTCCACCATCGTGGAACCGCTTGCCGACGCCCTCGGCGGCGCCGTCGGTGCCACCCGCGATGCAGTCGATCAGGGCTTCTACGACCCAGCACACCAGGTGGGCCAGACCGGCGTCACGGTTTCCCCGGATTTGTACATCGCGCTTGGCATCTCCGGTGCTATCCAGCACACCTCCGGCATGCAGACCTCCGGCACCATCGTTGTGGTTAACCAGGATCAGGACGAGCCTTTCTTCCAGATCGCTGACCTCGGCGTCGTCGGTGACGTCCATGAGATTTCCCCGGCTTTGGTCGCTGAGCTGGAGTCCCGTAAGTAATGTCGCACTACTTTGACTATGCGGCTACTCAGCCGATGCGCCAGGTGGCCATCGATGCGTGGGTGGCCGCCTCTGGCGCGGTAAACTCCGGCGCGCAGTATGCCTCTGGCCGAAAAGCCCGTTCCGTGCTTGACGACGCCCGCGAGAAAGTCGCGGAAATTCTTGGCTGCGAGCCGATCGAGGTTATCTTCACCTCTTCCGGCACCGAAGCCGACAACATCGCCATCCAAGGCTTGTACCGTCTGGGCACCACCAACCGCGTGGTTTCGACTCCTATCGAGCACCCAGCCGTGCGCGATAGCGTTGCCCAGCTGCCGGATGCACAGGTCGATCTTCTGCCCGTCGATCGTTATTCCCACGTCAGCGACTTCTCCGCGCTAGATACGCCTGCCGACGTTGCCACCTGCATGTGGGCAAACAACGAGACCGGTGCCATCCAGCCAGTTGCCGAGATCGTGCGCCGCGCAAACTTAGTTGGCACCCCAGTTCACATCGACGCAGTGCAGGTCACAGGCAAGCTGCCCATCGACTTCCACGAGCTCGGTGCTACCACGCTCGCGGCGAGCGCCCACAAGTTCGGCGGCCCACGTGGCATCGGCTTGCTGCTTGCAAAACGCAGCCCAGCCCCGCAGCCCATCGCCTTCGGAGGCGGCCAAGAAAGGGGCATCCGCCCTGGCACCGTTGACGTCGCCAGTGCTTCTGCTCTTGCGGCTGCGCTCGAGGAGTCTGTCTCCGAGATCGATTCCGAGACCAAGCGCGTAGGTGCGCTTCGTGACCAACTACGTGCCGGCATTCTCTCCAGCATCGACAACGTCATCCTCAACTGTGAGGAACCGATGTTGGCTTCGCACCTGCATGTGTCCTTCCCCGGAACCGACGGCGACAGCCTCATCATGTTGCTCGATTCCTTGGGCATCGAGGCCTCGACCGGCAGCGCCTGCCACTCGGGCGTCAACCGCATGTCGCACGTCCTTGAGGCGATGAATGTGTCCGACTCTGATGGAATCGGTTCGCTGCGTTTTACCCTTGGTAGGAACACAACGCCTGCCGACGTCGAGTACGTCCTGGCGCAGCTTCCCGACGTCGTCAAGCGCGCCCGCAGCGTATAAGTACCGACCTCCCAGGTACTTAACAGCCTATTTGGCCAGCGCAGGCCTATGATTTAGGAGTGAATTTCCTCCTTGGCCTGCCGCTGGCCGAACCCGTAAATGGGGCGATATATGCGGTCATCGTGGTTCTTTCCGCGATAGTTGTTGCATGGGCGCGCAAGATTGTGCCTGTTGTTTTGGCTTTGTTTATATCGGTTGGTGCCTGGTATTTCCTCCAGCATTGGGATATCCCTGCTCATGTCTTCGTCGCCTCTGGTATCTGCCTCGCCGCACTGCTGCGTAAGCCGAAACTTTCCGCGACGCTCGCGGGCATCGCATCACTCGTTGCGGTCGTCGGGCTAGTCAACCTCGAGTACCAGACCTATCCCACGGTCGGTTCCCTCGATCCGCGACCGGTGGCCCAAACTATTCCCGCCTCCGAACTAGCCTCGCACGCGGGCAATTCTGCCGGTCTGGTTCATCTCGACTTACCAAGCCAGGGATTCAAAGCCCGCGAAGCTATTGCCTATTTGCCGCCGGCCTATTGGAGCGGAAAGCGCCTGCCGGTGCTCGTATTGCTCCATGGCAATCCCGGTGGCCCAACCCAGTGGTTTGGATCTGGCGAAGCCGCACAGACCGCCGATGAATTTCAGAAGGCAAACGGGGGAGTATCGCCCATCGTCGTAGCAGTTGATGCCACCGGTTCTGAAACCGCCAACCCTGTTTGCGCGGACTCTCAATCCACCAAGGTAATGACCTATCTGACCAAAGACGTTCCAGCCCAGATCAAAAAGCAATTGCGCGTTGACGAAGACCAGTCGCATTGGACGCTCGGCGGCCTTTCCTACGGCGGTACCTGTACTTTGCAGGTCGCCACCAACCATCCCGAGGCCTTCGGAACTTATTTGGACTTCTCCGGTGAGGCGGAGCCGACCATCGGCAAGCATGCCGATACCGTCCAGAAGTTCTTTGGCGGAAACGAGCAAGCCTTCCAGGCGCAAAATCCGGCCTTCTTGCTGAAGAAAAATCGCTATCCCGGGCTCAGTGTCGTCTTCTTTGCAGGCGACAAGGACAAGCCCGCGATTGCTGCTCAAAACCAACTTGCTGAGCTCGTTCGCGGGGCAGGCGGAAAGACTTATGTCTGTGCTCTAAGCGGTGGCCACTCCTTCGGGGTGTGGCGCCCAGCACTGCGTCAATCCTTCGCTTTTGCTGCGCGCCGCGGGGGACTTACAGCCGTCCATGACCCATTCCGTGGAATCGAGGACAACGATGTTCATGCTTAAGCGATTTCCCGTAACTTTGCTCTTGATTGTGCTCATGTGGGTTCTCCACTTCGTGGACAATGATTGGGTTGAGGCAACCGGTTTGACCACCGTCACAATTGGCGGATCCGTCGTTGTAACTTTCTTCGCCATTCTTTTCGGTGGCCCTGCCGAGCGGGTCTTGGGCAGCAGGAAATACCTCGTCGTTGGCCTTTTCCTTCAGCTTCTTTCGTTACCGATTGCCTTTTTCATCGCGCGAGGCGTCGAAGTATCGGGCCTGAACCGATGGGGCGACGATCTCCTCAACAGCTACCTCTTTACACCAATCGGCTGGATTTTCGGCTCTGCGATGTATGCCTCCGCGAAGATGCCGCGCCTGTGGAAGCGCCGTTTTCGGGTTATCATCCTCGTTCTTGCGTTCACGAACGTCTTTTATGCCGGCTCGATGGCCGACATCTTGGGACTTACTGCCGCGGTATTCGGCCTCTTTTTAGGCCTGTGGCGTCATCCGCGGGAGACCGCAAAGCCCTCGTTGCGCGAGCGGCGCGTGCTCGTAGCTTTCATCCTCATCGCGGTTGCCATTAGCCCGGTGCTGGTTGCTATCAATCCAATCGCCGAAGGCCCATTTTCCCTTCTCACCGAGCTGATGTGGGGGCCTGCGCTTTCCGACGTCGCGGTTGCGGTTCTCTGCACTCTCGACGAAACGTCCAGGGACTGTATATCCGCGGCTGACGTCGCACGCATGCATGGTGTCGGTCCCTTGCTTGCCAACCTCATGCCGCTGCTTATCCAACTTGTATTGTGTTTCGGGCTCGTGCGTGGCCGCCATGCTGCGTGGGTACTTTCGTGCCTCATCCAAGTTGCTTCCTTGGCCTTCCTGCTCGTTCAGCTGTGGGACCTAGACCAAGACGGTTTCTTCATCTACGGGCTTAACCTATTCGAGGCCCTGTTGCCCTGGTTGTTCTGCCTCGCTGTGCTCATGTACTCTCGCCGGCTCTTCCAAGTTCGTGAAGCGCCGCAGATTATTAAAAAGCACGCGGCCTGGCTGGGTGGGGTATTCCTTATTTGTTCTGCCACCTGGTTGCTTTCTACATTGTTGGTGAAGTCTGCCTTTCTGGGCGGGGCGTCGCTAAGCGCAGCGTTGGCGGAGTGGCCGTTGCGCTTCTTGCCTGTAGTAATAACGCTCGTCTCTCCCCATGAATTGGTGCCGGCAAGTGGATTTGGCTGGTTTGTCTATTCGTGGGTCGGCAACGTGTGGTGGATGTGCGTCATTTGGGCGCTGTGGCGGTGCTTCTCCTCGCCCTCGGACCCGCAACGGGAATCGGACCGCTCGCGGGCACGGGAAATCCTGCAGCGCCGAACTGGCGATCACCTATCCTTCATGACCTTGTGGGAGGGGAACAGATATTTCTTCGCCGGCGATTCCTTCGTGGCATATCGCGCTTCCAATGGCGTTGCTTTGACATTGGGTGGACCGGTTGGCGATGACATCTCTCGCGAGTTCGAGGAGTTCGTCAAATCTCAGGGACTAACTCCTGCGTGGTATTCGGTGGCAAGCGATTTCGCGGTTTCTCATCCTGGATTGAAGCGGCTTCAGGTCGCGGACGAGGCGGTGTTGAGCTGTGAAAACACGGAGTTCAAGGGCAAGAAGTTCCAGAATATCCGCACCGCGCGAAATAAGGCAGCAAAAGAAGGCGTGAGAACCGTGTGGACCACGTGGGATCAACTCGATGTTGCTGTTGCCGCCGCTTTGGTCACGCTAAGCGAAGAATGGGTCGGCGAGAAGGCCCTTCCGGAGATGGGCTTTACTCTGGGAGGTATCGACGAGATGCAGGTTTCAGGTACTCGTCTCCTTTTGGCTCTAGACGATGATGGTCTGGTGCACGGCATGACCAGCTGGCTGCCGGTGCGGCGTGATGGGCAGTTGGTGGGCTACACCCTCGATGTGATGCGCCGTAATGAGCGAGGTTTCAAAGGGGTCATGGAGCTGTTGATTTCTGAGGCACTGGTTATCGCGGCGGGTGAGGGCTGTGAATGGATTTCGCTTTCGGGCGCTCCGTTGGCAGGGACGACCGAAAATCCTTCGACCTTAGATTCACTGCTGATGAAACTCGGCGAGCAGATGGAACCGCTTTACGGCTTTCGGTCTTTAGCCGCAAGCAAGCGCAAGTTCCAGCCGGAGGAGCACAAGTGGTTCCTGTGTTATGAGGATGAGTTATCCCTCCCAGCGATTGGCCTCGCGGTGGTCCATGCTTACCTTCCGAATCTGAAGGCCACCGAGGCGCTTAAGGCACTTCGTCATTCAAACACTTAGCGTGCGCCTCCCTTCGCCGGGATTCAATGGCTTGGGCAAACGTTTGTACCCAGTTGCGCTTCTTGGGCGCTAGCGGGCCGGTCGGTTCGTCATACTCCCAGTGCCCATCGTCGAAGAGCCAGACGATGTCCCCGGTGAGTGGGTCCATGATGTAGTTGGCTCGGCCATCGGTCTTGATGTTGTGATGGTGCTGGCAGAGGCTCGCGAGATTCGAGCCTGCGGTTGGTCCGCCTTCGGCAAAGTTGATGCGGTGATCCTTCTGGCAGTCCTGCGCGGGTCTGTCGCAGTGTGGCATGCGGCAAGTGCCATCGCGGCCTTCGATGAAAGCGCCGATGGTAGAAGGTGTGGTGTAGCTAGGGCTCTCCGCGGTAGCGGCCTTGGCCATGTCACGTACGACCTTTGGCTCGAAGGAATCTGCGATCTCGGGAGAGACCCAGCCGGCACCCTGGATGAAAGCGGGTGCATTGGGAATATCCGAGGCGCGGTACATATTCAGGATGACGATGGTCTCGGAGTTAGCCTCTCCACGGATGAGTTTTTCGAGCGCTTCTGCCGGAGTTATCTCCAGTTTCTCGGCGGTGTCCTTTATGCGTTGGTCGAGCTCATAGGCAGTTGCTGGTTCGTATTCGGCGCTAATGGCTTCTTTTCCACCGGGCACAGGGTAAGTGGAGTAGGAGTTGTTGGCTTCTTCCTCGCCTTTTTCAGGATCTATTTCTGGGGCGAGGAGTTTGATGAGGTCATGGATAAAGGTGCGGATGGCACGGCTAGAAGGCAAGACTTCTGCTGGGCTGGTGGGTGTGAAGAACTCACAAAGGGCTTCGTCGACGCGTTGGAGAATCTCGGGAGTGGGTGCGCCTAGCTTGTTAAGGGCGGAGTCGATAGTGCACAGGCGTGTCATATCGAGGAAGTAGGAATCGAGCTGCATCGTACGCAGGCGTGGAAGTTCGCGTAGGCGATAGAGCGCGAAGGCGATGTTTTTAGTTTTGGTTTTCCCAAGGCCGGTATGTGTGGCCAAACTATGGATAACTAGTTCGATGTCTGAATCGAGATGAGGGAGGCTATTTTCCCATTGTTTGAACTCGAGCTTACGGATGTTGCGGGCTGAGGTTGCTAATGTGCTGGAAGGGTCATTTACAAGGTAATATGCTTCCAATTTTCCATACCCCCGTTGGAATAAACTGCCTTGAAATCTTCATGCCCTCATTATATCCAGCCCACCGAACCCAATCAACAGAAAATCGAAAATATGTACGAATGATAAGGGAAGAGAAAACTGGGCAAAAATAAAAGCAAAGATACGCGTGTTACTAAAGGGGATTGTGTTGTTTCGTCGGTACAGTAGCGCGCATGACTTCATCTAAGGGAATGCGCAAGGCTATCGTCGCCGTTGTTGGTTCTGTGGCGCTTGCTGTCGCAGGCACGATGACAGCCGGCGCCTGGACCTCCGGTGCGACCACGGGTATCGATATTGCAAACCATCAGCACCCGGGCGGGGCTCCGATCAACTGGGGCGAAGTAAAGTCCGACGGCCAGTCCTTTGCTTTCGTTAAGGCAACCGAGGGCTCCGACTGGACGAATCCCCACTTCATCACCGACTCGAACGCTGCCGCAGCGAACGGCCTGAAGGTTGGTGCTTACCACTACGCACGCCCGGCGTCGTCAGCCACGCGCCAGGCGGCGCATTTTGCTGCACAGCTTGCGCTGGTTCCGAATCAAACGCTGCCGCCCGTGCTCGATATTGAGGTTGATGAAGGTCTTTCTTCGGCGCAGCTCGAGCAGTGGATCCGTGATTTCACCACGGAGCTACGCACGCTAACCGGCCGTACCCCGATGATCTATACCTATAAGTACTTCTGGATGGGGCAGATGGGGAACACCACGGAGTTCTCCGACATGCCGCTATGGCTCGCGGCCTACCAGGATGAGGCGCCGGATCCAGTCGGTGGCTGGAATAAGATTTCGTTCTGGCAGCGCTCCGGCTCTGGCCGCGTCAACGGCATCACCGGTCCGGTCGATATGAACGTCTTTAACGGCAACGAGGGTCAGCTGGATTCCTTCAGCAACGGCAACTACCTGGACATCGGTGGCATCCTCGAGGGGCTTGTGCTTGGCGACGACGCGCCAGACCTGAGCTCCAACAGCGCACCGCTGATCGGCGCGATCCTCGCATTGGCAGCAGGTATCATTGCGAGCCCGCAGCTTATCGATGCCGCGCAGCAGGCAGGTTTGGACGGAAACGCAGCACGTGTATTTACCGACTTTGTCAAGCAGCTAACCCAGAACGGTAACCTGCCGATTGAGGACCTGGTTGGCATGGCCTCCGGTGACTTCACCGTCGGTGACCTTGCAATCCTTCTAGACAACGCCGGCCACGTTGCCACCGCCAACGGTGCCAACCCGAACCAGGTCGAGCAAGCACAGGACGCTGTTAATCAGCTCGCGCAGTAGCGCCTTGCATGAAGTTCGCGGTCCACGCCTCGTGCTTATAGTGGGCGGGGACAGCGCCGGATAGCAGTGATTTTGCCAGTTGTGCGGCTTCCACGGAGCCGGCAGCTGGCATTTCGCGATCTGAGGCGAGAAGAACGATGTTGCCGTAACGCCGTCCCTTGAGCATCGGGGGATCCGCGATTACGGCCACGTGCTCGAATACCTCCTTCATTCCGGCCAATTCCGACTTTGCGATTTTGAGATCTCGGTGATCTCCGCAATTGGCAACGTAGAGTCCTCCAGGCACCAAGGCGCGGTGGACCGATTGAAAGAACTCGCGGGTAGTAAGCGGATGTGGGGTCTTGTCGCCAGCGAAGACATCGCGAATAATGACGTCGCGGCTAGCGGGTGCGAAGCCATCGGTGACCGCGCGAGCTTCGCCGGCGCGGATTTTGACGGTGGGGGAACGAGGGACGTCGAAAAGCGTGCGCACTAATTCGCCGAGCTTGGCATCGAGTTCCACTACGGTATGGCGGGACTTGGGCCAAATGCTGGCGAAATAGCGAGGGAGCGAGCAGCCTGCACCACCCAGATGTGTCATGCGAAGGGCATCGGGTGCTACTGGCAGAAGCGTTTCGACTGCGGCGGCAATCCAGCGCATGTATTCAAACTCGAGGATTTCCGGTGCGCCCAACACGATGTGGCTTGAAGGTACTCCATTGACCATAAGTGTGTATCCGCTATCGTGGTACTCGTCCGCCACCACCTCCGCGGTGCCCGTAGAAATTTCGTAGGTGCCAACGAGATCGTCCTTTTTGCGCATGCATTTAAGCTTAATGGGTTGGAAGAGTAAGCTTGGCCGCCGAAGAAAAGGAGTTTAAGTGCGAGTTCTCGTAGCGATGTCAGGCGGAGTCGATTCCTCTGTGGCCGCGGCCCGCGCCGTGGAAGCAGGCCACGATGTGGTGGGAGTGCATTTGGCACTGCATAAAGACGCACAACAAACCCGCGAAAAGGCCAGGGGTTGCTGTTCCTTGGAGGACTCTGCAGACGCGCGTCGCATCTGTGACAAGCTGGGTATTCCTTTCTACGTTTGGGATTTTTCCGAGCAGTTTAAGGAAGAGGTCATCGGGGACTTCGTGGATTCTTATGCCCGCGGCGAGACTCCGAATCCGTGCCTGCGCTGCAACGAGAAGATCAAGTTTCGCGCGCTACTCCAAAAAGGTATGGCGTTGGGCTTCGATGCCGTAGCAACGGGCCATTACGCCACGCTTGACGACGCTGGCTATATGCGCCGTTCCAAGGATGAAAACAAGGATCAGTCCTATGTTTTGGGCGTTATTTCCGCGGAGGAACTAGAGCATTGTTATTTCCCGATCGGCGATACCCCAAAGCCGCAGATTCGCGAGGAAGCGGCGCGGCATGGCTTTTCCACGGCCAAAAAGCCTGACTCCTATGACATCTGCTTTATTCCGGATGGCAATACGCAGGCATTTTTGGGCTCGCGGATCGGGCTGCGTCCCGGCATGATCGTGGACCAGGAGGGCCAGGAGCTCAAGCAACATGACGGTGCATGGAACTACACCATCGGTCAGCGCAAGGGCCTTGACATCAAGGAGCCGACGGCAGACGGACGCCCGCGCTATGTCACCGACATCGATGCAGCGAGCGGCACCGTGACCGTGGGTTCGCGCGAGGACTTGGCGGTGACGAGCATTCAGGCAGATCGCTTGAAGTATCTGCACCCGGCCATGGACGGCGAGCTGGAGTGCGAGGTTCAGGTTCGCGCGCACGGGTCGGTTGTGCCTTGCAAGGCGTTTGTGGACCGCGAGGGCGACAAGATGACGCTGGAGCTAAAAGAACCACTCTCCGGTGTGGCACGCGGCCAGGCCGCAGTGCTGTACCTGCCAAGCCCCGATGAGCTGGGGGATATCGTCCTCGGTTCCGGCACCATCTGCGGGACGGCATAGTGACGGGATTTTCGCTGGGGCCGATGCGTGGGGTTTCCATGACGGAGGCCGCCGACATCGTGATGGGCGAGTCTGGACATCTGCCGGCGATTCCGCAGCTTCCCGAGCGCGGGCTCGGTGCGGATGCCGTGGGTTCTACGGCCGCGCTTTTAGAAGCGATCAACGTTGACCGCGGCCCACGCGCGTGGCAGATGACCCAGCGCCCACAGCTGATGATGCGACGCACCTGGGATCTGTGGGAGCGTGATTTGGACGCCATCCAAGAGGTATGGGGCGAGTCTGTCCCCGTATTTAAGATGCAGGTTTTGGGGCCGTGGAGCTTAGCAGCGGCGGTAGAGCTTGCGAATGGACACCGCGTGCTTTCCGACGCCGGTGCTACCCGCGATCTGCATGAAGCCCTGCAGATGGGCATCGGGGAGCACGTGAAGAAGCTGGTGCGTCGCTTCCACGGTGAGGTGCGGGTGCAGGTGGACGAGCCATTGCTTGGCGACGTCCTCGCCGGCAAGGTTCCCGGCACCACCGACTTTGACGAGATTCGCGCGGTCCCAGCGGAAGTTGCTCGGGAGAAGCTAAAGGAGCTGGGCGCGGAGTACCTAGTCGCGGGGCCGCATTGGGAAGTAGCGGGCGCGGCGAAGACTTTTGTGACTGATTCTGCAGGACTGGGCACCGCGCAAAACATCGATGGACTTGGCGAGTTCTTAAGCGAAGGCAAGCGAATCGGTTTCGCAATTGCAGGCGTCGATGCGCGGGCAGAAGCCGTGGCTGTGGCCCGGCACTTTGACCGCATGGGAATGTCACGGCAGCTCCTGGTGGATGCGGTGGACGTGGTGCCAAGGGAGGCGTCGGCAAGCACGCTGCGCTCGGCTGTGGAGACGGCGGGCATGTTGGTGCGCGACGCCGGTGATCTCTAGCTAGTCGACCCTGCCGAGCTTGTCGGTGGAGTTGAAGAAGCGCTCCATGTAGGGGATGACGAATTGCAGCTCACCGTGGGCGGCGGGCTCGATGAGGTCGGCGTCGATAAGCCTTTGGCGCGTTGCCGAAAGCGAGCGGACTGTGCGGCCTTGGCTTTCTGCAATCTCCGTAATCGTGGCGATGCCATCAACGGAAGCGCTAGACATCGAGTCAAGGAACTGGCGCTGAGCAGGAGGCAGCGAAGACGCGGCGGGCAAGTGCACTTGAGTGCACAGGATGGAAATGGCTTCGTCGGCAATGCTGTCTACGTCTGAAGCTTCAATCTGGGTCTCGTTGCGGACGTTTGCGCGCTCCCAAGCCAAGGAACCCACCAGCTGCACGAGGTATGGGTAGCCCTTCGACAGCTCGACGGCCTTGCTGATGGCCTCCGATGAGAAATTAAGGCCCGAGTCAGCTGCGGTGGCAGTAAAGGCTTCGGTGGCGTTGCCTGCAGAAAGCGGACCCAGAACGAATCTTTGGGCACGGCGCAAGAAAGTAACGCCGGGGAGATCGAGTAGGCGGTTGACGCCTTGCGGCAATCCAGCGGCGACAAAGGAAATGTCGAGCTCATCGCGCAGGAGATCCTGGTAGGCCACTGCGATAGAAGTGAGGTCTTCTACTGAGGCGTCTTGCACTTCGTCGATGCTGAGCAGAATTCCGACTCCTGAGAGTTCGGCGAGGAGATCGCGGAGGCGGGTATTTAGCGTGGGCTTATAAGGCTCATCCGTGTTGTGCTCCAGGCCGATTGAGCCGACCCCGCCGATGCCGATGCGGTTGATTTTCCGCTTATCTCGGGGCGCGAGTTGCTCGATCAACCGCGGAATGGTGGTCTCGACGAGTTCCTCGACCATGTTGGTGCGCCCAGAAGCTCGAATGCATATCCAGCCTTGTGCTTTCGCAGAATCCTCCAGTTCATTGAGCAGAACTGTCTTTCCGATACCGCGTGCACCGCTGACGATCATCGTGCGAGCGGAGGCGCCGGCTGGGGACTGCAGGGCATTGCGGAATGCATCGAGCACAGCAGTACGGCCCACCCAATAAAGAGGCGGGACTCCGAAGGTGGGGCGGAAAGGATTACTGCGGGTGCTCATAGACGGCAAGACTACCTCAAACAAGGAGATTTGGGAGATTTGGGAGACTTTTTGGCGGCCGGAGATTTGGGAGACTTTCCGTGAAAGGCCACCTTTCCAGCATAAAGTGCCGTCATGGCTACCAAAGCGTACCACCAGAACACGCTGAGATCGGAGTTCCAAGGCAGGGTTCGCCCGAGGAGAGCAACGACAATGCAGGTTATGCAAACGTCGACTATGCGATTTGTGGATACTGTTTTAGTTCTCACGAGGTGCCACGCAATGTTCAGCAGAAGACCGATAATTACTACAAGTGAAAACATCAATCTAGCTCCTCAAAAATAGTGCGTGCGAGTTCTTCAGTGCCCTTCTCAGTGTCGTTTGAGACGAAGGCTACTTTTGAACTCTGCGGATCGATGATGAGCATTGTCGAATATCCGTAAGTGCCTCCGTTGTGCCAGTAACCAGCGGGAACTGGGGCCTCGTTGTCTTGCCAGCCATGCTGGAAGTCGCCATGTTCGATGAGCCAATTGGCGAACAAGCTCATGTCTTTGGGCGTTGACCGAATACCGCCGGCGGCGCCACTTGCTGGAAATTCCCAGGGTTGAGCCCTTTGTCCGCGACTGGTGTAGCCACGCGGGGCATCGAAAGGAACGCTGCCTGGGGTCATGAGGTAAGTCTCGTGCATTCCAATCGGTGCAAAGATTTTCTCTTGCAGCAGTTGTTCGAAAGGCTTACCGGAAGCCTCTTCCAAGATGAGCCCGAGAAGTCCGTAGCCAAGGTTGGAATAATTCTCTTCGCCGCGACCTGCGAGGTCGGAGGAAGTGGCGGCATCGATGAGTTGTGTTTTAGTTTCATTCGCGTAGGGGTTGCCTCCTGTGAGCATGGTGGAGATTCCGGTAAAGGGATTAGTTGCAGCGAGTCTTGGTAGCCCAGATGTGTGCTCCATTAGCTCTTCGATGCGCACATCGCTGATAGGGGAATCGCCGGTATCAAGAAACTGACCAACCCTAGCGTCGTATTTGAGGTTGCCTTCAGAGACCTCTTGGCGGATGAGTTCCGCGGTGAACATCTTGGTTACCGAACCGATTTCGACCTCGGTATGTTCGTCGGCACCAAGGCCTGCGAAGGAGGTCTCGCCGTTCGCCAGTGTAAAGGTCGTCAGATTGTGGTGTCCGCGCTGCGCATTGTCACGCAGCTTCTGGGCTAGGTCGGTCGAGCCAGTGGCCTCGGTTGCCAGGGCAATGCGGTGAGGGCCTACCAGGACAAGGCCGGATGCTACGAGAGCAGTGACCAGGAATCCGATTGCGAGTTTGCCAATGGAAAAGTTCATTAGTGCGCCTCCGTCGCGGTGATGATTGTCATGAGGGGGATGACGCGGGTCGGCCGGATTTCGAAGGTGCCGGACTTGGATTTGGCGATCCACCCGGCGCTGCTGAGTTCGTTGAGGTGGTGATATGCGGTTCCTGTGGAGCTAGCCAGCCTCTCCTGTACAAGGTCGCTGGCGCTGGCGGGTGCACACAGGAGGCGACGCAGGATCTCCGCGCGGGTGGGATGTGCGATGGCGGTAAGACGCTTGATGTTTTCTTCCCAAGACTCGTCGGTGACGAATTGGGTGGGGCGCTGCCATTGGTATTTGTACTCGCGATTGCCGATGGTGACGTCGCCGCCAAAGATGACGGAGCCGTCGGGAATGCCGGGCCCTTCTTCGAGGGCCTCGACGAGCCAGTAGCGGGAATCGGATTGTGTTTCTACATGCGTATTGCCTTCAAGAGTGGCGACTCGCTGTTCAAGAGATGCGAGTCGCTGCTCAAGAAGGTTCGAAGAGGTACTGGAATTCATATTTCTAGAATTCCAGAATTGTAAAAAATCTGCAATGTTTAGCTAATCATCGGCCACGCTGTGGAGACGTCGCTTGCGTTCTTACCTTGACCTTCCAGGTATTTCTTGAAGGATTCACGGTCCTTGTACCACTCGACTGCTTGGTACTCCATGAGCTCGTCGGTGCTCATTTGGGACAGCTCGGGGTAACGCTGGCGGACCTGCATCCACGCGATACGAGCTGCGGCAAGGGCGTCGGAAGTTGCTTCGTGCGCGTTTTCGAGGGTGACGCCGTAGTGTGCGGAAACGTCGCCAAGCGTGCGCTTGCCCTTGCGCCACTTGTCCTTGACGCGATCAACTACGAAAGGATCGAAAACAGGGCCGGTGACGGTGAAGTCACCGGTGAGCGCGCGCAGGACGGAGAGATCGTAGGCGGCGTTGTAGACGATGAGGGTGAGGCCATCTTCCCATGCCTGCTTGATGGAGCGGACGGTCTCTTCGAGGACTTCGTCATGCGGTTGGCCCTCGGCGCGGGCCTTCTCAGTGGTGATGCCGTGGACCTTTGCAGCGGCCTCAGGGATTTCAACGCCTGGGTCGGCGAGCATTTCGCGTTTGTCCACTTCACGGCCATCAATACGGACCAATGCGGAGGTGACGATTCGTGCTTCTTTTGGGTTTACGGAGGTGGTTTCGAGGTCGAAGGAGAGCATGCGGCTGGCGTCGAAGTTCATGTGGAACACTCTAGCGCTTCGGCCAGACATGGAGTCTGGCTAGACTGTTTCACTGTGACTAATCCAGTAGATATCCAACGCGAATGGTCCGAACTAGCGCAGGAAGTGCGCAAGCACCGGGAGCTTTATTACAACGGTGAGCCCGCGATTCCAGATGCAGATTTCGACAAGCTTTTCCAAAAGCTTCTGCAGCTAGAGGCAGAGCATCCGGAGTTGGCGGTTCCGGATTCTCCGACCCAGCAGGTCGGCGCGACCCCAGCCGAGGGCGTGGATATTGAGCACCTGGAGCGCCTCTACAGCTTGGACAATGTCTTCGATGAGACAGAGATGCAGGATTGGTTGGATAGGACTCCGGCGAAGTCCTATCTGACTGAGCTGAAGATTGACGGACTTTCCATTGATTTGGTTTACCGCGGCGGCAAGCTTGTTACGGCTGCAACGCGTGGCGACGGCCGCATCGGCGAGGATATCACTGCGAATGCGCGGGTTATTCCGGATATCCCGCATGAACTCAGCGGCAGCGATGAATATCCCGTTCCGGAGCTGGTGGAAATCCGCGGCGAGGTGTACATGCGCCCTGACGAGTTTGCGGAGATTAACGCGGCACGCCGCGAAGACGGCAAGCCGACGTTTGCCAATCCGCGCAATGCAGCGGCAGGTGGCTTGCGCATGAAGGACCCGAACGAGGTCAAGAAGCGTCGCCTGCACATGGTCTGCCATGGCATCGGTGCCCGTGAGGGCTTTGAGCCGACCTCCCAGCATGATGCGTACAAGGCGCTGGAGGCCTGGGGTTTACCGGTTTCGCCATATACAAAGAAGGTTAGCTCGGCTGCAGCCGTGCAAAAGGAAGTGAAGTATTGGGCGGAGCACCGCCATGATGCTTACTTCGAGATGGATGGCCTCGTGGTCAAGGTCGATGACTTGGCTTCGCAACGTGCGCTGGGTGCAACATCGCGCGCACCGCGTTGGGCCATCGCGTACAAGTACCCGCCGGAGGAAGTGACCACGAAGCTGCTGGACATCGAGGTCGGCGTGGGACGCACCGGCAGGATTACGCCGTTTGCAGTGATGGAACCGGTATTCGTTTCTGGTTCGACGGTGTCGAAGGCGACCCTCCACAACCAGTTCGAGGTCAAGAACAAGGGCGTGATGATTGGCGATACCATCGTCATCCGCAAGGCCGGTGAAATCATTCCTGAGGTGCTGGGGCCTGTTCTTGAACTGCGCGACGATAGCGTGCATGAGTGGGTGTTCCCGGAAAACTGCCCATCCTGTGGCACGAAGTTGGCACCGCAAAAAGATGGCGATCAAGACTGGCGTTGTCCCAATACGCGCAGCTGCCCGGCGCAGCTTTCCGCCCGCCTGGAGTATTTGGCTTCCCGCAAAGGCATGGACATTGAGGCCTTGGGTGAGAAGGCCGCCATTGACCTCATCGAGTCGGGCGTGCTTGTCGACGAAGCGGAACTCTTCGATTTGGATGAGGAAAAGCTGCTGCAGTCTTCTGCCTATACGACTAAGGCTGGAAAGCTCAATGCGCAAGGCAAAAAGCTGTTGAAGAACTTGGAAAGCGCGCGGCAGGCTGACTTTTGGCGCGTGCTGGTGAGCCTTTCGATCCGCCACGTTGGGCCGATTGCTGCGCGTGCATTGGCGACGCGTTTCGGTTCGATGGAGGCGCTGCGCGCGGCGTCGGAAAGCGAATTGGCGGACACCGATGGTGTGGGCGGGATTATCGCGGCGTCGTTTAAGGCGTGGTTCGAAATCGACTGGCACCGCAACATCGTGGAAAAGTGGGCGAATGCTGGCGTGACCATGGAAGATACGGTCACCGAAAAACTAGAGCAGACGCTCGAGGGGCTTACCATCGTCGTGACCGGCACCCTGGAGGACTTCTCCCGCGACTCGGCGAAGGAGGCCATCATCGCAAGGGGAGGAAAGGCTTCTGGCTCGGTGTCTAAGAAAACGGATTACGTCGTGGTTGGTGAGAACGCCGGCTCGAAGGAAACGAAGGCGAGGGATTTGGGCCTGACCATCTTGGATGAGGAGGGCTTTAAGGAGCTGCTGGAAGCTGGGGCGTAAACCACTTTACGTTTTGTAAGGTGGTTGTTACTCTGATGAATGTCAGGTCAGAAGTAGTGAAGGGGTACGTCATGACACAGCGTTTTAGTGGTAGGAAATTGGGTCTTCCAAGTGGCCTGAGCGAAGCTGAGGGGTGGGGCTTCGTGAAGATTGGGTTAGCAACCGCAATTTTCCTAGTGGTGAATTTTCTTATAGACACGCAGGGGTGGGGAGCCTTAGTGCGTGTGATTTTGCTGTTTATATGGCTTGCTTGGGTGTGGCGCTTTCGCGATGAGCAAACCAAGAACCGTCGTGTTCACCCTCGGGGATTTGGGCGCATCTACGCATTGAGCGCAATCCCTCCGCTAGCGTTAGCCATTTTCGGGGGTTGGCTGTGGAATGGAGAGACAAACGATCTGGCTGATGTGGTTGTAGTCGTGATTGCCAGTGCTTTGTCCGTAGCTCCAATCACGCTTTTGGGTCTATGGTTTGTAAACCAGGCTCGTAAAAACGCATAGGGGGATAAAGCGATGGACTTATCGCAAGCGCGAAATGGCCTTGATGGAACGCTGCATTCTCCAGTGCGGTTAAGCATCCTTGGGGCGCTGAATTCAGTTGACTCGGTTGACTATCAGACGCTAAAGGATGCCCTTGGTGTCAGCTATTCGCTTCTGACTAAGCACATTGGAATCTTGGAACAGGCCGGCTTAGTGAAAGTGGATAAGCAATTTGTTTCCCGCACGCCGGTAACCAATCTGAAGCTTACGAAGCAGGGCAGGCAGCAATTTGAGGACTACCTGCTCTGTTTGGATAGGATTGTTCAGGGCTTGACGGCTGAGCCGCTAGATTAGCGGAGGAAAGCACCCAAAATCGTGCCGAGATTGCCCAAGTGGTCTACCTCGGAAGCGAGGTAATCCGGCCCGCCGACTCGGCCCATGACGATGACGTAGTTGGTGCCAACCAGTGGGGCTGCGGCCAGCGCGGAATCGAGAAGTGACCAGGACTCGGGGATCCAATCCTCGCGGTCTGGGTTCAAGATTCGGGCAGTGTCGACGTCAATGCTTTCGGGGATGGTGCCGTCGTCGGCGGGAGCGGCATCGGAGCCAACCACGCGGCTGATGGGGGCATTGTTGTTGATTACGATGGCCCAGTTAGAGGTAAGTGCCTTTGGGATGGCCGCGCAGACCTCCTCCATAGCGGCGGTGACGTTCTTCTTGGAAGCGACGTCGGCAAGCAAGCTAATCTGCCCCCGGCGATCGACGCGGCCGCTGAAGGGGCGGATCGAATCGATATCGACGCCGTCGACGCCTTGGGCGGCGGTGATGATTTCATCGGCCATTGCGCCCTTGGGTAGCTCAATCACGATGTCATCCATGACTGAACCATCAGGGAAGTTTTCCACGATGTCGACGGATTCGATATTGGCGTCGACGTTGCCTAAAGCGTCCGCTAACTTGCCTAAGCTACCGGGGGTATCGGGAAGGAGGACACGGACGAGGAAGGACATTTTTAACTTTCGGTCGTAAGAATAGTTTTCACTATCGTACAAGCCCAATTCCACAGTGTTCAATAGAAATTTTCTGGAAAACCGGAATTAAATTCGCGTGTAGGTGATCGGGGACCGGTGCTGTGTCGGAACCTGTTCGTGCAGTACCATGGTGCGATAGCTACAAGCATGTAACCAATCACGTCTGTGTATTAAAGGATGGAGAACGCGTGTCTGAGATTTCGCGTGAAGAGGTCGCGCACCTGGCTAAGCTGTCGCGCCTTGCGCTAAGCGACGAAGAGCTGGAGCAGTTTGCGACGCAGATCGACAAGATTGTCGATTCCGTGTCTGCCGTGGGCAAGGTCGACGCCGAGGGCGTCGAGCCGATGTCCCACCCGCACTCCGTGGTCGCTCCGATGCGTGAGGACGTCATCGTGCGCACCCTGACCGCCGAGCAGGCCTTGGATCAGGCTCCGGCTGCCGAGGATGATCGTTTCGTAGTACCGCAGATTTTGGGTGGAGGAGAAGAATAATGTCGACTTTCATTGCACCTGAAGAAGGAATTTTAAGCCTTTCCGCTGCGGAGCTGGCGGATAAGATCCATTCCCGTGAGCTGACCTCCCGCGAGGTGACGCAGGCATTCTTGGATCGCATCGCGGAGACCAACGACGAGCTCAACGCATTCCTCTACGTCGGTGCGGAGCAGGCGCTGGCTACTGCCGACGCCGTCGATAAGGCGCTCGATGCGGGCGAAAAGCCGGCCTCCGCACTGGCTGGCGTTCCTCTGGCTCTGAAGGACCTGCTGGTTACTACCGACGCCCCGACTACCGCAGCTTCCAAGATGCTGGAGGGCTGGATGTCTCCTTATGACGCAACCTTGGTCACCAAGCTGCGTGAGGCGGGCATCCCGATTCTGGGCAAGACCAACTTGGACGAGTTTGCAATGGGTTCCTCCAATGAGAACTCCGCGTATGGCCCGGCACATAACCCGTACGACACCGAGCGCACCCCGGGTGGCTCCGGTGGCGGTACTGCTGCGGCTCTTGCGGCAGGCCAGGCGCCGTTGGGCATCGGTACCGATACTGGCGGATCGATCCGTCAGCCGGCAGCTCTGACCAATACCGTCGGCGTGAAGCCGACCTACGGCACGGTTTCTCGTTATGGCCTCATCGCTGCTGCTTCTTCTCTGGATCAGGCTGGCCCCACCGCCCGCACGGTTCTGGATACCGCGCTGCTGCATGAGGTTATCGCTGGCCACGACGCATTCGACGCAACCTCCGTGGATAAGCCGGTCGCGCCGGTCGTGGAGGCTGCGCGCGAAGGAGCAAAGGGCGATCTTACTGGCGTCAAGGTCGGCCTCATTAAGCAATTTGAGCGCGACGGCTGGCAGCCGGGCGTCATGGAGGCTTACCACGCAGCGGTAGAGCAGCTTAAAGAACAGGGCGCGGAGATTGTCGAGGTGGACTGCCCGCACTTTGATGATGCGCTGGCCGCCTACTACCTGATTATGCCGTGTGAGGTTTCTTCTAACCTAGCGCGCTTCGACGGCATGCGCTATGGCCTGCGCGAGGGCGACGATGGATCGCACTCCGCAGAAGAGGTTATGTCTTTGTCCCGTGCGGCGGGATTTGGTCCTGAGGTCAAGCGCCGCATCATGCTGGGCACTTATGCGTTGTCCGTGGGTTACTACGATGCGTACTACCTGCAGGCACAGCGCGTGCGAACGCTGATTGCGCAGGACTTTAAGAAGGCCTTCGAGAAGGTCGATGTCTTGGTTTCCCCGACCACCCCAACCACCGCATTCAAGCTGGGCGAGAAGGTTGAGGATCCGATGGCGATGTACAACTTCGACCTGTGCACGCTGCCATTGAACCTCGCGGGTGTGTGCGGCATGTCCGTGCCCGCCGGCATGGCATCTGATACCAACCTGCCGACGGGCCTGCAGATCATGGCCCCGGCCTTCGCAGATGACCGCCTGTACAAGGTCGGCGCTGCCTACGAAGCTGGCCGTAAGTAGCTAGCTTTTACTTCGCGTCTGAGAGGACGTAGGAAGCACCCGCGGAGGCCGCCGTTACGCTCAGCACGGCGGGCCACGCGCCAATCTTCTTGGCCAGCGGGTGCGAGGCGCCGAATGCGCCTACATAGAGCGCGGACAGGGCAGCGGTGGTAGCTGGGTTGGTCTTTTCCAACCAGCTGCGGCCGGCCCAGATTCCGGCTGCACCGAGGATGACGCCGCCCAACGGGCGAATGCCGGTCTCCTTGGCGCTGAGCCAGCCACCAATGAGGCCAAAGGCCACGGTGGTAGCAGTGGATACTTGCTGTGGTTTCTTGATATCGATCATTGCCATGTCGGCCAGTTTAGGCCCGTGTCCGTTGCTGTCGCTAGACTTCGCAGTCATGAATGTGCCCACTTTTGAAGCTGAAGGATTACCACCAGAGCGGCAGGCGTGGCGGGCGATGTTCGCCTTGTCGCTGGGCTTTTTCGTGTCATTGCTCGATCAGTCAATGATCGCAGTTGCTTTGCCTAGCATCCAGAAAGGGCTAGGTGCCTCTATCAACGGGGTGCTGTGGGTCTCGGCTATTTATTTGTTGGGCGTGGTCGTTCCATTGCTGTGCACGGGCCGCCTGGGAGACATTTTCGGGCAAAAGCGAATGTTCCAACTGGGCGTGAGTGTATTCGGTTTGGGTGCGCTGGCCTGTGCTTTAGCGCCCAATATTTCGGTTCTGATCGCCGCCCGTGCGGTGCAGGGTGTGGGCGCCTCGTTGCAGATGCCGCAGTCGATGGCTGTCATCAATCGCGTCTTTGCCCGCGAGCGGCGGGGACGTGTGCTTGGCGTGTGGGGAGTTATTGGTTCGGTCGCTTCACTTTTGGGACCTTTGCTGGGCGGATTCCTTGTTGGTGGCTTTGGCTGGCCGGCAGTGTTTTGGGCGCACGTTCCTTTCGTGGTTGCGGCAGTGGTGCTTTCGGCCATGTGGGTTCCGGCGCTGAAGACCACAGCGCGCAAGGTCGACGGCGTTTCGGTGGCGGTGTCCTTTATTGCTTTGAGCGCCCTCGTGTTCGGCATTCAGCAAGGCCCTGAGACTGGCTGGGATGGCTGGATTTGGGCACTGTTGGCCGTAGGACTCGCAGGCCTGGGAGCCTTTGTGTGGCTGCAATCTCGAGCTGGCAGCGAGGCTTTGGTGCCGCTGCGGCTTTTCGACGACCGCAATTACTCCGCGGGCAGCTTCGCAATCGTTGCTATGGGCTTTATGGCCGCGTCGATGATGCTGCCCATCATGTTGTGGCTACAGCAGGACAAGGGGGTTGGGGCGGCAACTGCGGGAGTCATCGTGGCGCCGATGGCACTGGTGTCTTTACTGATTTCACCGGTGGCTGGGATCTTGGCGGATCGCTTGGACCCGCGGCGGTTGGCGATTACCGGTTTCGTGATTATGGCGGCGTCGTTTAGCGCGGCGCTTGTGGTGATTAACCTAGATTTCGGCGCGTGGTGGATGTGCGCGCCGGTTGCTGTGCTGGGCTGCGGGCAATCCTTCATCTGGGGCTCGAATGCAGCGACCACTATGCGCGACGTACCGCTGGATCTAATGGGGGCTGCTTCGGGCGTGTACAACACCTCGCGCCAGGTGGGCTCGGTCCTCGGCGTCGCGGCAGTCTCGGCCGCACTTCAGGTGGCGGGTATTTCTGCTGCACTTTTCGTCATCATAGCGGTGCTTGTAGTCGGTGGGCTGGCTTCCTTAAGCTTTCGGGACACCCTGCACGGTGCGAGCGAAATTATGAGCGGGTAAGTTGGAACTCATGCGCCTTGCTGTACTTACCTCCGGCGGCGATTGCCCCGGCCTGAATGCTGTTATCCGCGCGGTTGTTCGCACCGCTTCCAACGAATTCGGTTCCACAGTCGTGGGCTACGAAGACGGTTGGGTAGGCCTGATGGAAGATCGCCGGCGAGATCTTTATGACGACGCCGAAATCGATCGCATCCTGTTGCGTGGCGGAACCATTCTGGGTACTGGCCGTCTGCACCCCGATAAGTTCAAGGCTGGTCTGGATACCATCAAGGCAAATATGGAAGACGCTGGCGTTGACGCGCTCATTGCCATCGGTGGCGAGGGCACGCTAAAGGGCGCGAAGTGGCTGTCCGACAATGGAATTCCGGTCATTGGTGTACCAAAAACTATTGACAACGACGTTAACGCCACCGACTACACCTTCGGTTTCGATACCGCAGTATCCGTGGCTACTGACGCTATCGACCGCCTGCACACCACTGCTGAGTCCCATGACCGCATCCTCATCGTGGAGGTCATGGGCCGTCACGTGGGTTGGATTGCACTGCACGCGGGCATGGCCGGCGGCGCGCACTATACGGTCATTCCCGAGGTGCCTTTCGATATCGCCGACATCACCAAGGCGATGGAACGCCGTTTCCAGATGGGCGAGAAGTACGGAATCATCTGTGTGGCTGAGGGTGCGTTGCCGAAGGAAGGCACCATGGACTTTGAAGAGGGCGGAGTTGATCAGTTCGGTCACCAGACCTTCAACGGTATCGGCCAGGTTATCGGTGACGAGATTAAGAAGCGCACCGGCTACGACGTGCGTACCACGGTGCTAGGCCACATCCAGCGTGGCGGTACGCCGACTGCTTATGACCGTGTGCTTGCAACGCGCTACGGAGTCCATGCCGCTCGCGCCGCTCACGATGGCAAGTCGGGCATGTGCGTGGCGCTGCATGGCGAGAGCATCGACCTGGTTCCGCTGGAAGAAGCCGTGGGCAAGCTGAAGGTTGTTCCGCCGAAGCGTTATGCCAACGCCCAAGCGTTGTTTGGCTAGATAGGACGCATATAAAAAATGTCACCTCGCCTGTGAGGTGACATTTTTCGTTTTGCCTAGAAATGGATGCGAAGGGCGGGCACGTCGGCGTCGACAATCCACGGCTCCGCAGTGATGCGAATCGGGGGTTCGCCCTCCGCGAAGGCCATGGTGTCGCCATCCTTTAAGGTCGCGCCTTGTTGGGCGTAGTCAGCAATGTTGGCAAGCATGGAGTACAGTTCGTCGGGGCTGCCCTGGAAGTCGCGGATCTGGAGTTCTGGGTGGCCGAGCATGGGCATGCCCAAAGTATAGGCCTGAAGGCCGTTGTCGTCCTGTGCCACCCAAGTGGACGCGAGGTAGTGCGCGGGCAGCTTATCGGCCACAGCTTCAACGTAGTTTTCCGTGCTCTCGGCCACGCGGCCCACGGAGTTAAGGACCGCAATTGCGCCGGGAGTCTGGGCAATTGCCGACGTCGCAAGGCCTAACGTGAC
Source organism: Corynebacterium sp. HMSC08C04 (assembly GCF_001807495.1). Lineage (NCBI taxonomy): Bacteria > Bacillati > Actinomycetota > Actinomycetes > Mycobacteriales > Corynebacteriaceae > Corynebacterium > Corynebacterium sp. HMSC08C04. The sequence continues at coordinate 38,298 of NZ_KV789226.1, read as the reverse complement.
CAGCTGGTGCAGACGGGCCTCGCGGGTGTTCTTGATGAGTTCGAGGCGCTCGTTAGAGGGGAAGACGTTGATAAGGACCATGCACGCGATGTCCTCCCAGCCTGCAGGATCGCCGGACAGAATTGGGTGCTGATGGAAGGATGGATCACCTTCAAGGTCTGCTCGAGTTGCTGCGGCCGGAGTAAACGCGAGGGCATACTCGTCGTTGATTTCTACGACCATGGACTTCTCCGATTTCTCCAGCGGTCCGAGGTTCTTGCCGAAGGCTTGTGTAATCATGGACTTCATCGCTTCGGTATCGGGCGCACTGTCGAAGAACACGAGGGAGGTGGCCAGAGACGTGACGAGGCCATAGTCAACAGCGTGTGGGGTTCCTTGTGGGGAAGCGGTGGTCATTGAGGGCTCCTTAGCTGTTTGTGGCTTGCTTTCGCTGTAGTTTCGCTTTAGTTATGCGGTGGTTTCGGGCGCACGCCGCGTAACCGTATCGGCCATCATAGGGGAATGCATGCGCGTTCGTGGCTTCATACTAAGATGGCACCCATGACTGCTGCGATTTATGACCTGATGGACTACGACGAGGTCCTAGAGAAGTTCGAACCAGTAATGGGTATGGAAGTTCACGTCGAGCTCAATACCCAAACCAAGATGTTTTCCACATCGCCGACGAACTTCAGCGCAGCGCCGAACTCGAACGTCGACCCAGTGTCCTTGGGCCTGCCAGGCGCACTGCCGGTAGTCAACTCTGCCGGCGTCGAGGGCGCAATCAAGATTGGTCTTGCGCTCAACTGCAAGATCGCTGAGTCTTCTCGGTTCGCGCGCAAAAACTACTTCTACCCAGACCAGCCGAAGAACTACCAGATCTCTCAGTACGACGAGCCGATCGCGTACGACGGTTACCTGGATGTCGTTCTGGAGGATGGCACCGAGTGGCGCGTTGAGATCGAGCGAGCACACATGGAGGAAGACACCGGCAAGCTGACTCACATCGGTGGCGCTACCGGCCGTATCCATGGTGCGACGAGCTCCCTGGTGGACTGTAACCGCGCCGGCATCCCGCTCATCGAGATCGTTACCAAGCCGATCATCGGCGCTGGCGAGCGCGCTCCTGAGGTTGCCAAGGCTTATGTTTCCGCTTTGCGCGAGCTGGTTGCAGCCCTCGGTGTTTCTGATGCTCGCATGGACCAGGGCTCTATGCGCGTTGACTCCAACCTCTCCCTGCGCCCGGTGGGCCAGGAGGAGTTTGGTACCCGTACCGAGACCAAGAATATTAACTCCCTGAAGTCCGTGGAGCAGGCAGTGCGCTTCGAAATGCAGCGCCAGGCCCAGGTCATCACCGATGGCGGCGAGATCGTCCAGGAGACCCGCCACTACCAGGAGGCGGATGGTTCTACCTCCAAGGGACGTCCAAAGGAGACCGCTGAGGATTACCGCTACTTCAACGACCCGGATCTGCCGCCGGTTATCGTTTCCCGCGAGTGGGTGGAAGAGATCCGCAAGACCTTGCCGGAGATGCCATGGATCCGCCGCGCTCGCATCCAGGAAGAGTGGGGCTTGAAGGATGAAGAAATGCGTGACCTCGTCAATGCTGGCGCGCTTGATCTCATCGTCGCTACCGCTGAAGCTGGCGCGAAGCCGGATGAGGCACGTTCCTGGTGGGTTTCTTACCTGGCGGGTAAGGCGAACGAGGCCGGCGTGGAGCTTAGCGCTCTCGATATCAGCCCGGAGCAGGTCGCGCGCGTTATCGCATTGATTAACGAGGGCAAGCTGACCAACAAGTTGGCGCGCCAGGCGGTCGACGGCGTCTTGGCGGGCGAGGGTGACGTTGACGAGGTCGTCGCTAAGCGCGGGCTCGAGGTTGTGCGTGACGACGGCGCGATTGAAGCTGCTGTTGACGAGGCTCTTGCCGCTAACCTGGACATCGTGGAGAAGTACAAGGCTGGCAACACGAAGGTCACCGGCGCCATCGTGGGTGCCGTCATGAAGGCCACCCGCGGCAAGGCAGACCCAGCGCAGGTTAACAAGCTGATTGCGGAGAAACTGCAGGGTTAATTGAGTTTTGGGAGCCATTTTCATTAGGCGCCGGTAATGAAAACAGGCGTAGGGTGGTTCTCATGCCAATTAAGACTAAAGCACTTCAGAAGACCTCTCCCGATGCACCATTCAAGGTCGTGGAAATCGAGCGCCGCGACCCGCGCGAGGATGATGTAGTTATCGACATCAAGGCCGCGGGTATCTGCCACTCTGATATCCACACCATTCGTAATGAGTGGGGAGAGGCTCATTTCCCGCTGACCGTCGGTCACGAGATCGCCGGAGTTGTCTCCGCGGTGGGCGAGAACGTCACCCAGTTCAAGGTTGGTGACCGCGTCGGCGTCGGCTGCCTCGTCAACTCCTGCGGAGAGTGCGAGCAGTGCCAGGCCGCTATGGAGCAGAACTGCTTGAACGGCAACGTTGGCACCTATAACTCTAAAGACGTCGACGGGACCATCACGCAGGGTGGCTACGCGCAAAAGGTCGTTGTTAACGAGAATTTTGTTCTGCGCATTCCAGACGGACTCGACTTCGACGTTGCCGCACCGCTGCTGTGTGCAGGTATCACCACCTACTCACCCCTAGCGCGTTGGAACGTCCAGGAGGGGGATAAAGTAGCCATCGTCGGTCTCGGCGGCCTGGGCCACATGGGCGTCCAGATTGCTGCGGCAAAGGGCGCAGACGTCACCGTGCTCTCCCGTACCTCACGCAAGGCGGAGGAAGCGAAGAAGCTTGGCGCACACCGCACGCTCGCAACCTCTGAGGAAGAGGACTTCTTCAAGAACCACCGTGGTGAGTTCGATTTCATCCTCTCCACGATTTCGGCGCAGTACGATCTTGAGGGCTACCTTGGGCTGCTGAAGCCACGCGGCATTATGTCCGTGGTTGGCCTGCCTCCGGAGGCAATGTCGCTGAAGCTCAGCCGAATTGTTGGCGGCGGTAAGGTCCTCACGGGCAACAATATCGGCGGCATCGCCGAGACTCAGGAGATGCTCGACTTCTGTGCGGAGCATGGTTTGGGTGCAGTCATCGAGAAGGTGGATGTAGACGAGGTTGACGCAGCTTACGATCGCGTGGTCGAAGGTGACGTCAAGTTCCGATTCGTAATTGATACCGAATCGTTTAATAACTAAATACTTCTCGGGTTTCCACAGGTCCGGGCGCTTTTCTATCGAGCCTAGTTTTCAGGTTTTAAAGGATTGGCGCTCGGGCGTTTGTGATTTGCGGGCTAGGCTTGCGTACTCTTGATCGAGGCTATCGTTTATTAAATCGTCTAATAAGTAAGGCAATCAGACACACGTGTCTACCAAAAATATTCTGTCCATTTCTTTGTCCTTCGTGGGACTGCTCGTCGGTGCCGGCTTTGCAACCGGCCAGGAAGTCGTGCAGTACTTCACGTCCTTTGGCCTATCTGGCGTGTGGGGAATCATCGTTGCTGGCATCGTAATGACGCTGGCCGGCACAGTCTTCCTGCAGTTGGGTAGCTACTTCCATGCCTCAGAGCACAACCAGGTATTCCGTGAGGTCACCCACCCAATCGTTTCCAAGTGCCTCGATGTGGCCGTTATCTTGACCTTGTTTGCGGTCGGCTTCGTGATGTTGGCAGGCGCAGGTTCCAACCTAGAGCAGCAGTTCGGCTGGTCGGCTTGGGTGGGCTCACTGCTCATGCTCGTCATGGTCATGGGTGTGGGCATGCTCGACGTCAACAAGGTCTCGCAGGTCATCGGTATGCTCACGCCAACCATCATCATCGCGGTTTTGGGCGTTGGCATCTACACGTTGATGAACATGCCCGCTGATCCGGGTGCCGCTATCGCAGCTTCTGCTGAGATCGAGTCTCCGATCTCCAACTGGTTGGTTTCAGCGCTCAACTACAACGGCCTAGCTCTGATTCTCGCGGTGTCCATGTCCCTGGTTATCGGTGGCGATAACATCAGCCCGCGCGAAGCAGGCTGGGGCGGCGTTGTCGGCGGCTCTCTCTATGCGGTCCTGATGGGAATCGCAGGCTTTACGCTGCTGATGAACACCGATATGCTCGGTGACTCTGACATTCCGATGCTGACCTTGGTTGACTCCATCCACCCAGTACTGGGCGTCATCATGGCAATTATCATCTACCTGATGATCTTCAATACCGCTATCGGCATGTTCTACGCGCTGGGCAAGCGTCTGTCCGCTGGCCATGAAGACCGTTACCGTCCGATCTTCCTGGCGGGCTGCCTGGCAGGCTTTGCGGTTTCTTTCGCCGGCTTCAAGACTCTGATGCAGTACGTTTACCCGGTTCTGGGTTACATTGGCTTCATTCTGGTGGTCATCTTGGCCGTTGCGTGGCTGCGTTCCCTTGGCCAGATCCGGGATGAGGGCATGCGCCGCGAGCGTATCCGTGCCCTGATGCACCTGAAGCTGCACCCAGATAAGGAATACGACGCTGCTCGTTACGATGACGAAATCGGCCAACACATCGTTGACTCCAACATGGAGGACGAGACACTGTACGAGGATCTGGCGACCGAAGTTGCAGAGAGTCTAGACGGTGACGAGGAGGTCGACTTCGATAAGGGCGAGTGGGAAGAGAACCGCAACGAAGCGACCTACTACACCGAGCGCGATGCAGTCGAGACTGACCGCTCTGAAGAAGAAATCAAGGCGTGGATTGAGGAAACCGGCGCTACCGGTGACCCAGAAGAGGACGAGGAGCTTCCTGCCGAATCTGGCGAGGCCAAGCCCTTCACGCCAAACAGCAAGTAAAAATACTCGCTAATGAAGAAGTAGCTTCGCTGTCAGAACCATCATCACGCAACCGATAGCGAAGTTCACATAACGCCATGTGGTGGGCTTTGCAAGCACAGGCGAAAGCTTGAATGCTCCATAGCCCAGGGTGGGGAACCACACGGCACTGGCCAGCAGCGCGCCGGCGGCAAAAAGCCAGCGCTGCTGGCCATATTGCTGTGCAATGCCGCCAAGCATGACCAATACGTCAACGTATGTCAGGGGGTTGAGCCAGGTCAGTGCCATCGCTCCCATAACGGGCTTTAGCCAGGTGCGTGACTTAAGGCGGGGCGCGGTTATGACGGCAGTAGAGCCGTGGACTGACTGTGGCTGCACCGTGGGCTGAGTGTTTTCGACGACGAGTGCCTCTTGTTCCTTCTTGAAGGCATCGCGGAAGCAGCTAAAGCCAAAGTAAAGCAGGTAGGCCGCACCTAGGTACTTCATGATGACTAGGCCGGTAGGGAACTTTTCCACGAGGACGCCCATGCCGCCGACACCGGCATTGATCAGGATGACGTCGCTAAGCAAGCAGGCGAGGATGATGGCGCTAATGTGATCGCGTTTAACACCCATCTTGATGATGTACGCATTTTGGGGGCCAATGGCGATGATCAGAGATAGACCGAGAAGGAAGCCTGCGAGCAGAATTGACATGAGATTTAGTGTGCCTGAGCAGTGTTCTGAAGTCTAGTTAATGATTCTAAAGCTGATTTAGAATAGCTTCATGAACCCGGTGCATTTGGAAACTTTGCTGGTGATTTTAGAAGAGGGCAGCTTTGAAGTTGCGGCCGCAGTGTTGGGAATCACTCCTTCGGCGGTTAGTCAGCGCATCAAGGCGCTTGAGCAGAAGACGGGCCGTATTCTTCTGCATCGCTCCACGCCTGTTACGGCAACCGAGGCGGGGGAGATTTTGCTGCAGTCGGCCCGGCGCATGGCGTTGTTGCAGGCGGAGACAGACGCCCGTCTGCAGGCCCGGCTAGCTCGCGTGCCGCTTACCGTAGCGGTCAATTCTGATTCCTTGGCCACGTGGTTCAAGCAGGTGGTGCGCGACGTCGCCAAGCGCGGCGAGGTGGCGCTGCGCATCCGCATTGAAGATGAAGCGCGCAGCCTGGCCATGCTGCATCGCGGCGACGTGCTGGGTGCGATCACCCGCGAGCATGCGCCGGTCTCCGGCTGCGAGTCGACCTACTTGGGTTCGCTGCGTTATTTCGCGGTGGCGGCCCCGAACCTGGCTGAAGGGTTTGAGTCATGGGAGACAATGCCGCTGGTGGGATATGGCCCCAATGATCAGATTTTGGACGATGCGATGCGGGAGCGATTTATTGATTCGCATGTCATCCGCGCGCGGGTCTCACAGATTCCTTCTTCCGAGGGCTATCTCGACGCTGTGCGTTACGGCTTGGGGTGGGGCCTAGTCAGTGAGCTGCAGGCGCGGCCGCTTATCGACGCCGGGGAGCTAAAGGTCTTGGATGATAAGCCGATGGACATCGATCTCTACTGGCAGCGCTGGCGCCTGGAGTCAGAGATGCTCGAGCATCTCACCGAGACAGTGATTGCTGCCTCTAGTGTTTTGCGGCAAGTTGGCGCTGGAAGGGCTCAGGATTCTTAATCTCCTCGCCAGCAGGGAGTGGTCCTGGAAGCTGGGTGCCTGCAGCAAAAGGCTGACCGCTAAATCGCCCGCGGTCATGTGGCTGCATGAGCCAGTCCATATTGGGGCCAACCGGGACAATCTTGGTGGGGTTGATCTCGGTGTGGACCATGAAATAGTGCTGCTTTATCTCAGTGAAGTCGGTGGTATCACCGAATCCCGGAAGCTGGAAGAGCTCCTGCAGGTAGCCGCGGATGTTGGGCATTTCCGCCATCTTGGCCCGCGAGCACTTGAAATGGGAGTAGTAGACGGGATCAAATCGGATCAGCGTGACGAAAAGGCGGATATCGGTCTCGGTGATGTGGTCTCCGACCATGTAGCGCTGGGTGCCCAAGCGCTTTTCAACCCAATCGAGCGCCTCCCAGAGGTCTGCGTATGCCTTTTCGTAGGCATCCTGGGAGCCGGCGAAGCCGCAACGGTACACGCCGTTGTTGATGTTATGGAAGATATAGTCGTTTAGCTCTTCAATTTCGGCAGCGTGCTCGTCCGGGTAAAGATTCGGCGCACCGGCGCGCTGGAATGGTGTCCACTCCTTGATGAAGTCGCGCACCATGGAAGAATAGTCATTGGTGACTACGCGCTTCGTTGACTCTTCGACGAGCGCAGGGACCGTGATTCCACGTGGGTAGTCGGGGTAGCGGTTGAAGTATGCCTCCTGAAGGCGCGCGATGCCGAGGACCGGATCTACTTCGCCCGGATCAAGGTCGAAGGTCCAGGAGCGGATGTCATGGGTGGGGCCGGCCAGGCCCAAGGAGATGGCGTCTTCCAGCCCCATGAGGCGGCGGGTGATAACGGCGCGGTGTGCCCATGGGCAGGCGCGGGCGGCAATCAGGCGGTATCGTCCGGACTCTAGTGGCCAGCGGAAGGTGCCGTTTTCTTGGGCGGTCACCTCGCTTACCCGGCCGGAGATCCTGTCTTCGATGTAGTTGGTATCGCGGATAAATTCGCCGTCGGGTGAGGCATTTTTAGCGTCGCCGGCCCAGTCGGGGTTTGAATTGGTGCTCATTTCGAGTGGCCCTCCAGTGGTCTGCGCAGTTTTGTATACGTGTCAACAAAGTTTATTTCTCGATGGTACATCCTTTAAATGGAAGTGGCCAAGGCGTCGATAAAAATCTATGGCTAGCCCGCGCCGCGCCGTGTGATGTGCAACATTTGCGCTGGGTGCTGCCCTAAGTTTGAAGTATGAGCGATAAGAACGTACCCGATAAAGCAACGAGCTTCGACGACGATCTCGATATCCCGACCTATAACGCCGACGCGAAGGCTGAAGAAAAGCCCACCCGGTCCCGCTTGTTTAAGCGTGCCGGCCGCGCTGAGCCGCAGGAAATTAAGCCGAATGCGCAGACTGTGCCAGAGACGGCCCTCGGGGAGGAAGAGGCTGAGGAAGAGGCTACTGAAACCCGGCAGTTTGAGACGCTGCGTGCGGAGGACCCAAAGACGGAGAAGGTGGAGAAGGTAGAAGAGGTGCCGGAACCTGTCTACGGTGACGAGGACTTTGCTACCGCTGCGATGCCGGCTAGCGCGGCTGACCTCGATGAGGATGAAGAATCGGTGGATGAGACTGCTGTCGAGACCAACGAAGACGAGCAGGTACGCCGTGATGGCTACCGCGAGTATGGTCGCCGCGGAACCATTGACTTTGGTCTGCTTTTCGTGCGTATCGCGCTGAGCGCTTACTTGCTTATCGCCGGTGCAACCACCTTCTTCAAGCTCGGTGGCGGCGAAGGGCTTTCCGGCCTGGAAACGGACTTTGCTGATTACGCTTTCGCATCCCCGCTGGCTATCGCGGTTCCGACGATGCAGCTTATCGCTGGCGCCTTCTTGCTGCTCGGCCTAGTGACTCCTTTTGCGGCAATGATTGGCCTCGTCGTTACCGGCTTTATGGCGCTGCACGAGCTGGCCGCCTCCGGTGCTGGCCTGGACATTTTCAACTGGCCGGATTCCGTCTGGCTGTCGCTGGTGCTGTTCGTTATTGCGGTGGCACTGCAGTTTACTGGCCCGGGCTTTATCTCCTTCGACGCAAAACGTTCTTGGGCGCGTCGCCCACTAGCTACCTCGTGGATCTTCGTGGTCATCGGCATCGCCGTGCTGGTAGCGCTGTGGTGGTTCGGCGCCGCCGTTAATCCGCTGGCCTAAATCGCTCTTTAGTTTAGGAATCCGCTGGCTCGCATTGGGCTGGCGGATTTTTTTAGATCCCCTTGATTTCCATAGTGGAAAGTGTCATAGTTTCTTATATGGAAAACAAGCAGAACTCCGATGACGTTCTCGAAGCTTTGAACTTCGAGACGCAGGTAAACGCGCGGGCGAGCCGCAAACAAACTTTTCTATATTCTCTGATTGCGATTTTTGGAGCCGGTTCGATCGTCGCGATGAATCTTCTCCCCAAAGGAGCGCCCTTGGCAGCCTTTTTAGTGGTCTTTTTGGTTGTAATATGCGCCATTGCGATTGTTGTGGAGCGTAAAAAGAAGACGCGCCCCGCTCTGCGCCAAGATCCCCTCAACCAGCCCAAGGCGGATAGGCGCTATATGTTGGGCGTGTTCATTATGCTAAGCCCGATGCTTTTCAACCCGTTTATTAAGGGCAATGTCGTTGCGGTGGTCGTTGTGGCCGCGGTCTGGGCGTGCGGAGCTTTTTGGGCACTGCAAAGCGGTGCGCTGGATTTGCAGAAGCGAGCAGTGGGCAATGCCTGAGCTTCATCCGGTGATTCACCCGATTAACCGCTTTAAGATTTGCGCCACGCTCAATGCTTATGGCGCGGCGGATGCCACGATGCGCATGGAGATGCGCTTTTCCTCGCTGCGTGATGAGACGGGGCTTTCCGACGCCACGCTGTCCAAGCAGTTGAATACGCTAGAAGAGGCAGGGTTGGTCAGCCGCTTTAGAGAATATGGTTCCTCGCGGTCGAAGGACGCCGTGTGGGTGATGCTGACTGCCGAAGGCCGCGAGGCCTTTGCAAATCATTTGGCGGCTCTGCGCGAGATGGCAGGCGAAGCCGCGACGTAGCGCAGGCAGTAGGCAAAGAGCGCTACTGCGATGAAGGTGAGCCAGACGAAGTCGTCGACCAAGAACTTCTGATAGTAGGGCTGGCTGTGAACGTCGATGGAATCGCCGAACCACCACTTCGGCGGGACGGATACAACCATGGCGATCCACGCCGTCATTACCGCGAGGAGAAAGCCCGCAACCCAGGTGTGGTTGCGCCAAGTCCATGCGCGGTAGGTAAAGACCGGGATGATAAGCGCCAGCCAGACCCAGTGGTGTGACCACGAGACAGGGGAAATCAGCAGCATGACGAGGGCGGTGACCAACTGGGCGTCGACAAGCATGTTGCGTTTCAAAAGAGCCAGGATAAGGCGTGCGCCAATCACAACCACCGCGAGGGAGCCGACCAACCAGATGAGGTTGATCAGGGTGCTGTTGTTTTCCATTGCCTCCGTGGAGGTATAAAGGCGCTGGACCACCGCCTTGAGCGAGCTATTGGACTGGTAATCCGTGGCCACGCCGAAATCCGCGCCGGAGCCCATGTCGAGCAGCTTGGAGGTGAAAAACTCCTCGAAGGCCTGCCAGCGCACTGCGCCGGCGATGAGGGTGGCCGCGGTTGCTGTGCCGATCGCAACGAAGATCGGCTTCAGTTCTTTGCGCAGCAAGAAATAAAGGAGCATCGCCAGCGGAGTAATCTTGATGGCGGCAGCCAATCCGATGAGGATGCCCTGCGGCAGAAAACGCTTGCGGGGTACCAGATCGAGGACAACTAATGCCATCACCACGATGTTGACCTGGGCAAAGCCATTGTTGAGGCGAATCGGCTCAAATGCCAGGGTAGCCGCCCAACACAGCGCAACGACGGGAAGCAACAGGTCTTGACGCTTTAAAATCGCGCGGAATACAAAATAGAGGCAGACCAGAAGCAGCAGGTCTGACAGGATGTTCATGATGTCGCCGGCTAGATCGTGGGTGATCCAGTCGGGCGCAGTAAGCGGGACCATCGCGAGCGCGCCGAAAGGTGGGTAGATAAAAGGCAGCGCAATGTCACCGGCCATCATTGGCTCGGAGTAGAGCGAACGTCCCTCGATGTATGCCTTGACGCCTTCGCGGTAGATCACCATGTCGATGGGGAAGTCGGTCATACGCGTGTGCTTGACCATTCCAATGGTTCCGGCAATTAGTCCGAAGAGGGTCAGCGCCCATTTGGCCGCCGATGCAGTCGTAGTATTCGCGGATTTCATCGGAATCAACAATAGGACACTTTCGCCCATGCGCTGCGTAGGACGTGGCGCATGGGCGAAGTTAGTGTGATGATTTGGGCTAATTCACGTGTCCATCGACCACGCGGACTGCGCCGCGGTCGGCCGAGGTGGCCATCGCCGCGTAGGCGCGCAGTGCCTTGGTGACGGGGCGATTGCGGGAGACGGGCGTCCAGGGTTTTTCGCGGGACAGCTGCGCTTGGCGACGGCGCTCAATTTCTGCCTCATCAATGTCCAGGGTGAGCTTGCGCGCGTGGATGTCGATGGAAATCTGATCGCCATCTTCGACCAAGCCGATGAGTCCACCGTGTGCGGCCTCCGGGGAGATGTGTCCGATGGAGAGTCCGGAGGTGCCGCCAGAAAAACGACCGTCGGTAATCAGCGCGCATGCCTTGCCGAGACCCGAGCCCTTGAGGAAGGACGTCGGGTGCAGCATCTCCTGCATGCCGGGGCCACCGGAGGGGCCTTCGTAGCGGATGACGATGACATCGCCAGCCTTGATCTCGCGGCGCAGGATGATAGAGACGGCTTCTTCTTGGGACTCCACCACGCGGGCCGGGCCGGAGAACTTCCACAGTTCTTCCTCGACACCCGCTGCCTTAACGATGGCGCCATTCGGAGCGAGGTTGCCGCGCAGGACCACGAGGCCACCGTCGGAGGAGTAAGCGTACTCTGCATCATGGATGCAGCCATTGGCTTGGTCGGTATCCAGCGACTCCCAGCGGTTGGATTGGGAGAAAGGTTTGGTGGTGCGCACGCCACCCGGTGCGGCGTAGAAGAGCTCGCGGGCCTTGTCCAGAGCCTTGTCGTTACGGATGTCCCAGTCGTCCAACCACTGTTCAGCGTTGTCGTAGAGCGCGGTGTACACCTTCAGGTGGAGGTGGCCAGCGCGACGCAGCTCACCAAGGATGGCGGGGATGCCGCCGGCGCGGTGTACGTCCTCGATGTGATAAGTGCCGTTGGGCGCCACCTTAGATAGGCACGGTACGCGGTAGGAAATGTCGTTGATGTCCTCGAGGGTGAAATCAACCTCCGCTTCCTGTGCTGCGGCGAGAGTGTGCAAGATGGTGTTGGTGGACCCGCCCATGGCCATGTCCAATGCCATGGCATTGCTAAAGGCTTCCTTCGTTGCGATGGCGCGCGGCAGCACGGAATCGTCCTCTTCACCGTAGTGACGGCGACACATGTCGACGATGGTGGTGCCTGCCTTTGTAAAAAGCTCCTTGCGCGCGGTGTGGGTTGCCAGAGTGGTCCCGTTTCCGGGCAGTGCCAGACCTAAAGCTTCGGTAAGGCAATTCATCGAGTTGGCGGTGAACATGCCAGAGCATGAGCCGCACGTCGGGCATGCGGATTCCTCGATGGTGCGTAGGTCGGAGTCTGAAACTGCCTCGGATGCCGAGGCGGTGATGGCAGTAATGAGATCCGTCGGCGCGTGCGCAATGCCATCGACGACGACTGCTTTGCCTGCCTCCATGGGGCCACCGGAGACGAAGATGGTGGGGATATTGAGACGAAGCGCGGCATTGAGCATGCCCGGGGTGATTTTGTCGCAATTGGAGATGCATACCAAGGCGTCGGCAGTATGCGCGTTGGCCATGTACTCGATGGAATCTGAGATGATCTCGCGCGAAGGTAGGGAGTAGAGCATGCCTCCGTGGCCCATGGCGATGCCGTCATCAACTGCGATGGTGTTGAATTCCTTGGGCACGCCACCAGCGGCGCGGATTGCATCCGCTACGATGTCGCCGACGTTTTTAAGGTGAACGTGTCCGGGCACAAACTGTGTATAGGAGTTTGCGATCGCCACGATGGGTTTGCCGAACTCATGTTCTTGGGTGCCGGTTGCGCGCCAGAGCGCTCTGGCGCCAGAGGCTTGCCTGCCTACGGTTGTAACTTTAGAGCGCAGCGGATACATGGGGAGTGGGTCATCCTTACTTATTAGTGCGACCAGCGTCTTTCTTGAGCTCCGGGTGCTTTGCTAGATGGCGGGCATACTCTTCTTTGCTCATCAAGACTTGTTGGCCGTCGCGGTGGACCACAACAACTTTCTCGTCGGCCGCCTCGCGCCCGGCAGTCAGGGCGTCGGGAATGCGACCACGCGAGGCCTTAGAAAGCTCAGGCAGAGAATTGAAGGTGATGCCGGGAAGGGAGTACTGCTTGCCCGACTTCGTGCGCGCAAAGGCGTGTGCACGCTGGAAGCCGATACCAGAGAACTCTTCCCAAGGGATGGTCTTGGAGCCTTTGAACGCGTAGCTAATGGCGATGCCTTTTTCGCTCACGCGGGTGCGAGACTTGAGAACCCACCAGATTCCGAGGATGGGGATGATGAGCAGCCATCCCAGGTATTTTGGGGCCCAACCGATGCTGAGCAAAGCGATGGCGGAGAGGAAGATAATTCCTAAGATGTGGTCGCGGGCGGGTGTGAATACCTTTGCCTGGGCATGGGTGGCCTGGGCGTCCGCGGTAGATGCGGAGTCAGCTTTCCGTGGGTGAGATGGCGTCATAGCTGCCTATGCTAATTCACATGGATAGTGCTGTGTAAACCGCCTCACCAGAACAATCCCATTTTATGGGATGCACATCCCAAAAATGGGGGTATTTGCCATATTCTGAATACCTGTATGTGTATAGTAATTGCCATGATCATTATTCGACTTCAGCTAGTAGTACCGGCGCGGCGTTTGCCGCATCGAGTCGCCGAGCAACTTCTTTAGCGACGTCGAAAAGCAAACGCCCTCGCCAACTACCTACCAGGCAGTTGGAACGAGGGCTTTTGTTATTTCTGGTCAGCTTGTAAGCCTCGTCGCCGCACCCTGGGCGCTGAAAGCTTAAAGACTCCTCGCCACCCATTGGGGAGAAAACTCAAAAGATACCGAGACCAAGTAAAAGGAGCGTTTTAGAAGTGGCTGCTACAAAAATGCCGACACCGGCAACGGTAGCCTCTGCATTGCAGGGAAACCGGCAACGCTAAGTGGCGCTGAGGCCATTGTTCGGACCCTAGAGGATCTTGGTACTGAGATTGTTTTTGGTATCCCAGGCGGCGCAGTTCTGCCACTCTACGATGCGCTGAACCGTTCTGCGAAGCTGCGGCACGTGCTCACGCGTCATGAACAGGGTGCGGGTCATGCCGCTGAGGGATATGCACAAGCTTCAGGGAAGGCGGGCGTCATGATCGCAACGTCTGGCCCTGGGGCGACCAACTTGGTGACGCCGCTTGCCGACGCCAACCTTGACTCCGTGCCGGTGGTGGCCATTACGGGGCAGGTGGGCACTGGGCTCCTTGGCACCGACGCCTTTCAGGAAGCGGATATCAGGGGCGTGACGATGCCGATTACCAAGCACAACTTCATCGTCACCGATCTGCAGGAGGTCCCCACTGCCATTGCTGCGGCCTTTCATTTGGCGTCCACAGGCCGGCCTGGTCCGGTCCTGGTTGATATTCCTAAGGACGTGCAAAATGCGCGGGTGGCGTACAAGTTTCCGCCGGAAATTGATCTGCCAGGATACAAGCCCAACACCATTCCGCACCCGCGGCAGATTACGCAGGCCGCCCAGCTGATTGCTTCGGCGAAGGCGCCGGTGCTGTACGTCGGCGGTGGCGTAATCAAGGCCAATGCTGCGCAGGAGCTAAGGGAGTTTGCGGAGCTTACTGGTATCCCCGTGGTTACTGCCCTCATGGCCTTGGGAGCATTCCCGTCTACGCACCCGCAATTTTTCGGTATGCCCGGTATGCACGGAACTGTATCTGCGGTTGCCGCCCTGCAACGAGCGGATCTTCTGATAGCGGTCGGCGCGCGCTTTGATGATCGAGTTACGGGAGAAGTGGCAACCTTTGCTCCGCGTGCGCAGGTGATCCACGCTGATATTGATCCAGCCGAAATAGGCAAGATTCGTGCGGCCGAGGTGCCCATCGTTGGCGATGCCAAAGAGGTGCTGATCCAGTTGTGGAAGGCTTTCTTTCGGGATGATCAATTAGCCGTGCCCGAGATTGGGGAGTGGATGAGTTATCTGGCGGGGCTGCGCGAGCAGTTCCCGCGTGGCTACGAGCCGACCCCGGATGGGTTGATGAATCCGCAATATGTGATTGAGCAACTCAGCGAACTTGTTGGACCTGAAGCCATTTACTGCTCGGGAGTTGGTCAGCATCAGATGTGGTCGGCTCAGTTTATTGACTTTGAGCATCCACGTACGTGGCTGAATTCTGGTGGCGCGGGAACGATGGGCTATTCGGTCCCCGCGGCGCTGGGGGCAAAGGCTGCCTGTCCAGATAAAGAAGTGTGGGCAATTGATGGTGATGGATGCTTTCAGATGACCAATCAGGAATTGGTCACTGCCGCCATCGAGGGGCTGCCGTTTAAGGTGGCCGTCATTAACAACGGCAACCTGGGTATGGTGCGCCAATGGTAGACCCTTTTCTATGACCGGAACTACTCGCACACCAAGCTGCGCGAGCCTGACGAGTATCTGCCGGATTTTGTCCAACTGGCCAAGGCTCTTGGATGCGAAGCGATTCGGGTGACCACTCCGGAAGAGATGGCACCTGCCATACGCAGGGCGCGGGAGATAACTGACCGGCCGGTGGTCATCGACTTCATCGTGGGGCACGATGCGCAAGTGTGGCCCATGATTGGCGGTGGCGCATCCAATGAACAAATTGAATACGCGCGGGGACTGCGCCCATTGTTTGAGAAAGCCGGGGAAGAAAAGTGAGTCAGGTAGCAACGAATGAAGTTACTCGCCATACCCTGTCGGTATTGGTCCAGGACATTGAGGGAATAGCCTCGCGCGTGACCGGTATGTTCACCAGGCGCGGCTACAGCTTAGTTTCCCTCGTCTCGGCGCGCACCGAAGTGGAGGGGATTAACCGGCTTACCATCGTGGTCGATGCCTGCGACGTCGTTATCGAGCAGGTGACCAAGCAGCTGAATAAGATCGTGCCGGTTCTCAAGGTGGTGGAGCTGGAAGAAGAGGCAAGCATCGCCCGCGCGATCATGCTGGTGAAGGTCAATGCTGACAACACGAACCGCCCGCAGGTTGTGGATGCAGTGAATATTTTTAGGGCCCGCATAGTCGACGTCGCGCAAGAGTCAGTTGTCATCGAGGCAACCGGTACGCCGGGTAAGCTACGAGCATTGCTCGACGTCTTGGAGCCGTTCGGTATCCGGGAACTAGCGCAGTCTGGCCACGTGGCGCTGGGGCGTGGGCCTAAGACGCTGGCCCCCTCCAAATAAGAATCTCACAACACGAACATTCAATCTCACAGTGTGGTACAAGTGGACTTAGGTTCCACACCCACCATTGACACAGTAAGGAATTAAAGAAATGGCAATCGAGACTTTTTACGAAGCCGACGCTGACCTGTCCATTATCCAGAATCGAAAAGTTGCCGTCATTGGTTATGGCTCTCAAGGCCATGCGCATGCGCAGAACCTGCGCGACTCCGGCGTGGAGGTTGTTATCGGCCTGCGCGAGGAGTCCGCATCCCGAGTGCAGGCGAAAGAAGCTGGCTTCCAGGTCATGAGCAACGCTGAGGCCGCTAGGTGGGCCGACATCGTCATGCTGCTTGCTCCGGATACCTCGCAAGCGCAGATTTTTGCCGAGGATATTGCACCCAACCTGGAGCCTGGCAACGCGATCTTCTTCGGTCACGGACTCAATATTCACTTCGGTCTCATCAAGCCGGATGAGTCCATCACGGTCGGCATGGTTGCGCCGAAGGGGCCGGGCCATCTGGTGCGCCGCCAGTTTATCGACGGCAAGGGCGTGCCTTGCTTGATTGCAACGCAGCAGGACCCGCGTGGGGAAGGCCGCGATCTGACGCTTTCCTACGCTGCCGCTATTGGCGGTGCTCGTGCCGGCGTCATTCCAACGACGTTTAAGGCCGAGACCGAAACCGATCTCTTCGGCGAGCAGGCGGTTCTGTGTGGCTCCCTCGAGCAGTTAATTATGTATGGCTTCGAGACGCTGACTGAGGCTGGCTACGAGCCGGAAATGGCTTATTTTGAAGTCCTGCACGAGATCAAGCTCATCGTAGACCTCATTTACGAAGGTGGCCTGAGCGCCATGAATCATTCCATTTCTGATACGGCTGAGTTTGGCGGTTTCCTGGCGGGTCCTCGCATCATCGACGCTTCCGTGAAGGCACGCATGAAGGATGTGCTGACTGACATTCAGAACGGCACCTTTGTGCGACGCTTGGTCGCGAACGTTGAAGGCGGCAACAAGGAACTGGAAGATATGCGCGCCAAGGTTGCCCAGCACCCAGTGGAGGAGACCGGTACGAAGCTGCGTGAGCTCATGAGCTGGGTGCAGACGCCGGCGCAGGGCGGGTTCTAGAACGCCATCGGTGTGGCTTTGATGTCTGAATGATTGCGAATATGTGAGATATATTTCTGGACGGGCAATGCCGTGTGAGCGAGGGTACTGTCGAAGTTATGGGTTTTACGACGCCAAGCTACGACCTCAACGACCTCTTCGCACGCATTGACCGCGGCGATATTCAGCTTCCTGACTTTCAGCGCTCATATTCCTGGGACGAGGATCGCATCCGTTCCCTCATCGTTACGGTGTTGCGTGGATATCCCATAGGCGCGCTCATGGCGCTGGATACGCGCAACGAACCCATGCGCTTTAAGCCCCGGGCGCTTGCGGGCGCTCCCGATACCGGCGTCAACCCGGGACTTTTATTGTTGGATGGTCAACAGCGTCTGACCACGCTCTATCATTGCTTCCGCGGCAACGGCTCGGTTGCCACTACCGACTTCCGTTCGAAGAAGGTCACCCGCACCTTCTATCTGGACTTGCGCAAGGCCATCTCGCATGAAGTTATGCCGGATGAAGCTGTCTTCGCCGTCGATGAACGCGGTGAGGTTTGCTCCCACTTTGCGCCGGCTATTGAAGGCACCATCGTGGACCGTGAATCTGCGCTAAGTGCTTGCTGCATTCCGGTATCGGCGCTGCTGAGCGAAGAGGGCACCAGCATGCTCTTCGAGCTGGCCGCAGTCGGCGACGGCGTCAATCGCGAGGTTGTCGCGGCCTTTAACAACCGCATCCTGCGTCCGCTTTCTGGCTATAACGTGCCGATGATTCGTCTTTCCCGCGAGACAGCGCAGGCGGGCATTGGCTCAATCTTTGCGCAGGCAAACTCCGCCGGCCTGCAGATGGACGTATTCGATTTGCTCACCGCAGTCTTTGCCTCCGAGGATCCAAAGTTCCATTTGGCGGATGATTGGGCGCTGGTCGAGGCCGATCTGCGCAAGTGCGCGGCGCTTGACGGAATCGGGCGCACCGAGTTTCTTTCTGCGGTCTCGCTATATGTTTCCGGGCAGAAGGGAGCAGCCGGCGGGCAGCGTGAGGATATACTGCAGCTGTCACTGGACGAGTATAAGAATGCCTCGGCAACATTGCGCATCACCTTCCGCGAGGTCGCAGAGTTCTTGGCGGATCGCTGCATCTTGAGCCTGGAGCAGGTGCCTTATAACGAGCAGATCATTCCGTTGGCCGTGATTCTGGCTCGCCTGGCCGGTCGTCGTGGCGTCTTGGCGGATAAGAAGTCCTGGGACCGTTTGAACCGTTGGTTCTGGAGTGGCGTATTTGGTGAGCTTTATGGCTCCTCAGCAGTTATGCTGCGCGCGGCACGCGACGTCGACGAGGTCACCGCCTGGGTTGCTGGCGATACCGAGGAGATGCCGAAGACCGTGAAAGATGCTTCCTTCCGCGAGTCCCGCCTGCTTTCGGTGGGTGAGCACGACGGAGTCTGGCACGGTCTCTATGCGCTGCTCATGGCCCGCGGTGCACGCGATTGGCGCACGGGTACCGAATTTAGCCGCAAGACTTTCGAGGAGCTCAAGCCGGGCTTTTATCCGGTCTTCCCGCTGAACTGGTGCAAGCGCCATGGCATCAGTGACGTTCTTGCCAACTCCGTTTTGAACCGCACGCCGATGGGCAAGCGCACCGAGGTGGTTCTGGATGGCTATGCGCCGGAGCGCTACCTGCCGCGTGTACAGTCCAAGTCGATCATGGAAGATGCCGAGTTCGACGCCGTACTTTCCTCGCACGAGCTCAACATCGACCTTTTCCGTTCGACCAAGGCCGAGCAATTCTTCGTGGATCGACGTGAACGCTTCGTCGGCATCGTTGAATATGCGCTCGACAAGGAGGTAATCCGCGACGTTGATGAAGCAAACCTCTCTGGCGGTGAGGAAGGCCCGCGAGCTTTTGGGCGTTAAGAAGGTTCTCGCGGCGTCGTTAACCGCGCTTATGCTTCCCACGCTTTATGCATGCTCTGACATAGGGCGTGGGGAAAAGCTCGTCACGCCTGCGTTGGCGGAGATGTCAGAAGAAGACATCGATTTGATGCGTGCACATGCGGAGAATACGAACCAGCTTATTGACCCGAAATTCGTCGATAAAGTGACGGTGGTTCAGGACGAATGGGGTATTGAATCAGCGCGGCTTTTCTTTAATAAGTCGCATACCTTGTTCGTGGCGGAAAATTCCGACGCGGCAAAACTGCGCGCGGCATCAATTGCTATCGCGCAGCGTGCGCCGATGGTGGTCTACGACGATTCCAACCGCAGCGAGATTCTGCGCTTGGTCGACGACATCGGTGCGGGCCTCGTGGTGACTGTGGGAGATGTTCCCTTCGCCGATACTTTCCATCCGGGCCATGAGCACGAACATCAATTTGTCCATGACCCGGGAAACACTAAGGCGCTGGGAGAATACACAGCCTATTCATTTACCTCGAAGGTGATCGCGAATCCTGCACGCATGGTCGAGGAAGTAGCGAGACTGGATGCAAACGACCGCTTCGAGCTGAAGGCAGCATGGCAGCCGCTGCCGCAGGAGATAACCCACGAGAAGATGCCGGCTATTCCTGGCCAGACCCGCAGGGACGGGCAGATGGCGCCGAACATCGTTGCCACGGCGCAGACTCCGCTGGTCAATGTTGCCAACGCCAACGCATATGGCGGCACCATTCTGATGATGCCGGACCCGGATCCCACGGCAACCAAGGTGGGCGCGGCCATGGTTATCGGTCTCGAAAACGGGCCAGTAGTGGCCCTCGGCCCCGAATTCGGTCAACCGAAAGAATTTAGCGAAAAAATCGCTCAAGGCTGGCAGGGATAAACTACACTTCCTTGCAACGTATACACGGTTCATGCGTTTGCCCAATACAACCTAACTAAGGAAGTCATGTCGAAGCCGGTCGTATTAATCGCCGATAAGCTTGCCCAGTCCACCGTTGCAGCATTGGGAGACGGGGTGGAAGTCCGCTGGGTCGATGGGCCAAACCGCGCCGAGCTGCTCGCTGCGGTGCCGGAAGCGGATGCCTTGCTCGTGCGTTCCGCCACGCAAGTCGACGCCGAAGTGCTCGCCGCAGCTCGGCGCCTCAAGATTGTCGGGCGTGCGGGCGTGGGGCTCGACAACGTTGATATCCCTGCTGCCACCGAGCGTGGCGTCATGGTGGTCAACGCGCCAACCGGCAATATTCACAGTGCCTGCGAGCAGGCGATTGCCCTGCTGCTTGCTACCGCCCGGCAAATTCCTGCAGCCGATAAGTCCTTGCGCGACGGCGAATGGAAGCGCTCCTCGTTCAAGGGCGTGGAAATCTACGGCAAGACCGTCGGAATCGTTGGCTTTGGCCACATTGGCCAACTGTTTGCCCAGCGCTTGAAGGCCTTTGAAACCACCATCATCGCCCATGATCCTTATGCCAATCCAGCGCGTGCTGCCGCTCTGGGAGTCGAGCTCGTGGAGCTTGAGGAGCTTATGCGCCGCGCTGACTTCGTAACCATTCACCTGCCTAAGACGAAGGAAACCGCGGGGATGTTCGACGCGGAGCTGCTTGCTAAGGCGAAGGAGGGCCAAATCCTTATCAACGCCGCACGCGGTGGTCTTGTGGATGAGGCTGCGCTGGCGGAATCCATTAAGGCGGGCAGGCATAGGGGAGCAGGATTCGATGTATTCGAAACCGAGCCGTGCACTGATTCGCCATTATTTCAGCTGCCGCAGGTGACCGCTTCGCCGCACCTAGGCGCCTCGACGGTGGAAGCGCAAGACCGGGCGGGCACGGATGTGGCGGCCTCTGTTCTAAAGGCGCTTTCGGGCGAATTCGTTGCCGATGCCGTTAACGTGTCCGCGGGACACGTGGGCGAGGAAGTGGCCGGTTGGCTGGATCTCGCACGAAAGCTGGGGCTTGCCGCAGGAAAGTTGCTGGGCCAGGCACCGGTTGCCATCGAGGTAGAGGCGCGCGGCGAACTCGCTAACGAGGACGTCTCGGCGCTGGGCCTTTCGGCTGTGCGCGGCTTGTTCAGTGGCGTCGTCGACGAGCCTGTGACCTTTGTCAACGCCATGCAGATTGCACATGCGCGCGGTGTCGAGGTGGACGTGCGGACCCAGGCTGAATCGAAGGGGCAGCGTTCCTCGCTCGTGGTGCTGGTGATTGGCGCGGATGGCTCGACCTCCCAGCTGACCGGCGCCATCACGGGCATCGACGGCGTGGAGAAGATCATCCGCATCAATGCTCGTGGCGTCGACATGCGGGCAACGGGCCGCAACCTCTTCTTTAGCTACGATGACGCCCCCGGTGCGCTCGGCACGGTGGGCACCAAGCTGGGGGCCGCGGGGATCAACATCGTGGCGGCTGCACTGACGCAGGGCAAGACGCCAAGCGACGCCGTTCTCATTCTTCGCGTCGAGCAAGAGGTGCCAGACGAGATGGTTGATGACATTAAGGCGGCTCTCGGTGCGGAGTGCGTGCAGCTGGATCTCGACGCTTAAAGAGGGAGGCGGAAATTCGAGAAATAGCGTTGAAGGGTCTGCTAACCTGATTCCCATATCCATTATGTGAGAAAGGAATCCCGCATCATGAAACTGGCGGTTATTGGTGGAGACGGCATCGGGTCAGAGGTCACTGCGGAAGCGCTCAAGGTGTTGCGTGCCGTGCGTGACGATATCGAGGTGACCGAATTTGACCTCGGTAGCCGCCGTTACCTGCGCAATGGCGAGCTTCTCACTGCTGCCGACCTTGAGTCGCTGCGTGAGCATGATGCGATTTTGCTCGGTGCCATCGGCGCGCCCGATAAGGTTGCGCCCGGCATCTTGGAGCGGGGCCTGCTGTTAAAGCTGCGCTTCGAGCTTGACCATCACGTCAATCTGCGCCCTGCCAAGCTCCATCCCACGGCAACCTCGCCTTTGGCAAACCCGGGGGAGATTGACTTCGTGGTGGTCCGCGAGGGTACCGAAGGTCTCTATTGCGGCAACGGTGGAACTTTGCGGGAAGGCACCAAATATGAGGTGGCTTCGGAGGTTTCCCAAAACACCCGCTTTGGTGTCGAGCGCGTTGTGCGTGACGCATTCGAGCGGGCGGCGAGCCGCCGTAAGCATTTGACTCTGGTGCACAAGACCAACGTCTTGGTCAACGCGGGTGGGCTGTGGCAGCGCACCGTCGACGAGTTATCCGCGGAGTATCCCGACGTAACCGTGGATTATCAACACATCGATGCTGCGACCATTTTTATGGTGACGGATCCTTCGCGCTTTGACGTCATTGTTACCGATAACCTCTTCGGCGATATCCTCACAGATTTGGCCGGTGCCATCACGGGTGGTATCGGGCTCGCAGCCTCTGGAAACATCGACGCCTCAGGCGTGAATCCTTCCATGTTTGAACCGGTGCATGGCTCGGCGCCGGACATTGCGGGTAAGGGGATCGCCGACCCGACTGCGGCCATTTTGTCGGCGGCGATGCTCCTGCGGCATCTCGGAGACGATGCAAATGCGGTGCGGATTGAAGCCGCTGTGGAAGGCGACGTCGCCAAGCGGGGCAATGAAACGATCCATACCGCAGAAGTCGGCGACAGGATTGCGGCCGCGCTAGCCTAAGCTCGGGTGTGAAAAGAATTTACATGCACCCTTAGCTAACGAGTGAAGAACGCAAATTGGTAGCATGGCCGTTATGCGTTTAGGACGAATAGCTCACCCAGAAGGAATCTGCTTTGCCATCATTGACGGGCCGAAGGATGCCCCACTCGAGGAACTAACGGCAAAGGAGATTGCCGGTACTCCGTTTACCACTCCAGAACCGACTGGCCGCGAGTGGAAGCTGAGCGAAGTTCGCCTGCTAGCTCCGACCCTGCCAACCAAGGTTGTAGCGCTTGGCCGAAATTATGCAGACCATGTTGCGGAGGTCTTCAACGAGTCCGCCGAGCACCTCCCGCCGACAATTTTCATCAAGCCTTCCACCGCAGTCGTCGGCCCGAACGTGCCAATCAAGATCCCGGACTTTGCCACCAAGGTGGAGTTTGAGGGCGAGTTGGCCGTTGTGATCTCCAAGGTTTCGAAGAATATCAAGGCTGAGAACTGGAAGGATCACGTCTTGGGCTACGTCATCTGCAATGACGTCTCTTCCCGCGATCTGCAGTTCAAGGATGGTCAATGGGCGCGTGCGAAGGGCATCGATACCTTCTGCCCGCTGGGTCCATGGATTGAAACCGACTTGGACTCATTGAATCTGGATGATCAGAAGATCAATGCATACCTGACTCACGATGGTAAGCGCGAGCAGAAGCAGGACTCCAACACTGACCAGATGATTGTGAAGATGGGCGGAATTCTCGAGGAAATCTCCGCCTCCTATACGCTGCTGCCTGGTGATGTCATCACAACCGGATCTCCGGCAGGTACCGCACCGATGTTCCCTGGCGATACGATTGAAATCGAGATTCCGGGACTTGGCACGCTTAAGAACCCGATTGAAAAGGCTTAAAACTTAAAGCCTTCGTTGCCTACTCGCGAGGAATTCGAGGAGCATTACTCACAACGCGGACGTGGTTTTAAAGGCCCAACGCCCGCAGAATGGTGCGTAGCTTTGCGGTGGTCTCAGCCAGTTCCTCCTGCGAATTAGAGGACTCGACAATTCCGCCGCCGGCCCACGCGCGGGCGCTAAGGCCGTTGCCGGCTACTTCGGCGCAACGGATGGCGACCATGTACTCGCCGTCGCCGTTGTTGTCGCACCAACCCACGGTGCCCGCGTAGAAGCCGCGATCGGTTTCTGCGGTTTCGATGAGTGCCTGGGCGGCCTCGGTGGGCGTGCCACAGATTGCCGGGGTGGGGTGAACCAGCATGGCAAGCTCCAGTGCGGTCAGCTCGGGTTCCTTCAAGGTGCCGGCGATAGGCGTGCCCAAGTGCCACATCTCATTGGTGTTGATCAGTTCCGGGGTGCTCGGTGCATCGAGAGTGGTGCACAGCGGACTGAGGATGCGGCGCAGGTGATCGACCACAAAGGAGTGTTCGTGGAGATCTTTTGCTGAACGTAGCAGGTCCTGTCCCGCAAGATGGTCGCGGGCTTTGTCAGCTTGGCGTGGCGCAGAGCCTGCTAGCGGGAAAGCGGTGACAGTCGAGCCTTGTTTCTTGACTAGAACCTCTGGGGAGGCGCCGACCAGCGTGGCGCCCTCACGGCCCGCCGGGGTGAGATCGGCGATGAAGCCGTCATGGTTCGTGGAGAGATCAATAAGGCGCGCAGCTACCAAACGTGGGTCTACGGCTTCAGTGAATTCGATATCGACGGCCCGCGCTAAAACCACCTTGTCAAGCTTGGAAGTTTGAATTGTAGCGATTGCGGCGTCGACGCGGCGCAGGTGCTCCTCGGGTTCCGGGTCGAATCCAGTAACTCGTGCGTTGAGTTTTCCTTGGCGGTAATAGGCTGGCGGCTCGAGCGGGCCGTCCTCGCGAATAATAGATTTCGGCTCGGTGAGTGCGGCTGGCTCGTCTGTGTTGAATGGCAGTGCGCCGACAATCATTTCTGCAGACTTATCGCGGAGTGCGCCTATTGCTTCCTCGACGTCAGTGAAGGTGCGTTGAGAACCCTGTGTGCGTACCGATCCCGTGGCTCGGGAGAGCAAAAAGTCAGGTGCGGTGGCTGGTTTGTTCTCGTGCATGAGGATCAAGCATACTTCCTTGGAGAAATTTGACAGAATCCCGTGTGTTGAATGAGGTCTGTGTGAAAAGGGTGATTACTGTGTCAACAGCGATCTTTTCCCTACCAAAGGAGTCCAGGTGCTTAGCCCTCAAAACTGGATGAATAAGCTTAAACGCTCAGCGGTATCCCTCGCCGCCGCGGCCATCGTCGTCAGCGCGCCTGGTTTCGCCGCCGCTCAGGAAGCGCCTGCTCCGGCACCAGCTCCAGCACCCGTTCCGGCCCCTGCACCAGCACCAGCCCCCGCTCCTGCTTCTGCGCCAGCCCCGGTATCAGCACCTGCTCCTACGACTGATGGCTCTCATTTGATTCCTGAAGGCGTTAAGGAATCGACCCCGGCCGTATCGCCTGAGCAGGCAACTCAGCCGCAGCTGCCGCCAGAAAATCTTAATCCTGCCGCACCAGCTGAGCCGGTAGTCCCAGCGGACCCGACCGTGAACCCAGTTCAGCCGATTCCAAACGGCCAGATGCACTCTGTCAACATGGAGCACGAGGGCAAGACTCGCCGCTACCTGCTGCGTATCCCGAACAACTACAACCCGGACGTGGCAGCACCGGTACTCTACGGCTTCGGCGGTTGGGAGGATTCCCCAGAGAACTTCTCCGGCTACAACCGCATGGGAAATACTGGCGCCACTAAGGAAGCGATCATCGTTTACCCTGAGGGCTTCGAGCGCGCTTGGGAGGCTGCGCCGTATGCAAAGACTCACGACGGCGAGGATATTCGCTTCATTCAGCGCATCTTGGACGACGTCGACAAGGATTACCGCGTTGACCGCTCCCGCGTTTATGCGATGGGAATGTCCAATGGCGGCGGCTTTACCTCTGTTCTGGGCTGCCACGCGCAGGAGACCTTCGCTGCTGTCGCAACAGTCTCCGGCGCTTTCTACAATCCGGTCGAGCAGAACTGCGTTGACGCTCCGATGCACACCCTCATCATGCACGGAGCGAATGACCGCATGATGCAGTACGAGGGCGGCATCCGCCATGAGGCCGGCTACCTACCGGTTCGTGAGGTTCTCGGCGGCTACCTCAAGCGCAACCGTTGCGATATGACTTTCCAAGCTGAGCAGAACGGCCCAATGGCTGAGCGCCTGCGCTTTAACAACTGCCTGAAGAGCGTTGAGCTCCTCAAGGTCAAAGGCGACCACACCTGGTGGTACGAGCCGGACACCTCTAACGAGGTGTGGAACTTCCTTTCTGATAAGCGCAAGTAACTAAAGGATCTGCTGGGTTTGGCCTAGTTCCTGTGACTGATTGCGCTTTGGCTTTCGGAAGAACTGAGCCCAAATAAACAAACCGGTGCCCAAAAGCAATGCGAATGCACCGATACCGGAGAGAACGCCGGCCCAGAAGTTGAGCATCGGGACGCCATAGCTTAATTCTTGCGCATCCGTTTCTACATAGCCTTGTCCGTCTTCGGCGGCAAGGCTATTTCCATGTCCGGGGCGGTGTGCGCTTGCCGACGCCTTCTTCTTTTTCTCTGTTTCCTTTTGTTCGGACTTCGATGGTGCTGACTTGGTTCCTGTGTTAGTGGGTCCTGCCGTATTAGCCGAGCGGACTGCTGGCTTGCTGCCCATAACCGTGCCGCCTGGCGTCGATTGTGGCTGTGGGTTAGCAGCCTTCTTTTCGGTTTGGGCCTTGGTGGTGTCCTTGTCCTTGGACTTGTCCTTGTTCTTGTCCTTGACCTTGTCTTTGTCTTTTTGCTCGGTCTTGTTCTTGCTTTCGTTCTTGCTCTTGTCAGACTTGGCTTTAGGCGCCTCCGTGGCAACCATCTTGTCGGCCTCGTCGAGGGTCTTATCGAGGGCCTTGTCGAGGGTGCCGATGGCCTTTGCGGTATCGTTGATGTCAGTGGTCAACTGTCCAGCCTTGCTCTTTGGGCCAGAGTTGCCTGCGGAGCTGCCGCCCCAATCGAGCTCACAGAGCTCTGAATCATCGGTTGAATTGCCCACGAGGAACGGGGCGTCGAGTGAGTGCTCGGAGCCGTCCGGGAGGGTGAAGGTAAAAGTGACGGCGTAGGCGCCCGGCTGGGTGAAGCCGAAATTGACGTGGGTATGGGAGCGTGGGTAATCCCATGTCATGCTCGGGTCTTCGCTATCGAGTTTGAGCTCTGAGTCGCTCAAGTCGCCGGTTTGCCAAGCGAGGACGCGGCCGCCCTCAGGTGCGTCGTGAAGCTCCATGGATAGCTGAGCGGTTTCAACCTCAGTCATGTTCGAAAGGTGCAGCAGCGAAAAGCCGAACCATGGGCGGGAATAGTCTTGGTCTTGGGGAAGCAGCCATGCATCGCCAGAAATGCCGGGGAAGCCTAGCTCGTCGAGAGAGCCCGTCATGTTGTCATCGACTACCACGACGAAATCGCGGGAGTCACGCTCGACGTGCTCACCGGAGCTGTCGTCGTCCACGGTAAAGCGCAGCGGGCCGTCGTCGTCGCGCACTGCGACATCCTGGTGGCCTTTTTCGATGTGGTAGCTATCCGCCACGGCGCAGGTATCCTCCGCGAAAGCCTGTGGTGCGGAAAGGCCTAGGAAAGTCGCAGCGCCGAGGGCGACGACGGTGCGTGGTACGCGGGAGTGCGAGAAAATCATGTGGGGTAGTCCTCTCTATGAGTTGGTCTTGGATTCGGAAGTCTTCTTCTGAAGAATCGGGGAGATTGCCCATGCCGCAAGGAAGAGGGTGGTAAGCACGAGCACGATGGTGGCGCCCGCCGGTAGGTCGATGGCCCACGCCAAGTAGATGCCGGTGAAGCTCGCGAAGATGCCTATGGCACTGGAGGTGAGCATCATCGTGCCCAGCGAGTTGGTTAGCAGGCGGGCAGTAGCCGCGGGAGTGATAAGCAGTGCCAGCACCAGGATGTTGCCGATGGTTCCCACCGAGATGACCACCGCGCCGGTTACGCAGAGGTAGAGCACGATGTCGAGGGCGAAGACGGGAAGGCCCATCGCGCGTGCCGTTTCTTTGTCCAGGCAGTTGGCCGTAAGTTGTGGGCTAAGCAATGCGATGAGGCCCACGATGATCACGGTGACTGCAGCCGCGGTGTAGAGATCCGCTTTCGATACGCCGGTCAAGGTGCCGAAGAGAAAGCTCGTCAGCGATGCGGTGTAGCCCTCAGTCCGAGAGATGATCACCATGCCGAGGGCAAAGGAAGCCGCAAAGAAGATTCCGATGACGGAGTCGGCGCGCACGCTGCGGCGCTGCGAAAAGCAAGCGATGAGCAATGCTACGACCGTGCCGGCAACCGCCCCACCCAGCAGGATGGATCCCTGCAGGGCAAAAGCAACCGCCAGGCCCGGGAACACCGCGTGGGAGACAGCATCGCCGATGAAAGCCATACCGCGCAGCACCACGTAGCAGCCCACCACGGCACAGACCACCGCAGACAGCATCGAGATACCCACCGCGCGAGCGAGGAAGTCTAGCTGCGGGTTAGCCAGATCGTTAAAGAAATCAAACAGGGAGACCTCGATCATGCGGCCACCCCAATCGCGGAAAGGAGCGGGGAATCGGTGCTGACGCCGAAGGCGGCGGTCCAGGCGGCGGCGTCGCCAAGCACTTGCTCAGCAGGGCCATCCGCAGTGATTTCCTTATTGAATAGCACCAAGCGCTGGCACGTGTGCGCAGCCTCCGCCAGATTGTGCGTGGACATGATGATGCTCGTGCCACCTGCACAGAGCTCGTCGAAAAGGTAGAGCAATGCTTCCGTATTGGGGGCATCGAGACCCGTGAAAGGCTCATCAAGCAGGAGCACCTGCGGATTTGTGGCTAAAGCGCGCGCGATGAGCACGCGCTGGCGTTGGCCACCGGAAAGCTCAGCGATGGGCCGCTTTGCCAAGTGCGTGAGGTTCGTCAGCTCCAGCGCGCGCTTGGTCGCTGCGTGGTCTTTGGCGCGGGGCCTGCGGAACCACCCAATCAATCCCGTGCGTCCGTTCAACGCCGCCTGATAGACGTTGATGGGAAAGTCCCACTCTACGTCGTGACGCTGTGGCACATAACCCACCGACGCCGCGCACTGAATGTGCCCGCTGGCAGGAACCAAGCCCAGGATTGAGCGCATCAACGTCGTCTTGCCGGCGCCGTTGGGGCCCAAAAGACCGATGAATTCGCCAGGGTATACGCGCAGCGATGCATCGTTGATAACGCGGCGCCCGCTCAAAGTCACGCGCACGTGTTCTAGATCTATCAGTGCTTCCTTAGTCTTGGTCGGCATGCTTGCCTTTCTTGCGCGCTGCAAAAATAAGAAGGAAAGCCGAGACAATAAGCACGACTGCGCCGACTCCGAGCAATACCCAAATCCATCCAGCGATGGAGGAAGAGGATCCTTCTTGAGCAGCCTCTGGATCCCACTCGGTGGCGTTGGCCTCAGTCACGTCGGTCTCTGCTCCAACCGCGAAGGTCAAAATGCCGTCGGTGCTGAAGTCTTCTCCATTTTTGGTCTTTCCCTTAAGGCGGATACCCACCTGGTGGATGCCCGGCTCAGTGAAAACCCAGTTGGCGTGGGTGTGGGTGTTGAGGTCTACCCAGAAATCCTCGCGCTGGTTCTTAGCGGTGGACCAGAGCACCTGGGGTGCTTCGAAGCCGCCATTTTGGAGGAAGAGCGAAAACTCGCCCGGGCCGGTGTGACCGAGGAACTCCAAGTTCACGCCGCGGTCGGCGGCATCGATAAGCGAGGGTGCCTGGGTATTCCAGCCGACCCAGGGAACGCCTGCTTGCTCCGTCTGCGGGATGACCCAGACGTTCTCGCCAGCATTGCCGCCGACGAAGCCGAATTGCTCATCGTCTGGGAGCGCGAGTTGGGCTTCGTCGCCTACTTTGAACACGACGTCGTCAAGCTCGCGCCATACGGGCGTGGCTGCGGAATCGTCGCGGGCGAGGAAGTGCGCGCCTTCGCCTGTAAACTGCGCGCCGACGTCCACGTGGCCATGGTCGATGATTGCCTCGGTGCCTGCCGGGGCGAATTCCTCGTCGTCTTTGACCACCTGGGCGAGGTCACCGGCCCATGCACTAGGCGCCGGGATGGCGGCGGTTACCAAGACCGCAACGAGAACGGCCAAGCACGCATAGACCACCGACACGCTCGCGAGGATGCGGCTTAGCGGCCCAGTGGCTTTCGCGGAAGTTGAATTCATTTGTGGATTCCTTGTTTCTCAGAGATTTTCTTTAGGTGTGACTGGTTAGGGCGAAGGGTTAAGGCAGCGGTGGAGCGTCTGCGCATTGGTGCGCATCATGTCGATGTACGTCGGAGCCTTTTCATCCAACGTGTCGCCGTAGATGGTGCAGACGCGGATTCCTTGTTGCGCGGCTGCCTCGGTGAGCGTTGCCGTGCTTGCTTGTTGTGTTGGCTCTACAAAAACGGCCGGTAGGTGCAGGTTCTCCAACGTCCTGCGCAGCGCAATGACATCGCGCGGGGAGGGCTCGATGGCAGGATTCGGGGTGATAAAGCCTGCGACGTGCATGCCGTAGCCCTGGTCCAGGTAGGCATAGCCGTGATGCGGCGTGACCAGATGGCGCTGGGCCTGCGGGATGGAGGCTATTTGCTCGGCCACGAAAGCGTCGGTCTCCTTCAGCTGCTTGATATACGACGCCGCGCGCTCGCGGTAGGCCGCACCATGGGTGGGGTCTGCCAGCGCGAGGTTATCGGCCACCACCTCGGTTTCTGCGATGACATTGTCGACGTTGTGCCACAGGTGTGGGTCAACCTCGCCATGGATGTGCTTGCCCAGCACGGCTTGGGGCAGGAGATAGGTCTCGCTGCCCGGACGGCCCAAGAAGCGATACGCCGGATTCGGCGGAATCGGCTGCAACGTTGAAGAAGGCAAAGCCACCGCAGTGGTGTTGGGATCGAAGTGGGCGCCGTTATCCTGCAGATCAATGGACCCCGCTGCGATATTCGCGGTGATGTCCACGTGCCCCTCATCGTGTGTGCGCATTTCTTCTGGGGGATTAACGCCCACGGCGACGGTGATATTTTGCACCGCGGTAGCGCCGTCTTCAGAGTGGGCCTTAAACCCAATGCGATAGATACCGGGTTTGGAAAAGCCCCACGAGACATGCGTGTGCGCGTTAGCGGGCAAGCGGGCGGTGTCCTCATGATCGTTGATACCGTCCGCGCTGTTGAACAGCACCTCCGGCGTACCGAAGGTGGATACCACGTAAGCTGCCACGTCACCGGGACCCTCGGCAGAGACCATGCTGAGCTCCACCGCGTGCGAGTTGGCCGGGGCATCCTGGATGCGCAGTCCCAGCCACACGGTATCGAGGGCAGTGTTTTCCACGAGCGGAACGAGCTTCGCGCCGCGGGTGGAAGCCTGGTCTGCGACCTCGATGACCGGGACATGCGTGGTCTCCCGCAAGGTATCCATGAGCCCTTGCGGCTCAAGCAGATAGCCGTTTGCGAACGCGACGTCTGCGTTCGCCGCGTTACGGATGGTGCGCAGCGAAGGCTCAAAGGTATGCGGGTCTTTACCTGCAGGGATAAGGGCGGTGACGTTGGCGTCTTCGCCTGCAACGTGGCTAACGACGTCCGCGAGAATCGGCGTTGTCGCCACGACATTCAGACCCTCCGGCGCCTGCCCATCACTTGGGGCCGCGCAGCCGGCTATGAGAGCCACGGCGCTTAGCGACGACGCGACAGCCCAACGATTGTTTCGGTGCAGCATTAGTCCTGAACCTTCGCCAGCACCCAGCGCATAACACCAAGGCCCAGCATCAACATGCCAACGCCGAGCAACCCCAAGCCCCACGGCAGGTAGTTGGGGGCTTCAACGAAGTCGTCGCCCGCCGATTGCAAAGCCACATCCGAGCCATCTTCCTGCGCACCCGAGTGCGACTTGTGGCCCCGACGCACATGCTTGCGCGACTTTTCGCGGCCGGGCTTGCCCGAAGACTTTGCGTCCGAAGAGTGATTACCTGAGGCCGCACGATTGCCGCTTGCATTGGCACTGCTTAGTGCTCCACCAGCAGAAGACAGGGAACCTGCCGGGGCAGAATGCTCGTCGGACTCGGCATCCGAATCAGTGGAATCGGATTCGTCCTCGACGTCGTCGACGTCCTCGCCTTCAACGTATTCTCCATCTTCTTCGCCTGCGGCTTCGCCATCACCTACGGACCAGGTGTAGGTGACCTTGTTACTGGTATCGCCATTAGAAGAAGCCTGCACGGTCATGGTGTAAGTTCCTGGCTCGCTAAACGCCCAGTTGACGTGGCGATGAGCAGGGTAGGGCTGATTGATGACCTCGCCGCTGCGCAGCTCCAAGTCACCGGAGTCAGTAACAGATTCAATGTCACCGAAGCCCGTTGTCTCGAAGACGTAGACCGCACCAGGCCCACTAACATCCACGAAGTTGAGGTCAACGTCCTTGTAGCCTGCTTGCTGTGCCTTCTGGGTATCCCAACCCGGCCAGATGATGTCCGACTTCTGGGTCTGCGGCAGAAAGTACGTGGGCGTGCCGATGGCGTCCACGCTCTCGGTGGCATCAGACCACGCGTTTTGGTTGACCCGCAACACTACGTCATCGCCGGGCCGCTCGACCTCTGAGCCGGTGATGTCTTCCTTCATCGACAGTGAGAGCTGGCCATCCGGCGCAGTGACGTAGAAGGCGTCGACGTGACCGGAATCAAATTCCGTCTCTTGGGCCTGCGCCGCAGCAAGCGGCATCGAAAAGACTACGAGCATCGCCGTAAACAACCAGCCCAGCGTGCGACGGTAAAGCGCAGGCCGAGGTACGACCCGGGACGGCATAGGAGAGAGTGTGTCCATAACTATTTAAGTCCTCTGCAATTAACAAATGCGGTTTAGGAACGGTCAGGGCCCATTTAGCGGCCAGTGATTCCCTTCACCCAGTAATCAATCTCCGCGCGGTGATCGTGGATGAAGTTCAGTGCCGCCTGGAAGATGGTCGCCAGCACGAGCGGGAGCACCAGACTCCACGGGTTGAAGGAAGAACCTTCAGCAGAAGAACCCTCCTTCTCTTTCTCTGGCTTGGGCTGTGGCTTCGGCTGCGGCTTTTGCTCTGGCTTCGGTGCTGGCTTGTCTTTACCGCAGTTGTTGGTGGCCTCGTCGCCGATGGTGAATAGCAGCTCTTGTGGCTCAGATTCGACCTTCTTGCCGTCGGTGGTGGTGGCGGTGTAGGTCACGTCGAACTTGTAGACGCCTGGCTTGCTGAAGGCCCAGTTGGTGTGGGCGTGTGATGCGAAGACGGTATCGATGGTGAAGTCGTCCTTGCTCGAATCCACGAGGACCTGGTCCTTGCCGCCGAGACCGCCGGTGGTCCACATACCAAAGGTGGCGCCTTCCGGCACCTCCTTTGGCTGCAGATTCAGGTGCACCTTACCGTCCTTGAACTGCGAATAATCAAGGTTCTCAGTGTTGTAGCCCGGCCAGATGATGTCGCGGTTCTGCGTTTGCGGCAAGACATAAGTCTTTTCGCCGACTGGGTTCATGAAGTCGTACTCGGCACCTCCGAACTTTTCGGGGCGCTTCATCAGAGCGTTGTCGCGCACGGCAATCATGACGTCGTCAAGCCGGCGCATCACCATCTTGTTTGCACCGATGTTGGTTTCGTCCTTGAGACGCACATCGAAGTGATCGTCCTTTCGAGTGGCCATGATGTCGATGTGGCCGCGGTTCAGGACGAGCTTTTCGTTGCACGTGGTTGAAGGACCGGCAGCGCCTTCTTCCTTCTCGCCTTCCTCACGCTTGTCGGCGTCCTGGTGCTGTGGGGAAGTACCCAGAGCACCGTCCTTTTCGAAGGTCTTACCGAAGGCATAGGAATCAGCGACGACGACCGAGCCGGACTCCGCGTTGACCGTCGGATGCGGGTTCAGCGTCAACTTGAGCTTGTAGTCGTCATAAAAGGCCGCATCGTCCACAAGGAACTCGCCGTGGCCGTTGGTAACAGCGCCCGTGAAATCAAGAGTGGCGATATCGCTGTCGTCTTCGTAGAAGCCGCCGCTGATAAAACCATTGAAGTTCTTGTCCTCAGTATCGACGACGACCTTGGATGCAGACTCGCCGACTGGCTCGATCTTGGCGTGAAACTTCTTGCTCGTTGGAGTCATCTCCTCCTGCGGCGCAAGTTTGCGCACGTTGTGGGTTTCTTCCCACGCATCGGCAGACTTGGTCGAATCCGTCGAATTTGTTGCGCCTGGAGCGTATTCAACCTGTTGCGAGATCCATCGTGGTTCCGAGCCTTCCGGAGTAAAGACTGCCTGGATGTTGGACTTTTCAGGGCCCAGGAATTCGTCCCACTTGGCCTGGCCGTCGGTTACAGGCAGATCGGTGAGGAAATAGCCGTCGATAAGCAGCGTCAGCGTGCCTGAAGCCTTGTTTTCTGCATTGAAGCTGATAGTGGACAGGTTCTCGTCGCCGTCCTTTTCAGGATTGGACTTCGGAGCAATGTCGAGCTTGTAGCCTGCCGCAGAGGCATCGCCGTCAGTCGCGGCGTCGTAGCGCTCCCGCAAGGAAGGAGTCGGGTCATCGGCAGGCTTCATGCCTCCTACCTGTAGGGAAGTGGTGGTCGGCTCCGAGGCGACGAGCGTGCCGTCCTTCTTACGCGCGGTGGTGCGGTAGGTGACCTCGTAGCGGCCAGGCTTGGTGAAAAGCGTGTAGTTATGGGTGTGGGAGCCTGCGTGCAGCATCGAAGAATACGCGGAGTTCGGCGTGGTGCCGATGAAGCGGTCGAGGCCGCCCTCGGAGTCGCGATACCTGAAAAGCTCGAAATCGCCAGGACCGTCTACCGAGAGGATGTCGAGCGAGGCGAAGTTATCGCGGAAGTCATCTTCAGGCAGCCCGGAATCCGCGCCGAAGCCAAGCCAGATTGGATCGGCGCTGCCCAAGATGTTGGCTGGTGCCGTGTAGTAGGTCTTGCCTGCTTGACCAATGAAGTCGAAAGCGCCGTTGTCTGGCAGAGTGAATTGGTATTGGTTTCCTTTGTCGATATTCCAGCCCTTGCCGATCCACGCGACGGTGTCTGCTAGGTCTGTGGTGGTGGAGTTATGCTCAGACTTGAGCGTGAAGTTATCGTCTTCCCAAAATGTTTTGGGGGAATCGACGTGTCCCTGTGTGGCGATTGCCTTTCCGTCGTCGGGTCCGGCGAAGGCCGGTGCCGGGGCGATAAGCGAGAGAGTAGTAAGGATGGCTAGGTAGCGGGTGCGAGAACGTGCCACAGCGTGGAGACCTTTCTTCAGTTCTGATCCAAGGCCTTCACTATAGAAAATCGTTTTCCTTTTGTTTAAGCAGCCTGATGTAGATTGTGAAACCGCTGGCAGAAACTATTGAATTCTGTTTTCAGTTACCCCATTTTGGGTGAAGCCGTGGAAGCGGCGGGAGTTGGGTGGTGGCACCGGCTTAAAGGGCCTGCACTACCATGGTGGGCATGACTGAAACTACTTCTGACGTACGCGTACGTTTCTGCCCATCGCCCACCGGCACCCCGCACGTGGGCATGGTTCGTACTGCGCTTTTTAACTGGGCATACGCGCGCCATACTGGTGGCAAGCTGGTTTTCCGCATCGAAGACACCGACGCTGCACGTGACTCCGAAGAGTCCTACCAGGCCATCATTGACTCCCTAAAGTGGCTGGGCATGGACTGGGACGAGGGCGTTGTGACAGGTGGTCCGCACGAGCCTTACCGCCAGTCCCAGCGCATGGACATCTATGCCGATGTTCTGGAGAAGCTGAAGGAGGGTGGCTACGTCTACCCGGCTTATTCCACTGCCGAGGAGGTAGAAGAGCGCCACAAGGCGGCCGGCCGTGACCCAAAGTTGGGCTACGACAATTACGACCGCGATCTCACCGACGAGCAGATTGCGGCATTCGAGGCGGAAGGCCGCAAGCCAGTGTGGCGCCTGCGTATGCCGGAGCAGGATTGGACCTGGAAGGACCTCGTTCGTGGTGAGCTGACCTTCAAGTCTGAGACCCAGCCGGACTACGTCGTTGCACGTTCCAACGGCGCGCCGCTTTACACTCTCGTTAACCCGGTTGATGACGCACTGATGGGCATCACGCATGTTCTGCGCGGCGAGGACCTTCTTTCCTCCACTCCGCGTCAGCTGGCGCTGTACGAGGCGCTGAAGGAACTCGGCATCGCTAAGCAGACCCCGGAATTTGGCCACCTTCCGTTCGTTATGGGCGAGGGAAACAAGAAGCTTTCCAAGCGCGACCCGCAGTCCAACCTCTTTAATCACCGCGACGCCGGCATCATTCCGGAGGGCATGCTCAACTACCTGTCCCTGCTGGGCTGGTCCCTGTCTGCGGATCAGGACATTTTCTCCGTGGACGAGCTCGTTGCGAACTTCGATGTGGAAGACGTTCTGGGTAACCCGGCTCGCTTTGACCAGAAGAAGCTGGAGGCCATCAACGCCGATCACATTCGCCTGCTAGAGCCCGAGGTCTTCGTGCAGCGTCTGCGTGATTACCTGACCGAGTACACCGATTTCCCGGCAGATTATGACGAGCAGAAGTTTGCCTTCGTGGCAGACCTGGTGCAGACCCGCATCAAGATGCTTGGCGACGCCTATGGCCTCATGAGCTTCCTGGTTACTCCGGATGCCGAGCTGGAACTCGACGAGAAGTCCGCAAAGAAGAACCTCAAGGAAGATGCGGTGCAGCCGCTGGAGGTCTCCATCGCTCGCTTGGAGGAGCTGGAGGAGTGGAAGACGGATGCCATTGAGTCCGTACTGTCCAAGGCCCTCATTGAGGAGCTTGAGCTGAAGCCGCGCAAGGCCTACGGAGCTTTGCGCGTAGCTATCTCCGGCCAGCAGGTCTCTCCGCCACTGTTTGAGTCCATGGAGCTCCTGGGCAAGGAGTCCACCCTCAATCGCTTGCGCGCCGCTCTGGCTGTCACGCCGTTCCAGGCGCCTGCGCAGCAGTAGGGGCAAAGCTGTAGCTACTAGCTAAACACTTCTCGTGGCCCCATTCCCGCAATGCGTTGGGAGTGGGGCCGCGACCGTTTTGGACAGTCGGAAGCGGCGGCTGGTGCAAAGCGCAACGTTGTAATTAGAACGCGCTAAAACGCACCTTTTCAAGTTCAAAAAGCTGCGATGACGTGGCGATTTGTGTGAAAACCGAAACGGTGGCTATAGTAATAAACCGTTGCAGCGAGCAACACCGCGGGGTTCGCCTCCAAGGTGGTTAAAAGCTCAAAGCGATGATGGCCTATGGTGTAATTGGCAACACAACGGTTTCTGGTACCGTCATTCTAGGTTCGAGTCCTGGTAGGCCAGCAGTGATACTGCTTCAAGTCGTATCACAGTTCTAAGCCCCGTTCGTCTAGCGGCCTAGGACGCCGGCCTCTCACGCCGGTAACACGGGTTCAAATCCCGTACGGGGTACAAATTAAAAATCTCGAAACACTTTCGTCAAAGATTGTGTTTCGAGATTTTTCTTATGTTGGCGGCGCGGACCGGTCCTTGTTTACCCCATACCAGGGCGCTAAATCTCGAGCACTTCTTGTCTTAGGCTTAAGTACCAGGGGAGGGACCACTGGGAAGTTCTCCAAAGTGCTTCCGCGGCTGATATTCGGTGCCTAGACTGCAGATATAAGCAGTTACCGGATGAAAGGAGAGTAGATGGCGGATATTGAAACGCATCATTTTCACCGACGCTACTCTAACGCCTTCGACTAGGCAGCATCGCTAGAATCCATAACTTCCTTTTAAACCAACTCTCGTAGAAGTAGGAGCCTAAAGCGAATGCTGTTAGACGTTAAGCGTCATCCCGAACCCGAGTTGGCACGCTAAACTTCCAGGCTTTGTCTATCAACAGATTGCAAGCGGAATAACCACTGATTCGATCCGCGCCCAGCCTAAGAGAAAGCAAGCTGCTAACCACGCAAGAAAAGCGCCAAAGGGTTCGGGATTTTC
Source organism: Corynebacterium sp. HMSC08C04 (assembly GCF_001807495.1). NCBI lineage: Bacteria > Bacillati > Actinomycetota > Actinomycetes > Mycobacteriales > Corynebacteriaceae > Corynebacterium > Corynebacterium sp. HMSC08C04. The sequence goes on along the minus strand of NZ_KV789226.1, from coordinate 765 downwards.
TATTGCTAGCAGGCGATTTGTTTAATTGTTTACGCATCGTTTACTCTTATCAAGTCCGCAACGGACAGCTAAACGAGCCCCGTTCGTCTAGCGGCCTAGGACGCCGGCCTCTCACGCCGGTAACACGGGTTCAAATCCCGTACGGGGTACAAATAGGCGGTTTCACGGTTCTGACCTGCAGAGTTCACGAAACTGACAAACGCCAAACGAAATCCCGATTCTCGTTACTGAGAATCGGGATTTTGCTTGTTTTGCTCTATCCCTGGTGCTTAAAAGCATCAGGGATAGAGTGAAATTTCGGCTAAACGGGCAGTGGCCCACGACCTGTAGACCACGGCCTACAGGGGCGGTGGTCTTTGTTGGTCTTTAGGCAGCAGCCGGGGGAGCCTGGGGAGCGACGTTGCCGAACGTGTTCCAGTCAGAGACTCGCTTACACGGTTGAGTTGGAACCGGGTCGCTGGGGTTTGTATTCAAGTCGAATACGACTCGGTGAAGGAACTTCTGAATCAGGTGAATGTTGACACCCACGATACCCAAAGCGGTTACGAGGGTTGCATTCGCGAATCCGCGTACGAGACGGCGAGTCTTGTCACCCAATCCCATGCGACCGTTCTTGAGAAGGGCGTTACGGCTCTCGATCGTGTTACGGCCACGACGGTACGTGTCAGCCCATTCCTGCGTTCCCCAAGAAGGTCCCGTCTGAACGTGTTTTGCTGCTGCATCCACAGGGATGCCGTTTCGGCGTAGTTGGTAGGGGCAATCCGC
>NZ_KV789225.1:0-2010 GCF_001807495.1 Corynebacterium sp. HMSC08C04 | reverse complement strand
AGTACTTGGTGCATTGTTGGGTGTCTGGGGCATTATTGTCCTGGTGTTGCCTAGTTGCTGACGCAATCATGGTTTGTTGTGTGGTTGTTGTTGGTGGTTGGGGTGTTGTGTGAGAACTGTATAGTGGACGCGAGCATCCCCAAATGATGATGCTTTTTATAGGCATGGTTGTTTGGGTGTGTAATTTCTTTATTCTTTTGTGTTTTGTGTAGTTCACGCCAGCACGATAGTTAAGGAACGGGCTGTTTGCTTTGTTTCTTGTTGTTGTGTTGGTTGTGTGTTCGTTATTTAGGGCGCATGGTGGATGCCTTGGCATGCTGAGCCGATGAAGGACGTGAAAGGCTGCGTTAAGCCTCGGGGAGTTGTCAATTAAGCGTTGATCCGAGGATGTCCGAATGGGGAAACCTGGCACTTGTTATGGAGTGTTACCCTTCAGTGAATTCATAGCTGTTGTGGGGGTTGACGCGGGGAAGTGAAACATCTCAGTACCCGTAGGAGAAGAAAATAATAATGATTCTGCTAGTAGTGGCGAACGAACGTGGATGAGGCTAAACCGTGTGCATGTGATACTTGGTAGGGGTTGTGTGTGCGGTGTTGTGGGCCTTGATGTGCAGCGACTACCATCGTTGCGTCTTGTTGTTGATGTTAGGTGAAGTGGTGTGGAAACGCCTGCCGTAGAGGGTGATAGTCCTGTAGCTGAAGACATTGATGATGGGGTTGTCAAGTTGCCCGAGTAGCAGCGGGCTCGTGGAATCTGCTGTGAATCTGCCGGGACCACCCGGTAAGCCTAAATACTCAGTGTGACCGATAGTGGATAGTACCGTGAGGGAATGGTGAAAAGTACCCCGGGAGGGGAGTGAAATAGTTCCTGAAACCATGTGCTTACAATCCGTCAGAGCACCGTTTGTGTGTGATGGCGTGCCTTTTGAAGAATGAGCCTGCGAGTCAGCGGCATGTCGCGAGGTTAACCCGTGTGGGGTAGCCGTAGGGAAACCGAATCCTAATGGGGTGTCAAGTGGCATGTCCTGGACCCGAAGCGGGGTGATCTACCCATGGCCAGTGTGAAGCAGCAGTAAGATGCTGTGGAGGCGCGAACCCACGTAGGTTGAAAACTGCGGGGATGAGCTGTGGGTAGGGGTGAAAGGCCAATCAAACTCCGTGATAGCTGGTTCTCCCCGAAATGCATTTAGGTGCAGCGTCGCATTAGCTTGGTGGAGGTAGAGCTACTGGTTGGTTGAGCGGGACTACAATCTTAGCAATGTCAGCCAAACTCCGAATGCCATTAATGTGTTGTGCGGCAGTGAGACTGTGGGGGATAAGCTTCATAGTCGAGAGGGAAACAGCCCAGATCGCCGGTTAAGGCCCCTAAGGGTGTGCTAAGTGGAAAAGGATGTGGGATCGCGAAGACAGCCAGGAGGTTGGCTTAGAAGCAGCCATCCTTGAAAGAGTGCGTAATAGCTCACTGGTCGAGTGGTTCTGCGCCGACAATGTAGTGGGGCTCAAGCACACCGCCGAAGCCGCGGCAATAATTTTTGTTATTGGGTAGGGGAGCGTCGTGCACGTGTTGAAGCGTTACCGTAAGGAGGCGTGGAGTGTGTGCGAGTGAGAATGCAGGCATGAGTAACGAATTGGAAGGTGAGAATCCTTCCCGCCGGATGACTAAGGGTTCCTGGGTCAAGTTCGTCTTCCCAGGGTGAGTCGGGACCTAAGGCGAGGCCGACAGGCGTAGTCGATGGATAACCAGTTGATATTCTGGTACCCGAGTATATGCGCCCCTGATAAAGCACTGATACTAACCACCACAAGCACTTTTCGATGACACTTTGTGTTGTTGGTTGGTGTGCGTCGTGGGGCCTGATGTGTGGTTCAAGCGATGGGGTGACACAGTGGGGTAGCCATGCCACTTAGTGGATTGTTGGTGTAAGCGTGTAGCTTGGGGTGTAGGTAAATCCGCATCCTTTTATGTGAGACGTGATGCGTAGCCTTAATTGGTGAAGTTGGTGATCCCGT
>NZ_KV789224.1:0-996 GCF_001807495.1 Corynebacterium sp. HMSC08C04 | reverse complement strand
GGCAGGCTAACCGTCGCAGTCGCCCAAGCAATGGGAGCCGACGTTCGCTACCTCCCCGGGCTTGCCATGCGACAGCTTTCACGTATCCACGTCGGCAACTCCAAGACCGATGTACGCGACGCTTATGTCATCGCCCATGCCGGCCTCAACCTGCCAGATGCCCTGCGTAGCGTCGACCGCGTTGAGGAAGTCTTCCTCCAGCTGAAAGTCCTCAACGGTATCGACGAAGACCTCGCCCGCGCCTACACACGCCTGATCAACCAGATGCGATCCGCGCTCGTGGGCACCTACCCCGCATTCGAACATGTCCTACGTGGGCAGATGATTCACCGCAAGTGGATTCTCCACCTTCTGGCGAAATACGGTGGCCCCACCAAGATTCGACGCGTCGGCAAAGCACGGCTGACAGCTTTCGCACGTGGTCACAGGGCACGTAATCCTGAACCAGTTATCGATGCCATGCTTGCTGCGATCCACGGCCAGACGGTATCCATCGCCGGCGCAGAATACGCGGAACTTGGCGTAGCAATGTCCGCCAAAGATGCACTAGCCAAGCTGGAGCACCGCAAAGAGATTGAAGCCCAGGTACTCGAGCTGATCCAGGACATTCCTCAGACCGAGATTCTCTTGTCCATGCCCGGCATCGGCCCACGTAGCGCCGCGCAAATCCTTATGACCGTCGGCGATATGTCCGACTTTCCCAATGCAGCGCACCTGGCTTCCTATGCAGGCCTGACGCCGCAGACGAATCAGTCGGGAACGTCGATCATGTCGAATTCGCCCAACCGGGCCGGCAACAAGAAATTGAAGAACGCCCTATGGCAATCGTCCTTTGCATCGATCAGATTCCACGAGCGTTCCCGGCAATTCTATGAGCGAAAACGCAAAGAAGGCAAGAGACATAACGCCGCAGTCGTCGCGCTCGCACGCCGACGCCTCAACGTCCTCTTCGCCATGATGCGCAGCGGAGAGCTCTACAGAGACATCCCCACAGCC
>NZ_KV789223.1:0-1093 GCF_001807495.1 Corynebacterium sp. HMSC08C04 | reverse complement strand
ACTGCCGTGTTCCGGGTAGTTGGTACCGGGCCGAGGGGTGCGTCGGCCCGGACGGGCTACAATTTCAGGGTGGAATCACAGCTAGTCGCCTACATCGATGAGTCCTCCGCCCTTAGACCCCCAGACCGGCAGGAGTACATGGTGTGTGCAGCCATCATCGACACTCAAGACTTGGAAAAAATACGCGAGGAGCTGCGTCCACTACGACTTCCTGGCCAGGTCAAACTTCACTGGACCGACGAACGTAATAGCCGACGCCGAAAAATCGTGGACACCCTTTCTGAGATCGACTCCATGCAAGCGATCATCACCCACCAGAGTGAAGTGAGCAAGAAGACGGAGAGGCACCGCAGGAAATGCTTGGAGCAGATGTACTTCGAGCTCTCCGAGATGCACGTCCACAACGTCACTTTGGAAAGCCGGCAAGAAGCACAAAACAGGCGAGACGTCGCCCATATAGTTGCCCTGCAGGGCCAAGGACAAAGTGCTGGTATCCGACTGCGACACGTACGCGGTGGCGATGATCCCCTGCTCTGGATTCCAGATGCCGTTCTGGGAGCACTGAACTCCGTCCATCTAGGGGAAGAGCAGTACTGGGAGAAGCTGCACGAGAAAGTGGTCCTCAACCGTCCCGCCCCGGATTCCCTCTAGAGGCAGGCGAAGACCCTGAGTCCAGTCGTCCGGCTGGGATCCCAGGGTCTTCTTCCGATCCTGTCGTAACAGGTGGCAATAACACTAGGGTAGCACCATTTGGCACCATTTAGCACCATTTGACACCATTTGGCACCATTTGGCACCGATAGGCCCCGTCCGTTTCCTTAGCTGGATCGGCGGCCTCATCCTGGTTTCCTGACCAAATCCACATCGACCAAGCCGAACGCAGCGGGCTAAATATCACTCTGCTCAATACCCCTAGACGTTGACGCCGACATGCCCCGCCGAGATACAGCAGGTCATAGGACAAAGACCTCTTACTCCGGCCATCACTGAATCGATCATCAAACCACCCCGGCGGGAGCTGACGGAAAATCTCTGAAGTCAAACCCTCATCAGAGATGACTTTCTTTGCACGGGATACTTCCCGTCGTGAACA
>NZ_KV789222.1:0-3949 GCF_001807495.1 Corynebacterium sp. HMSC08C04 | reverse complement strand
CAACCGAGTACGAACACTCGATAGGAATCAGAAAGGACCTGACCCCATGAAGTAACTAACCGTGTACCCGCCCCACAACACGCCGAACGGACACACATTCTGCTACTTAACCCTACTTTTTGGTTGTTCATGTTTCAGCTTCTCTACACATTCAAAGGACAACTGCACAATGACCTAAATCAGGCCGACTTGGCCTCAGTGGCTGCGCTTACCGCCATCCATTTTCATTTAATTGTCAATAAGCGTCGGCGGGGATAGGCTGAGTGCATGGCACACGAGCACCACGACCACGATCACTCCAGCACGCCGCTGCGCGCACTCTTGATTGCGCTAGGCATTACCGGCACCGTCTTCTTCGCGGAGCTGATCGGCGGCTGGTTGGCGGGTTCGATGGCGCTGATGGCGGATGCGATGCACATGCTTTCCGACGCTGCGGGGTTGATCATCGCGGTGTTAGCGGTGTTGGTTGGGCGCCGACAAGCATCGGCTCAGGCCACGTACGGCTACCGACGAGTGGAGGTGCTTGCTGCACTGGCGAACGCAGTGATGGTGCTGGCGATCTCGGTGTGGATTGTCGTCGAGGCGGTGCGCCGCCTGCAGAGCCCGGCCGAAGTGCAGGGAAAAACGATGCTGATCATCGCGGTGATCGGCCTGGTGGCGAATGCGCTATCGGCGTGGGTTCTGCACCGGCACCGCAAATCCTCGATCAACGTGGAGGGCGCGTTCTTGCACGTGTTAGTGGATATGCTCGGCTCGGTCGCAGTAATCGTGGCCGGCATCGTGGTACTGACCACGGGGTTTGTGGCGGCGGACGTGATCGCCTCCCTAGCGATCGCGGCGATGGTGCTGCCGCGCGCCTGGCAGCTCATGCGGCTTTCGGCGAGCGTGCTGCTCGAGCAAGTCCCGGCGGACTTCGACGCCAGTGCGATCGAGCCCGCGCTGCGGCAGGTCGAGGGCGTTGCTGACATCCACGACCTGCACCTGTGGAGCCTGGACGGCGTGAACGTGCTCACGACCGTGCATATCGTGCGCGACGGCACCGTCGGCACCGGCCCGCTGTTGGATGCCGCCCAGCAGGCCCTGCGCGAACACGGTATCGAGCACTCCACCATCCAGATTGAGCACCCAGAGCACGAATCCCACGAGACGGTGTGCTGATTCCCTTCTAACCTGACTTAGGCCAATTTTGTGCGGAAGTTCGCGGCCGGTGATTACTTGGATGGTGGCAGTGAGGTCGGGCGGGAATGGTACGGCGGCGTGAATGGTTTCGCCGCCAACGACGAGTTGAAAGCTGCGGTATTTCTTGAGTGTTCTCACGAGGCGTTTGATGAAGTGACCACTGCGGGTCTCCATCAGGTGGGTCACGGCTAGTGCTGCCATCACAATATTGAGATGTGCTGTGATCGAGTTTTGTTTCCTCGCATAGATTGGGCGTGCTTTCAGGTCTGATTTCGACATCCGATACGACATTTTCAATGTGGAATAGCCTGCGGTAATGCCTGATAACCTCCTGGGCGGGAAGAGCGGTCAGGTCGGTTTCATAGCCTTTAATTCCGGCTAGGGCTCGGTGTTTGCAGCGAGAGCGTAGTTGACCTTCTTGTTCGGGGTGGAAAGATCGAAATAGCGGTTGCGCTTAATGGCGATTTCGCCGTCAACAGCGCGTTTGGCTTTTGCGACTTGCTCTTTGATTCCGCGCAGGCCGCGTCTGGCCCGATCATAGGAGTACTGGAAGTGGGTCACCGTATTCGGGGTTGTGTGTTTGCGCGCATCGCTTGCCGAGGCTTGTGTCCAGATCTGGCCGTGGGCGTAGGCTTCACCAGGGATTTCCCGCCGCCAGGTTTCAATCACCTCAGGCACGGTGGGGTTTCACCGACAAAATGTAGTGCAGACCTGCATCTATCAATGCTTGCTTGTTCGGAGGGTGTCAAGTTGTTTGTGTGTGGGGCTAGGTTTATAGGTATTTGTCGAAGCGGTCGGGGTAGGCAACGGCCATTTGGTTGATGGCTTGTTTCCAGCCGGAAACTCGGGCTCCTTCCATGAGTCTGCCGGCTGTCGCTGAGACTCGTTTGCCTTGCTTTGCCCTCTTTGCGGCTCGTTTGTCTTCGATGTTGCAGGTCATCAACCACAGCGTCTTTATCGCTGATTCATCGTTGGTGAACTGCACCCTGTTGCGGGTAGCTTTACGCAGTTCATTGTTAAACGACTCAATGGAGTTCGTCGTATAGATTACCTTTCTGGCTGCTGGTGGGAACTGCAGAAACGGTACGAAACGCGCCCACGCATCACGCCAGACCTTGACTGAGCGGGGATACTTCTCACCCAGCTCGGAGGCTTCAAATTCGTCTAAAGCAACCTGTGCTGTGGGCTCGTCCGTGGCAGTGTAAATCTTTTTCAACGCGGCTGATACGCCCCGGCGATCCCCGTAGGCTACCCACCGGTTAGCGGCGCGAATCAGGTGCACGATACAGGTTTGCACCATAGAGTTCGGCCAGGTTGCCTCAACTGCCTCTGGCAGGCCTTTCAGCCCGTCACAGCAGACGATAAAGACGTCCTTGACCCCACGGTTAGAAAGGTTGGCGCATACCTGCGCCCAGAATGAAGCGCCTTCTTCCTTGGCAATCCACAATCCTAAAATGTGCTTAATACCGTTGAGATCCACGCCGATTGCCATGTACGCAGATTTGTTGACTACTCGGCCGTCGTCGCGGACTTTAATGCGCAACGCGTCCAGGAAAACCACGGGGTAGAACTCGTCTAGCTGGCGGTTTTGCCAGACCATGACCTCATCGAGCACGGCGTCAGTAACCGCAGAAATCGTCTCATGGGAAATATCGACACGCATCGACGTTGCCATATGGTGCTGGATGTCCCTAATTGTCATCCCACCGGCGTACAAGCTGACGATCATGTCATCGACATCAGTCAAGCGCCTAGAACCTTTAGGGACCATAGTCGGCAAGAATGTTCCAGCCCGATCCCGAGGGACATCAACGGTGACTGGCCCGTAGTTAGAATCCACGGTCTTTGGATACGACCCGTTGCGGTAATTGTCTGTTCTAGCTGCAGCTTTAGCGCTCCTGTCGCCAGACTCGTAGCCCAGGTGGGCATCCATTTCAGCGTTGAGTCCCCTGGTAATCGAGGCTTGTAACATGCCGCGAACTAGGTCGTTGGCATCCGTTGTGGACGTGCCTAGGTCATCAATCAGTTTCGCGATGTCAGGGTTAGCAAGCAGCTTCTTTTCAATCGCATCAATCTTGGCCTTATTAGCCGGATCTCGTCTCGCCACAGTAGTCATTCTGGTCCATCTCCTTATGCGGGTTAGGTACCCACACACAAACCATCAGACACTCTCTGGTGTGCTTTCCGGGTGAGTAAAAACAGGCCACGATGCCCGGTATGTGCTGGGCAAATGAAGAAAAACGGAACCACATCCAAAGGCACAACCAGGTGGCGGTGCAAAGACCCGAACTGCGGCAGCTCCACGACACGAACTCGCACCGATCTCACGCAGGCCTGCGACTTCAAAGCCTTCATCTCCTATGTCACCTCCACAGCGACGTTGTCTGAACTCGCCGGGCAACAAAGGGTGAGTCGTTGGACACTTGATCGCCGATTCGAACCGTTTTGGCTCATCGACGTCCCCAACGACGGTGCCCCGCAGCGCGTCTACGATCAGATCTTCATCGACGGCACCTACACCGCGGCTGGCTGCCTACTTGTGGCAGCCAGCCGCGACCACGTCATTGCATGGCACTGGACCAAACACGAAACAGCCCACGCATACACGCAGCTACTTCGCAAAATCGCCGAACCACTCTGCGTCGTCCTCGACGGCGGACAAGGCGCACTCACCGCGATTAAAGCCTGCTGGCCAAACGCGATGATTCAGCGTTGTCTCGTCCATGCACAACGCGTCATCCGCCGCTACACCACTCACGGCCGCGCACCG
>NZ_KV789221.1:0-2381 GCF_001807495.1 Corynebacterium sp. HMSC08C04 | reverse complement strand
CGGATTGCCCCTACCAACTACGCCGAAACGGCACTCCCTCACCTAACTGAGCAGGTAGTTAAGTTAGCGACCCTAAAAGTCATTACCATCTTCACTATTCTACGCTAACAAAGAGGACCGTGGAAAGAACAACGCCCCCCTTAGTCGATACCCGCTAACGGAAAACGCAAACCACACCCCCTGAACACCAGCACTCACCTTGAGTGCGGTTAGAGAACCACCTCACAACAGCAAGAAACCGCGCCCTGTAGCGAATGAAATTACTTCAGAATCACGAAACCCCTGCTCAACAAGAGTTCTTGCTCTCACGCCGCACTTATCAAATCCGACGTCTTAGTCTCCATTAAGCCCCAGCTAGAACAGTGTTTCAGCTGGGGTATTTTCCTATCATCACTGACTTCCGGATCGTCCGTGCTATTACCGAGCGTAGGCAGGGAACAGGCTGAGAACGCCGAAGAGATGACTCGGGGCAGAAGTTAGAATGGTTCCTGTGGATAAGGGACAGGAAGAGATTATTGAGCGGCTCCTAGAAAAGAGCAAGGAAGCTTTTGCTCTTGCAGTGGAGCTGTACAACAGGCCAACGTTGAAATACCACGTGGAGACCTGTTCAATTTTTCTCTGCAACGCATGGGAACTAATGCTCAAGGCGTACCTGATCCGAGAGCGGGGAATCGAGTCGATCTATTACTCGGACGAATCTGGAAAGACAATTGCTCTAGCAGACTGTCTCAAGAAGATTTTTACGAATGATAAAGATCCCCTGCGCATCAACATGGCGGAAATCATTCGCTTCCGCAATGTCAATACTCACTTCATCACTGATGAGTATGAGATTTTCATCGGACCGTTCCTGCAAAAGTCTGTCATGAATTATGCAGATAAGCTCCTCGATCTTCATGGTGAATCCGTTAGTGATTTAATACCGGAGAATCACTTGACGTTGGCCGTGCGCCGCGGTGCAATTGACCCTGACGTGATTCGGACGAAGTACGAGCCTCATGTCGCAGAGAAGCTTCTTAAGATGAGGCAGCTAGCCGCCGACGCGGCAGGAACCGGAGAAGGAGGTGCTGCTGCCGTCATCTACGAGACAAACCTGCGCATCGTCAAGAAGGCGAAGGATGCCGACCTTAACGTCTATGTCGACAAAGACGCGGAAGCCGGCGTCACCATCGTTAAAGACATCCGAGATGCTGCTTCCTATTACCCTTACACAGTTGGTAATGCAGTAAAAGAGGTGCGAAACCGGTTAAGGAAGTCGAAAACCACTATTTACTTCCGAGGCGAGGAAAAGTTATTCAACCGGTGGCACTTCAATCTCTTCAATAAGGTATTCCAATTTAGAGAGGATGCCAGGTACGCACACGATCGCAGCACCGCTGGAGAACCCAATTCATCCTGGACATACTCTCAGCGAGCAATCGAGTTTATCGTTGCACAACTCGAAAAAGAGCCAGGGACGTGTATTGATGCTTTGCAGGCCAAGGCGAAAGCAAAGTAAAAACGCCAACCCTCGGAGCAAAGGAATTCTCAGGCCGAAGCCCTACTCCCATTCGGGAACCCAGCTTTATCCTTCTTGGGTTGGCGCTGTACCCGCAAGAATAGTTGGGCGTGAGGCTTTCTACAACACAATTTTTCCCGGTGTGCTCAAAATGGCTTCAAAGCACTAGATAAACACAGCACAAGAATTTCGGGAAGCACCCTCAGTAGTCCAAGCGTCACTAGCCAGCGTCTGTGGCCAAGTGCAGCTTGTTTCTGCTTGCGCCGGTAATAGACTTGGCGGCGCACATGAGCGACGACATCGCCTTCCTCATCGATGATGTCCACGTCGAACCAATGCAAATACTTCTCACCGTTGGCCGTCTTTTCTTCGATGAGCGCGTAAGTCTCCTCGGGGATACGCATATCGGCGGTGACCGTGCCGCGGCCGGGTTTCAGGTACTTAATCTCACCAGCGGCATCCCAGATGCGGTACTCCTTGCCCAGTCGATGCATGGACGCAAGCATGAAGAACGGGTCCGTCATGGCGGAGAGCGTGCCACCGAAGGCAACACCCATGGCGTTCTTGGTCAGCATGTTTGGCCTGTGGCTGACAACGACGCGAGTGCCGTCATCAGCAAATTCTTGGATCTTGATGCCAGCGCCCAAGAAGGGCGGCCAGAATCCCATGAAGCGCTTGAGCTGGCGTGCAGAAAAGCGGGCCATGAGGAAAGCTCCGTATGAGTTGTGGGGGACAGGTGGGCTAAATGGCGCCAACTCTACCGTTACGGGATAGGGGATAGTTTCGGTCCGTAGCGTGCCGTTTGCCATGGTGACATTTGGCTATATCTCCAGATAACTGGCGAAGTAGATGTCGATTTGGGGTAGTTGGTACCGCGAGTCCG
>NZ_KV789220.1:0-500 GCF_001807495.1 Corynebacterium sp. HMSC08C04 | reverse complement strand
GTTTAGCACCATAAAGCCCGTGCTCATCATCGAAGATGGTCTTGATTCTTGCACCAATAACGGCATCAGAATACATCTTTAACCTGCGTTTTTTACGGGTGCTCACCCACTTGTAAAACGAGGAACGATTCAGCTTTAACACATCGCACATCCGCTTAACCGAGTACTCGGTTCGGTGGTCATCGACAAACTGGAAGCGGATCACCAGTGAGTCTCTTCGGCAAAATATTTCGCGGCCTTACGCAGGATGTCGCGTTCTTCGCGCAGCTTAGAGACTTCTTTTTCCAGCTGACGGATTCGCGCAGAATCATTCGCCGCTTGGGCTTGATCGTGCACGGCCTTCGTGCGGGCACGTTTGCCAGTGCCGTACTTTTTGACCCAAGAATGTAGCGAGGCACGGTTGATACCGAGCTCAGCTGATGCTGAGTTCAGCGAGAGATCCTAGTTGTTCTCATAGAGGGCTACGGCATCGCGTTTGAACTGTTCGGAGTACCTGGACA